>JAJRUX010000047.1 GCA_024277575.1 Gammaproteobacteria bacterium | reverse complement strand
GGAGCCATCGGTGAATATGCTGCTCCGGTAACGGAGTATGATCATGGTAGCAAGGGTGGTTTCTCCATTACCGGAGGCTACGTCTATCGTGGCACTGCTATTCCCGCGCTTCAGGGAACCTATCTTTACGGTGATTTCGGTACCGGCAGAATCTGGGGGCTTTCTGTTCAGCCGGGCAGTATGCCACAGGAGTTGTTGAGTACCAATCTTGGTATCGCCTCCTTTGCACAGGGCAACGATGGTGAGCTGTATGTAATCGATTACGGGGGTGGAAAGATCCAGAAGATCATCGTAAAGGGTGGTACTGTCACCAACGGAAATTTTCCTCAAAAGCTGTCTCAGACCGGCTGCTTCAAGGCGGATGATCCCACCCAACCGGTAGCGGCGCTTATCCCCTATGGTGTCAATTCACTGTTGTGGTCGGATAATGCAGAGAAATATCGCTGGTTTGCCATTCCCGATGGCACGACAATCCAGATCGATGTCGACGGTAACAACTGGATTTTTCCTCCGGGAAGTGTGTTGGTCAAGGAGTTCCGGCTGGGCGGAAAGCGGGTGGAAACGCGTCTGTTGATTCGTCATAGTGATGGGGGGTGGGCTGGTTACAGCTATGAATGGGATGACCAGGAAAGGGATGCAACGCTGCTTCCCGGAGCAAAAAGCAAACAGGTCAATGGCCAGATCTGGGACTATCCCAGCCGTGCTCAATGCATGTTCTGCCATACAGAGGCAGCCGGTTACGTATTGGGGCCGGAAACGGTTCAGCTGAATGGTCTGTTTACCTACCCGGAGAGCGGCCTTACCGCCAATCAGATGGCCACCTATGAGCATATCGGTCTGTTTGCGGATCCATTACCTGACAGCCCTGGAAATCTGGATGCGCTGGTAAACTACAAGGATCCGGGCGAGCCGATAGCCGATCGTGCCCGCGCCTATCTTTACGCAAACTGCAGCAGCTGTCATCGTCCAGGTGCTACAGAGCTGGCTGATTTTCGTTACAAAACCCCGTTGAGCGAGATGGGGGTTTGTGATGTGGAACCGATACTCAGCAATATGGGAATCGCTAACGGTGCCCGCCTGCTTGCGCCTGGCTCCCCGTCCCACTCCGTTATTGTTGCGCGCATGGAGACAATCGGGCCGGGCCGAATGCCGATGCTTGGTACGCGCATGGTGGATCCGGTGGGTGTAAAGGTTCTCAGCGACTGGGTTCGTTCGTTAACAGGTTGCCTGTAATATCATGAATGCTTCGACAGGCGGTAAACAGCAGCAGGGCGCGCACTGGTTTTTCCGGCCACAGCCGTTGGATACCGGAGGCATAAAGCTGCATCTGCTGCTGATAGGCATCTGCCAGTTGCGCAATGGTTTCGGGAGTTGCGCTGCGGTGGGTTTTGTAATCTATCAGGGTAACCCTGTCATCCTCCACCAGCAGACGGTCGATCACGCCATGGACGGTTTTTCCATTCAGTTGATAGAGCAACGGAACCTCGTTGTATGCGCTGGTATACCGTTGCTGGTCAAACAGGAACCGGAGGCGGGGTTCCTGCAGGACTGACAGAGCCTCCTGCTGGCACTCTGCCAGTAGTGTGGTATCACCGCTGATACCCAGTTCATCAGCGATCCGGCGCTGCATGGCTCCATTCTGGACAGCCGGTATTCGGATCAGCAATTCCAGCATGCGATGAATAATGACTCCGCGCAGACAGCCGTCGGGATCGCCTCCGGTTACCGGATAGCTGCCCTGATGGCTGGGCGCAATCTCCCGGCTGTCAGAGCTGATTCGCAGTGGCTGACGCAGGCGGGGATCCGCCTCCTTGAGCTCGATGACGGGTTGCGGTTCCCGGGTCTGGGGGGAGTCTGGCGGTCTACCCGACTCGCATATTACCCCTCCCGTCTCCGGCTCTTCCAGCTTGTCCTTGAACTGTTCCCGGATATGCCCGTACCAGCCAAATTCCTTGCCTCTGGTCGGAGCAGAGGCTGATATGTACAGCAACTGCCGAGACCGGGTAACGGCAACATAGAGCAGGTTCGCATCTTCCCGCTGCTGTGCTCTGGTCTGCTGCTCCAGCAGAGATAACGTCAGTGGATCACTCTCCTGTTTCTTTCCGGTCAGCAGAAAGTGGCTTGGCCGATCCTGATCCGCCGGCCAGTCAATCAGCGCGTTCCAGCTCGAGTTCTGCTTGCTGCTGTTGGCGCTGTCTACCAGAAATACCACGGGTGCCTCCAACCCCTTGGCGGCGTGGATGGTCATCAGGCGTACCAGGGGTTCGCCGCCGCAGGCAGGAGCTTCGTCCGGTGCATCCTGTTTCAGTTCACGCATATCCTGTAGTCGGGCGATGAAGTGCATCAGGCTTGGGTAGCGGCCGCTGTCAACCTCCAGCGCCAGCTGCAGAAAGCGTTCCAGGTTTGCCCGTACCCGTGATCGTAGATGGATGGGAAAAGCAGCTTCATAACGGGCAGGCACGTTTCCTTCGCTATAGATGCGTTGCAACAGATCATGAACCGGCAGGTGGCCAGCCAGTGTATGCCACTCCGCCAGCCAGCGGCGGGCGCGGGCCAGAGGGCTGCCAGGATGAGCAGACAGCGTCATGAGCCGCTCCCACCAGTTTCCCTGTTCTTCGCTGGCCAGTGTAATGAGCTCCTCATCCGAGCATGCGAACAGCGGTGAGCGCAGCACCACGGCCAGGGAGAGATTGTTGTACGGTGTGGTCAGGGTTTCCAGTAGCGCCTCCATATCCATAATCTCCTGGCTCTCCAGCAGTGTGCCCCGGTTGGCCCCCAGATAGGGAATACCAGCTTCGCGCAGGGCGGTTTCGATGGCGGGAAGATGGGTGCGGCGGGCGATTAGAATCAGGATATCACCGTAGTTCACCGGCCGTGCCTGTGCGGTATCATTGATAATGACGGGTTGTTTCACCAGAGAGCGGATGGTGGCGGCAATCTGTTGTCCCTCCCGATAGTAGCGCTGATCGGTTTGAATGATGCGTGGTTGCAGCAACGGGTTGCGCAACTCCAGGCTATCTGGTTCTTCAGCAGGTTCATCGGGTTTTATCAGGGGAAGCAGTTCCACCCGTCCCCACAACTGCTGATGGTGGGTGTCATGGGGGTGAAAATGGGGCAATCTCTGGTTCAGTTCGCCACTGCCAAACAGAGTGTTGACGAACTGCATGATTGCCGGGGCTGAACGCCAGGATCGATCCATTGGATAACTGCGTGCGTTCAGATGGCTGGACAACCAGCGGTGAGCTGTATCAAAAAGCCGTGGCTCGGCGCGGCGGAAGCGGTAGATGGACTGCTTGCTGTCTCCGACCAGAAAGACACTGCGTAGCCGCTCCGGCTCTCCGGCAGCCATCTCCTCCAGCAACGGCAGAATCAGTCGCCACTGGGTAGGGTTGGTATCCTGAAACTCGTCGATGAGCAGGTGGTCGATGCGCTGATCCAGTTTGTACTGTATCCAGTGGGCGCTGCTGGCCGTGTTGAATAGTTTATAATTCTTCCACTCCAAATCAGCGAAGTCCAGCAGGCGCTGCTCCTCCTTGATGCGCTGATAGTGCTCTATCAACCGATGGCCCGCCAGAAACCAGGCACTGGAGAGTCGCAAGGTTTGCTTTGCGGCAAGCCGCTGAAGTGTTTTGAGGATGGCAGTGCTCAACTCGTCATGCAGTTGAATAAAATGCTCCTGCCACTGGTTGCCCATGGCTTTGGCCTGGGCTTTTTTCGGCTCGCGTTTTCGGGGTTCTCTGTTCCGGGTTAGAAATATCCGTTGAATCTCCGGAAACAGCGGTTCAATATTTTCTGTTTCCAGGATACGAAACAGGGTTTCTGCCTGTTCGCTATTTGTTTTTGTTTTATGTTGAGCGAGCAGGCGGGCAAATTCCAGCAGCTGTTTTCTACGTTCTGCGGAAAAAAAACGGTTAACGGGATCATCATCTGCCTTGATATCAAGCTGCGATTGCAGCTGGTGGCGAGCGTATGTTACCGGATCGCTCTGGTTATCAGTAAACGCCCACCAGTCACTGCGGTGTTGAAGAAATCCCATTAGTGCACTCTCGGTATTGAACAGACCACCACAATGGATAAACAGGGTTTCCAGCGCGGTGGCCAGCGCCGTGTCAGGATGCAGAGTGGCCTCACTGAACAGGGCGTCCCACGCCTCCTGCTGCAGTGCGGCGCTGCTCTCCAGCAGTTCAAAACCGGGAGATATTCCGGCTTCCAGCGGAAAACGGCGCAGAATCTCCTGACAGAAGGCATGAAAAGTGCTGGTGCGTACCGTTTGTGGAGAGTGCAATAACAGCTCATAGAGATTGCGGGCCTGTTTCAAATTATGTTTGTTTGCCGTTACCCCCTGCCGCTCGAGCAGCTCGGCCAGATGTTTTTCATCTGCAGCGGCCATCTCATACAGGCGTTGAGCCAGACGGGTCTGCATCTCTGCCGCAGCCTTGCGGGTAAAGGTAATTGCCAGAATTCCCTCCGGGCGGGCTCCCGCCAGCAGCAAACGAACCAGTCGGGTCACCAGCAACCAGGTTTTTCCGGTGCCGGCAGAAGCCATTACGGTGGCGTTATTTGATGGAGCTGCAGGGGCAATATGTGTCATGAGAGATAATAATAACAAACTTTTCTAATTCACCTTTTGCATACAATTGTTGTATTTTGTGCAAATAAATTAACTAGTTGCATATTGCTATGCACTCCTGGTTGTTGTTATTATAGTTCCGGTTGGGACTAAACAGTCCTATCAAGATAATAATAATAAATAAGTTCAGGAATGAACGACTCATGGCATCCAGGGACAGTATATCTGGTTAGGGTGTCAACAGGATGTTAATACCGGAAGGAACTTCGGGCTTGGGAACAGCTAACGGATATGCGCAGGATGACGGGTCGCAAGGAGTGCGACGCTGGCTGGATTGCCAGATATGGAAAATTCCAGGCGGCGCTGTGCCGCCTTTTTTTATTCTGACTCTGACCAGGCTTGTCGCCGACAGATTCCAGTCAGTGAACAGTGGCTGCAGGTTTGTTTATCTCCCCATGCAGGTAGCTTGCCGCGGCTTCCGATAGCGTCCAGCAGCTCTTTCAGACGTCTGTTGATTCCGTTGGTAATGTTTCGAAGCTCTTCTCCCTCTAGCACAGATTGTGATTTAACACCGTTATTGCTAAGTTGCAGATACTCGCAGCGGTTTGGTTCGTCATTTGCCAACAGGGCGTAGAAGGGCAGTTGTACCGATTCGCCGCTGAGAATCTCCTCCCGGCTGGCAACCGAGCCGGTTTTGTAGTCTACAATTGCCGTCCCAGCTACGTTTTGGTCAATGCGATCGATGCGCCCCCGCAAATCGACTGAGGAGGTGAAATTTTTCACCTCACATATGGCTTCTACAGTTTTTAGCTGATACTCATCGGCACGCCGGAATTGCCAGTCGATATAGTCAGGAATTAACTTTCTCCACTGCTGCAGCCAGCCTCGATGCATAAAGTTGTCTTCCAGATCAGCAGCAAAAACCTGCTCGGAAATCTGCTCCAGCAACAGAATGGCTTCCTCTTGGTGGCACCGGTCAAACGAGGCCCGGAATGGACCCGGCAGATGGGGTAGATCGCTATGGAATGCCTCCAGACAGCGGTGGACCCGTTCTCCGTAATCTGATTTGGCCAGTGCCTCACGTATAGATTCGGGCGCGGCAAGCTTCAGGCAGTGGGCAGCAAAGAATTTATACGGGCAGTCCATCAACTGTTGATGGCTGCTGGCGGAAATCGTGCGGGGCAGCAGGCCGGGCGGGATAGCTGGGGCGGGCGCCTGCCGCAGGGGCGGCAGGGCCATGGTATCGGATTGAAATACGATTGCCTGTGGATCATGTATCAACGACGAGAGTCCGTTGTCTCCGAGAGGAAGGGAGTAGGCGAGATAGTGAAATGCGCGCAGGTTTTCCAGCCACGGGGCTGGAATGATCTCCTCTCCATCCTGCTCTTTTCGCAGCGTCAGTAACACCTGTGGTGCCGCCTGCAGGAGCCGGCGGAACAGATAAAAGCGTTCGGTGAGCTCTTCCTGGCGGGCGGGCAGGCCCAGTTCAACTCGTACCGCGTCGTTGAAAAACGGGGAAGGGGTTCCTGTCCCTGGCAGGTATTCTCGCTCAACGGCAGCGATAATCAGCGCATCAAAATGGGCCAGACCGCTTTGGGCCAGATTCATGAGCTGGACGCAGCCCCCGGATATGGACGGAGAAAAATGACAGCGCTCCAGGGTATCTCCGAGCCAGGAGCGGAACTGTTGCCAGTTCATCTTCAGCTGGCTGTTAATGGCGGCATCGGCCAACTGCTCAATTTGCTGAATGATGCAGCTACCCGCATCATCGTCAATCAGCGTCTGTCGCATCCCCAGCTTCTCCATACTGAGTTGCAGGGCCTTGATGAACTGTTGTGGATAGTGTTTTCCTTGCAGATGCCCAAACAGGGGCTTTGCCGCCTGTTCCAGTTGATTTAGCAGTTGGCGGATCTCCTGTGCCGTCTGCTCTGTCCAGGAGGGAAGCACGTGTTGGCGGTTTTTGAGATGTTGCCGGTAACGCTGTATTCCCCGGGCAATATTTCCGTTGCGAATGATGTCATGCTCAAAACGATGGGTGATAATCTTCAGTTGTTCCCGATCCTGTCCAGCAAATATAAAGGGCGATTTGAGCAGATCGAGCAGCGGCCGTTGATCGAATTCCTCTTCAATGGTTTGCAACCAGCGCTCCAGGGCCGCTGCGGCGCTGGTGGTGGAGAGCGCCCAGCCGGCGCTGTCAGCAATTGAGACACCGCCCTGTTCCAGCAGGGCCCGCACCTGCCGCGCAAGGCGGCGGTTCTCGGTAACAACGCCAATTTGCTGATGACCTTCAATCAGCCAACGTCTCACCTGGATATCAATGGCCCTGGCCTCGTCATCTGCGCCGCTGGCTTCGAACAGAAATATCCGTTCGGCTATCGGGCTTCGAGGTTGCTCGACTGACAATAGCTGTGCCCGCTCTCGAAGTGGCAAGCCCTGTTGTGCATAGACTGCGTTCAACAGGGCTGATACCGGGTTTTTCGTGATGTTATTTGCTGATTTGGGAGAATACCCAAGGAGATTGATCAGGTTGGCAGGCACAGCATCAGGATGATAGCTATCACCCATTATTCCGGAGATCTGATCTCCTTCTATCACTATACAGGACTGTCGGCTTTTCAACAAAGACTTCAGCCAGATGAGCTCTGCTTTGGAAAAATGATGGAATCCGGCAAGGTAAACTCGGGTAGTTGTGGCCGTAGAACAGTTGGCCAGTTTCAGCAGGTGGGCGGTACTGGATTCGATCACTCCCTCCGACTGCAGCTGCTGGTGCCAGGCATGCCAAAGGGTATGCACCAGCGCGGCTTCTCTGCTCAATGTCTCTGATACCAGCGGGCCTGCGTTGTAGGCGGTGGAGAGTACCTGAACAAATTCTGCATAATCGGCTGGCAGCCGGGCCTGGTGCAGAGTCAACTCGTCAAACAGCTCGGCAAGATTGTGTGCCAGAGCCCATGGGGAACCTTTTCCAAATAGCTGTGGATGTTCCATTAGCACTTCGGTTAACATTAATTCGCGCTGCTGGGCGCTGAGTTGTGGTTGGGGTGGGCTGGGTGCGTGCTGATTCAGCCAGCCGGACAAGGTATGGATTTGGGGGCCGAGCAGCGCTGCAGCCTTCTGTCCTGCAGCAGCTTTGAGCAGTAACCGGCGCAGGCGTGGGGCGGCTTGCAGATCAGACAGTAGAACGACAATCTGCGACAGATCCGGCAATGAAGATGTATGATGTTTAATGATCCAGTTCGCGAGCGAGGCAAGTGCGTCTTCACCATAGTTGGTCAAAACAACAGGTGGTATCCGTGAATTGTTCGTATCAGTGCTCACTTGTGTGCTTCTGTTTGGGATTCAGTTATCCAATCAGCTGGTATATTCTGGTTACGGGCGAGCCGACAAAATAGCTTGCAATATCATTTCATAAAGCTAAGCTTAAAAATACAGTTTTATCGGGGAATAGGGGAGATAGTCCATTGCATAATGTAATGTCAGAGATAGTTGGCGGCGCAGGGGGCAACGAGTTTGGTGATTATATTCCTCCCGGGAATGCCAGAATCAAGGTTATCCATATTTTTACCAACGAATATGTAGATGCCATACAGTTTGGTTATCTTGATGACAAGGGTGAGATAGCCCTGCTTCCCAAAATTGGTGGTGACGGTGGTTTTGCATACCAGTTTGTGCTGGATGAAGATGAGTATCTTACCGGTATTTGTGGACGCTATGGCTGGTATATCGACCAGTTGTGTTTTCACACCAACAAACGTAAATCCGAGATCTTTGGCGGGAAGGGTGGCATCACCGAGTTTAGTATCAAGGCGCCAAAAAACCATGAAGTCATTGGTCTGTTCGGCCGGGAGGAGTGGTATCTCGATGCTATCGGTATTATATCGCGCAGATTGACTGCGGAAGAGGTCAAACGCAGCTCCAGCCCCCATGATCTGCAAAAGGTTGAAGGAATAGGTCCCAAAATAGCTGAACTCTTTGTTGAGCATGGCATTCTGGATCTGGAGGATCTCTCCACCACATCGGTTGACCAGTTAAAGCTGATTCTCCATGAAGCCGGGAGCCATTTTGCGATGGCTGATCCCTCGACCTGGCCACAGCAAGCGGCGCTGGGTGCAAAAGGAGAGTGGGATAAACTGGCTGCCCTGCAGGAGGAGCTGGACAAGGGAAGAAGGGTGTAGATTTCATTTAAAATCAAGTTGTTATCACCAAAAATATAAGTAACTATTCAGCTCACCCCTGAAATCCGCCATTTCTGCGTTAAAAAATGCTCATTTACCCATGTAAACTCACATTTTTCGCCTTGAACTGACGAATTTCAGGGGCAATCTGAACAGTTACATACTCATTTTCAGCTATGCTGAATAGTTACAAATATAAATCAATATATTTGTCTGCCGGGTTAATAATTAAACCTGTCAACGGGAACGGATTCGGTCGCCGTATTGATAGGGGTGACATAGGGCTGTTCCTCATCTGTTAGCGGTTCCGCTTTGGATAATTGTTGCTCCAGTACCGCCAGCGTAGCCTCTGATGCGTCCCGGTTGTCCCGGATACGTTGCTGAATACGGGCGCGAAGTACCGGGATCTCTGCTTGAAAATTCAGAATGGTAAAGGGTATACGCAACCGGGCGGCCAGTTTCCGGAAGCTGGCCCGTTTGGTTTTCTCCAGAAAGGTGGCATCCACGATAACTGGATGCCCGCTTTTCAGGATGGTCTCTGCCAAGCATAGCAAGGTCTGATAGACCTGTGTGGTTGTTTGGGGAGTATATATTCCTTCGTTATCTGCTGAGCTACTGCAGGCATCTGGTGCAAGGCCAAACAGCCGTTTGCGTTCGATGTCGGAGCGGATACGGATTGCGCCAAGTTTCTCCAGAAGGGATTGTGTCAGATAGGTTTTTCCGGATCCGGAAAAACCGCAGGTAATGAACAGATGTGGTTTACTCGGTGTTGTATATTTTTTTGCGAGAGACAGGTAGCTCTGCAGCTCGGATCGGGCAGACATATGCTGTTCTGAAGCAGGATCTGTCTGTGACAGGCGAATTCCTGCTACCTTGGCGCGAACCATTGCCCGGTAGACCCGGTAGTAGTTCAAAAGCATAACTCCGGGGTAGTCGCCACTCTGTTCCAGTTGCTTGTTAAGAAAACGGAAGCCCAGATCAGGCCGTCCCCGCTGCTCCAGATCCATAATCGGAAAAGCGAGCTCGCTCATAACATCAATCCAGTACAGAGAGGGATTGAATTCAATACAGTCGAAGACGGTCACCCGGTTGTCCAGCAGCACCATGTTAGCCAGATGCATATCGCCATGGCACTCTCTGATAAAGCCGTGTTGTTTGCGCTCCTGTATCGTCCCTGCAAGATGATGGAAGGAGTTGTTACTCCATCGCTGGAGCTGATTAATGATATCTGTTTTTATTTTATCTACAGGGAGTTGTAGTAATATGGTAAAGTTTTCCATTACTAATTTGTGGATGCTGTCCGGTTGACCCCAAGGGGTATTTTTTCCGGCTACCGCGATACTGGCATGGAAGTGGGCGATGTCACTGGCCAGCTGATCGATATGTGAAGGAAGGAGTTGTTGGTGCTTTAATATCTGGTCAAGGCGGGCATCAGGGGGAAATTGAACCATTTTTACCGCATACTCGAAAAAGGGTGCTGTCCCGTTGATAACCGGCTGCTGTGGTGTTCCGCTGAAGCCCACAACATCCAGGTAGAGCTTGGGGGCAAGCCGACGATTCAGGCGCAGCTCTTCACGGCAGTAGTAGTGGCGTTTTTCCAGTGTGGAAAAATCCGCAAAGCCCAGATTAACGGGTTTTTTTATTTTATAAGCATAGAATCCGGTAAGCAGTATCCATGAGATATGTGTTTCGATCAGCTCAAAAGTGGATGTCGGGTGGTCATAGATCGCTGGATTATGCAGCGCCTCAAGGAACTCGGTTTGGTATTGGTATGTCATAGCGCGTTACTATTGTTAACCCGACGACTGAACGCGATATATTTGCTCGTCGAGTTAATAACATCATTATCCATACCTGAATATTAGCAGACAGCAGCAGATGGCATCGAAGAAATCGAAAAAACCCTCCGGGCAGCGAACCGGCAACAAAATGGGGCGGACTCCAGCCCGCTGGCGTAAATATGTTGCACCTCTGGTGACCAGCTTGGTGCTAATGGCTATCGCCTATGTGTTCTATCTTGATGTCAATGTGCGCAGTCAATTTGAAGGCAAACGCTGGGCAGTTCCAGCGAGTGTGTACGCACGGCCAATGGAGCTTTATCCGGGAATGAGGTTGACCCGTCAGCAGCTGCTTGATGAACTGCAGGCGCTGGGTTATCAGCGCGGTCCCAGTGCCGACGGTGTTGGCAGCTTCAAGGTGCAAGGCCGCCATGTGACGCTGGTGACACGACCGTTTCGGTTTTGGGACGGGGAGGAGTCCTCACGACGTATCCAGTTGAGTTTTGACGGCTCTGCTCTGACCCGGATCCGGGATGCTGCCAGTGACCAGCCGCTTACCCTGGTGCGGCTGGAGCCGCAACTGGTCGCAAAGATCTATCCGGGTCACAACGAGGATCGTATTCTGGTTCGTCTCGATAAGGTTCCCCAGGCGCTGACCACTGCGCTGGTGGCCACCGAAGATCGCAATTTTTATCAGCACCACGGTGTTGCGCCACTCTCTATCCTGCGTGCTGCCTGGGTTAACCTGCGCTCAGGCCGAACTGTTCAAGGCGGCAGTACCCTCACCCAGCAGCTGGTGAAGAACTTTTACCTGACCAATGAACGCACCCTGTGGCGCAAGATTAACGAGGCTATTATGGCCCTGCTGCTGGAGTTTCATTATGGCAAGGATGAAATTCTGGAGGCCTATCTGAACGAGATCTATCTGGGCCAGGATGGGCAGCGTTCCATTCATGGATTCGGTCTTGCCGCTAGATTCTATTTCGGTCGTCCGTTGCGGGAGCTGCGCCTATCCCAGCTTGCGATGTTGGTTGGCATGGTAAAAGGGCCATCCTGGTACGACCCACGGCGCCATCCGGCGCGGGCAACGGCCCGCCGCAATCTGGTGTTGCGCGTCCTTGCAGAGCAGCAGCTGATAGACAAGGAGCAGTTGCAAATGGCTTCCGGCGAGGCGCTGGGCGTCGTCCCGGGAACCCCCAGTGGTATTACCCGCTATCCTGCATTCATGGAGCTGGTGCGACGGCAGCTCTACCGTGACTACCGAGATGATGATCTGCGTTCCGACGGGATGCAGATATTCACCACGCTTGAGCCGATGGCCCAGACAGCGGCAGAGCAGGCATTGAGTGAGCGGCTGAAAAAGCTGGAGAAGGCCAAAGGTATGGAGGCCGATTCACTGGAAGGCGCCGCTGTGGTAACCGATCCGGCCAGCGGCGAGATCCTGGCTGTAGTTGGTGGGCGCAATGTTCGATTTGCCGGATTTAACCGGGCACTGAACGCGGTACGCCCAATCGGATCACTAATGAAGCCCGCTATTTATCTGACGGCACTTGAGCAGCCAGATCGTTATACGCTGGTGACCCTGCTGGATGACGAACCCATTACCCTGACCTGGCCCAACGGCAACAGCTGGTCTCCGCAGAACTATGACCACCAGAGTCACGGCCAGGTACCGCTGTATCTCGCCCTGGCCCACTCCTACAATCTGGCAACGGTACGGCTTGGTCTGGATATCGGTGTTGATGAAGTGCTGGGCACAGTGCGCGAACTGGGAGTATTCCGCCCCTTGAACAGTTATCCGTCCGTGCTTCTCGGTGCAGCGGAACTTAGTCCACTGGAAGCCACCCAGATGTATCAGACGCTTGCCAACGGGGGATTTCGTTCTCCTCTGCGCACCATTCGCGAAGTGCTTACCGCCGAGGGAGAACCTCTGCAGCGCTATCCACTGGACATTGAACAGGCGGCTGATCCGGCTGCAGTCTATCTGCTTAACCGGGCTCTACAGGCTGCTGTGAGTGAGGGTACCGGGCAGGCGTTGTATCAGCAGCTACCTCCATCACTGCAAATTGCCGGCAAAACTGGCACAACCGATGGATTGCGTGACAGCTGGTTTGCCGGTTATACCGGTGATCGCCTGGCAGTGGTCTGGGTGGGACGTGATGATAACAAAAGCACCGGGCTGAGCGGTTCCAGCGGCGCACTGCGAGTCTGGCGTGATATGATAAAAAACATGGGTACACAACCGCTGATGCTGGTTGCGCCCCAGGAGATCCAGCAGGTATGGGTTGAACCCGAAACCGGCCTGCGTAGCCGGGAGACCTGTATTGGTGCAGTGTGGTTGCCTTTCATTAATGGAAGCGCGCCTGCGGAATACAGCGAATGTGGTATCGATGGGCACCAGGAACGGCCGGCCAATCCCCTGCAACAAGGTATCGATTTGCTCAAAGGAATTTTTCAATGACGTTGAAAGTATCAGGTTCGGGGTGTCGTCAATACGGCTCAGGAAGGGGGTGGGCTCTGTTTTCAGCAGGTGTTCTTGCCCTGTTTCTGTCCGGCTGCGCCGGTGTTCGGGGTCCGGCACCCAAACCCGTTGTAACGAAACCGTCAGCACCGGCGGAGGTTGTTGTGGCAAAACCGGCCAGTCGGCCGACAGTCATCCCGGCACCGCTGCCGGAACCACCTGCCCGGCCAGAGCCACCCACCAACGATACTGTGCTGGCCCTGCTGAGCGATGCCCGCAGCCAGGCCGACTCCGGCAATCTTGCCGCTGCAGCAGCCAGTTTGGAGCGCGCCATACGCATCGATCCGCGCAACGCCCGGTTGTGGAACCGGTTGGCCCATGTGCGTCTGAAACAGAAAAAATATTCACTGGCCGCCAGCCTGGCCGCAAAATCCAGTAGTCTTTCTGCCGGTAATGCCGCTCTGCTGAACGACAACCGGGCGATTATCGAACAGGCGCGCCAGGGACGTTGAGACAGGTGGGCGTCTATTCCGTCAACAAACTGATGACCGAGGCGCGCCGTCTGGCGGCCGAGTACCGCAAGACGACTGGCAAGCCCCTTGCAATCAGCAACGAGATCGCCCTGTTTGATGCCGCGCGTCTGCTGGAGCTGGAGGTACCCGAAGTTTCTGAAGCCGGTTATGACGCAATTGGTCTGGGAAAGCGTGACGGTCTGCGCATCCAGATCAAGGCCCGGGCACTATTTGATGAAAGCAAGTCAGGCCAGCGCATTGGACAGCTCAAGCTGGACAAGGAGTGGGATCTCGTCATGCTGGTACTGATGGATGAAAATTATGAACCCAGTGAGATCTACGAAGCGGAACGTGCCGCAGTTCTCGACTCCTTGGAGGGCCGGGAGAGCAGCCAGCGCAATCGTCGTGGCGCCATGTCCATTGCACGCTTCAGGCATATCTCCCGGCTGGTCTGGACGCGTGAAGAGGGAGAGATAACCGATGAGTTGTGGGAAAACTGAGACCTTCTCGACAGTCGACTAAGGGGCATGATGCTTTCCAGTAGAGACATTCTGGGCGCGGAAGGGCCGCTGGCGCAGCATATTCCGGCTTTTGCACCGCGCCGGCCCCAGCAGGAGATGGCGGAGGCGGTCGAAAAGGCCATTGCCAACAGCAGCCTGCTGATAGCCGAGGCCGGCACCGGCACCGGAAAAACCTTTGCCTACCTGGTTCCTGCCCTCCTCAGCGGCGAAAAGATCATCATATCCACCGGCACCAAAAACCTTCAGGATCAGCTATTCCATAAAGATCTGCCCGTGGTGCGTGATGCGCTGGGCATTCCGGTAACCGTTGCCATGCTCAAGGGCCGGGGGAACTATCTCTGTACTCACCGTCTTGATCTGGCTGAGGAGCAGGGGCGGTTTACTTCCCGCAAGCAGGTGGATCAACTGTTGCGCATCCGCAGCTGGAGCGGGCGCACCCGCAGTGGTGATACCACCGAGATGGGTGATATTCCCGAAGATGCGCCCATCTGGAGCATGGTGACCTCCAATGGGGACAACTGCCTGGGACAGGAGTGTCCAGACTTTGGTGACTGCCATGTCATGCACGCCCGGCGCAAAGCGCAGGAGGCCGATGTGCTGGTGGTCAACCACCACCTGCTGTTCGCCGACATGGCACTGCGGGAAGAGGGCTTTGGCTAAATCCTGCCCTCTGCCAATGCCCTGATTCTCGACGAGGCCCACCAACTTCCCGATGTGGCAACCAGCTTTTTTGGTCGAGGCATTACCGGCAATCAACTGCTGGAGCTGGCCAGGGATACCATCAGCGAGGATCTGCTTGAAGCGGGAGAGAACAAATCCCTGCAACATCAGGCCGGCAAGCTGGAAAAAGCCGTGCAGGACATGCGGCTTGCCTTTGGACCCGAACAGCGCCGTGCGCCCTGGCGCGGAATTGCCGGACAGTCTGTCATGCAGGAGGCTGTGCAAAAGCTGCATGAAGCGCTGCAGAGTCTGCAGCAGCTGCTGGAACCCCAGGCGCCAAGGGGAAAGGGGCTGGAAAACTGCCTGAAGCGCTGCTGTGAACTGCTGGACAGGTTCACCTTGTTGACCGGTAGCTCGCCCGATGACCATATCCACTGGTTTGAAACCTATAAACGCAGTTTCAGTCTCCATCTTACTCCACTGAATATTGCCGAGATTTTTCGTGACAAGGTGCAGCAGCGGAAGATTGCCTGGATCTTCACCTCTGCTACTCTGGCGGTTGGCAGCGAGTTTGACTATTTCTCCAGCCGCATGGGGCTGTCCGGCGCAGAAACCTGCTGCTGGGACAGCCCATTCGATTATCCTCGCCAGGCGGTGCTCTATGTTCCGGAGCAGATGCCCAGCCCTACTGCTCCCAACTATACGCAAGCCGTGCTGGAGCGGGCACTGGAGGTTATCCAGTTGAGCCAGGGTAGGGCGTTTATTCTGTTCACCAGTCATCGTGCGTTGCAGTGGGCGGCGCAACAGCTCGAAGGGCAACTGGACTACCCGTTACTGGTACAGGGTGAAATGCCCCGTAGCCATCTGCTGGAGCGGTTTCGTGAACTGGGGAACGCTGTTTTGCTGGGGACCAGCAGCTTCTGGGAAGGCGTGGATGTGCGCGGTGAAGCACTCTCCTGTGTCGTTATCGACAAACTTCCTTTCGCCTCACCGGGGGATCCGATCACCGAGGCGCGTATTGATGCCCTGCGAGCGCGAGGCGGAAATCCCTTCATGGAGTTTCAGCTGCCGGAGGCGGTGTTGGCCCTCAAGCAGGGAGCCGGTCGGCTGATCCGGGATGACAGGGATCGGGGTGCGTTGGTGCTGTGCGATCCGCGTCTGCTGAGCAAACCCTATGGACGTCTGTTCCTTAACAGCCTGCCCGCCATGACTCGCACCCGCAAGATCGATGTGGTAAAGCGCTTTTTTGCTCTGCGGCAGAAGGGCCATGCAACATGAAACTGCTCGCAATTGATACCGCTACCGAGGCCTGTTCAGCGGCACTATGGGTGGACGGGGAAATCACACAGCGGTTCGATATCGCTCCGCAGCAGCACGCCAGTCTGATCCTGCCCATGGCCCAGCAACTGCTGGCGGAAGCTGAACTGACAGTGCCACAACTGGATCTGCTGGCTTTCGGCCGTGGCCCCGGCTCGTTTACCGGGGTACGGATTGCTGTCAGCGTGATCCAGGGTATCGCGTTTGCCGCCGATCTGCCGGTGTTTCCGGTTTCAACCCTGACGGCCCTGGCTCAGGGGGCGGCGCGGGAACAAGATGTTACCCGCGTCCTGTCTGCGATTGATGCCCGTATGGGAGAGCTTTACTGGAGCAGCTATGTGTCCGGGCCGGAGGGTATTATGCAGCCAACGGGGGAGGAGCAGTTGGCGGCGCCATCGGCCATCCTGTTGCCAACCGGCAGTGGTTGGTACGGTGCCGGTTCAGGTTGGTACAGTCACGGCGAGATTCTGCGAGAGCGCCTGGCCGGACGGCTGGAAAACAGCCATTCTGAGCATTATCCGCATGCCCTTGATATAGCGACTCTGGCGGCGCATGATTTTTCAGCAGGCTCTGAGCCGTTACCTGCTGAACAGGTGCTGCCTGTTTACTTGCGGAATAACGTTATTCGGCGGTAAAGAAGCTGCTGCTATCAAGGTGTTCGATCAGTCCGGCGGAGGAGGGGGTGCTATCACTTCCCGGCTGCCGTTTGACTGCATGGGGCTTACAATGCCACTGTTCTCCATCTCTTCAATCAGTCTGGCGGCGCGATTATAGCCAATCTTGAGGCGCCGTTGTACGCCGGAAATGGATGCGCGGCGGGTTTCGGTGACAATGGCAACCGCTTGGTCATAAAGCGGATCCGCGTCCTCACTCCCGGCGCCGGCGCTGCCCTCTCCCGGAAACAGATCGGTACCCTCCGCTGAACCACTCAGTATTTCCTCGTTGTACTGTGGTTCACCCTGCTGTTTCAATGATTCGACCACCTTGTGAACCTCTTCATCAGAGACAAAGGCGCCATGCACGCGCTCCGGTATTCCGCGTCCCGGTGGCAGATAGAGCATGTCACCGTGTCCCAGCAGATGCTCCGCCCCCATCTGATCAAGAATTGTGCGTGAGTCGATGCGGGAGGAGACCTGGAAGGCGATGCGGGTGGGAATGTTGGCCTTTATCAGCCCGGTTATAACGTCCACAGATGGCCGCTGGGTGGCCAGAATCAGATGTATACCGGCAGCGCGAGCCTTTTGCGCCAGCCGGGCAATGAGCTCTTCGACCTTTTTGCCCACCACCATCATCATGTCAGCCAGCTCATCGATGATAACGACGATATAGGGCAGTTCATCCAGCAGTTCAGGTTCCTGTTCCAGTTCTGCATTGAACAGCGGATCCGGAATGGGTTTGCCCGCCGTGATGGCCTCTTTGACCTTGCGATTGTAGCCGCCAATGTTGCGCACCCCCAGGGCGGCCATCAGACGGTAGCGGCGTTCCATCTCCGCCACACACCAGCGCAGTGCATTGGTTGCCTCTTTCATGTCTGTAACAACCGGTGCCAGCAGGTGCGGGATTCCTTCATACACCGATAGTTCCAGCATCTTGGGATCAATCATGATCAGACGCACTTCCCGGGCGGTTGCGCGGTAGAGCAGCCCCAGAATCATTGCGTTCACGGCAACGGATTTACCTGATCCGGTGGTCCCGGCTACCAACAGATGCGGCATTTTTGCCAGATCGGCCACGGCGGGTTTGCCGCTAATGTCTTTACCCAGCGCAACCGTTAGGGCCGAGTTTGCCTTTTCGTACTGCTCTGACTGCAACACCTCGGAGAGATAGACGATCTCGCGCTGCTCGTTGGGGATCTCCAGTCCGATAGTGGTCTTGCCCGGGATAACTTCAACAACACGCACACTCATTACCGAGAGAGAACGGGCCAGATCTCTGGACAGATTGCTGATCTTGCTGGACTTTACTCCAGGTGCAGGTTCCAGTTCAAAACGGGTGATAACCGGACCGGGGTGGACAGCAACCACCTCCACCTCGACTCCAAAGTCGCGCAGTTTCAACTCGACCTGCCTTGAAATGGCTTCCAACGCCTGTCTGGACAGCTGTTTGCCGCTTTTTACTGCAGGATCGAGTAGTGCCAGTGGAGGCAGTGATTCATCTGAGCCAGTAGTAAACAGCGGTACCTGACGCTCCTTCTCCTTCCGTTCGCTGGTGGTAACTTTTGCTGCCGGTTTTTCAATCCGTGGTGGCTTGCGTTTGGCCAGCTTTTTCCTCTCCGTATCGACCAGTTGTGCGCGTTGCTGGCGTGCGCGCCGTCCTTCGTTGGCATCCCGGAGGCGATAAAGCTGATCTTTCGACCACTCAATCATCCCCAGTACCCGCGCACCGGTCTCATCCATCAACCACAACCAGGAAACTCCCGTAAATAGCGGGATGCCGGTGAGAAACAGGGTGAGCAGAAACAGCGTAGCTCCGAGAAAGCTGAACAGGCTGACCAGCCCGGTGCCAACCGTGCTGCCCAGGATTCCCCCCGCATTGGTTGGCAGACTCAAGGAGGGATCCGAAAAATGGAGTGTGGCCAGACCGGCGCCGCCAATCAGCGTCAAAAGAAATCCCAGCAGTCGGAAGCCGGCATTCTGGGGGTTAAGTTCTTCGCCGTCATTGCGATGGGAAAACAGCAACCAGCCAGCATAGGCAATCAGAATGGGGATCAGATAGGCCAGATAGCCAAGCAGATAGAGGGATACATCTGCAAACCATGCCCCGGCGACACCACCGGCGTTGCGAATGCCGGTCATGGCGCTGCTGCGTGACCAGCCGGGATCAGCCGGATGATAGGTGATCAGGGAGACCAGCAGATAAAGGGCAACAGCGCCGAATGCGAACAGAGCGCCCTCCCTCAACCCCCGTGATACATGCTTTGACAGCGATGCTCCCTTTTTCTTGATGCTTGCCTGTGCCACTCTCGACCTGTCCAGCGTTATGTGAAATCCTGTATTATACTCATTTGACAGTTTTTTGCGCTTTACTATTCCAAGCCTACGGAGTTTATCCACGATGAGTGAAACCAAGCATTGCCGCCTTCTTGTTCTCGGCTCCGGTCCTGCCGGCTATACCGCAGCTATTTATGCCGCTAGAGCCAATCTTGAACCTGTATTGATTACCGGAATGGAGCAGGGCGGGCAGCTTACCACGACGACCGAAGTCGACAACTGGCCCGGTGATGCGGAAGGGGTTCAGGGGCCGGAGCTGATGGAGAGGATGCGCAAACATGCGGAACGGTTTCACACTGAAATAATTTTTGATTACATCACCAAAACGGACCTTTCCCAACGCCCGTTTACGCTTACCGGTGACAGCGGTGCGGTATATACCTGCGATGCGTTGATTATTGCCACCGGCGCTTCCGCCATGTATCTGGGGCTGGAATCCGAGGAGAAGTATAAAGGCCGGGGAGTATCGGCGTGTGCCACCTGTGACGGTTTTTTCTACAAGGGTCAGGATGTGGCCGTGGTTGGCGGCGGCAGTACTGCGGTGGAAGAGGCGCTGTACCTCTCCAATATCGCCCGGCATGTGACGGTGGTACATCGTCGTGATGCGCTGCGGGCGGAGAAGATACTCATTGATCAGCTACTGGAAAAGGCCGCCAACGGCAATGTCACCATGGAGTGGAACCAGGTGGTGGATGAGGTGCTTGGAGATGAGTCCGGCGTGACCGGCCTGCGCCTGAAAAGCACCAGGGATGACACCACCAGGGAGATTCCGGTTCACGGCGTATTCATTGCCATTGGTCATCGTCCCAATACCCAGATATTCGAAGGCCAGCTGGAGATGGATCATGGCTACATTCGCACTGAAAAGGGGCAGGGAGCCAATGCCAGCGCTACCAGTGTGCCTGGTGTGTTTGCAGCAGGTGATGTGGCCGATCCGATCTACCGTCAGGCAATTACCTCTGCGGGAGCCGGTTGCATGGCTGCGCTGGATGCGGAACGTTATCTGGAAAATCTGGCCGCTGCGCAAAAATAGCACTCTTGACAGCCCCTTACTGGATTGAAGCTGACGGTCCGGTTGATCAGTTCCCCGATGTGGCTCTGGCGCTGCGGGAACCGGACGGACTGCTTGCGGTGGGAGGCGACCTGTCTCCCGCACGCATTATCGCTGCGTACCGGCAGGGCATTTTCCCCTGGTACAGCGAGGGGCAACCCATTCTCTGGTGGTCGCCTGATCCCCGTTCGGTTCTGTTTACCGAGCATCTGAAAATTTCCCGCAGCCTGCGCAAAACAGTTAGAAAAAACCGCTTCGGAATAACAATGGACACGGCTTTTCAAGGCATCATGGAGGGCTGTGCTGCACCGCGCAGAGGTGAACCCGGTACCTGGATTACGCCGGAGATGAAGCAGGCCTACCTGCAACTGCACAAGGCAGGAGTGGCTCACTCTGTGGAGTGCTGGGAGGATGATGAGCTGGTAGGCGGCCTTTACGGGATCGCCATTGGCCGGGTCTTCTTCGGTGAGTCGATGTTCAGCCGCCGCAGTGATGCGTCAAAGGTAGCTTTTGTTCATCTGGTGAAGATGTTGCGGGAGTGGAATTTTGGACTGATTGACTGCCAGGTTGCCACATCCCATCTTGCTTCGCTGGGGGCGGTATCCATCCCCCGCCTGCAATTTGTCAGGATGCTGAGAAAACTGTGCGGCCAGCCGGGTTAATAACGAGTAACTGAAGTGTTCGTGTAACTTGTCTTTTCATCTCAGAAAACACTATCGTCAATAAGCGTTTTTATCAACAAAGCCCTTGGCAATAGTCAGAATAATAATTTTCAGATCAAACCACAGTGACCAGTGTTCAATGTAGTAAAGGTCGTATTCGATCCGCTTGTTCAGATCGGTATCGCCGCGCCAGCCGTTGATCTGGGCCCAGCCGGTAATCCCGGCTTTTACCAGATGTTTTTGCATGTAGAGCGGGATCTCATCCTTGAATTTTTCTACGAATACCGGTCGTTCCGGGCGTGGGCCGACAATGGACATATCACCCTTCAACACATTGATAAACTGCGGCAGTTCATCCAGGCTGGTGCGGCGAAGCATGGCACCAAATTCAGTTGCGCGATTCTCTCCGGGTTTTGCCCAAACTGCTCCCGTTTCGTCTTCCACCTCGACCGGCATGGAGCGGAATTTAAGCATTTTGAAAGGGGTCCCATTCCAGCTGACCCGCTCCTGACGGTAGAAAATCGGACCGGGTGAGCTGCGTTTTACGCCGATGGCACACCAGATCATGACCGGGCTGGCAAGGGTGAGAATAATCAGCGCCAGCATCTTGTCTTCCAGCGCCTTTATAAAGCGGTTCATTCCCCGCATCGGTGATTCGGTCAGATTCAGAATCGGCAGGCCGGCGATCTCTGCTACTGAGTGATTGATCAGACGGAAACCAAAAATATCCGGCACGAAGCGGATGGTCAGCGTACTATGCCGCAGATCATGCAGGATCTCTTTTATCCTGTGCTCGGCGGGAAACGGTAATGCCAGCCAGACCTCATCTATATCCTCGGTTCTGATCAGTGCGCGCAGTTCGGGGATGCCGCATTTGACCTTGATCCCGTCAATATGGGTTCCGCACAGTTTCTCGTCATCATCGATAAACGCGACAATATCCAGGCCGGTCCAGGCCGCGTCCCGGATACGCTTGGCAACATCGCGTCCAAGATTACCGGCACCGACTATCACGATGCGCCGGTGGTTCCACCCCTGTTTGCGCATGACACGCAGGATCTGTGCAAGCGCCAGCCGGAACAGAAACAGAAATCCCCAGGTAGTAACTGCCCACATTGCAAGCCACTGACGGGAGAATGAGGCACTGGTCTTGGTCATAAATGCGATAACGATCAGCATCAGCAATACGGTCAACCAGGAGATGGTGAGCATTCGCATCTGAAACAGCCGGCTTTTCCCCCGCCATGAGTGGTACATGCCGAAACGGGAAAAAACAGCGATGGTCAACAGTGAGGCCAGCAGGACAGCTATCTGATAGTTGGGATAGAGCGTCCATTCACCAAAACGCAGCCCGAAAGCCACCATGCCGCCCAGCGCCACGGCCAGAATATCGTTCAGGCGCATGATACTGGACAGGGTTGATGAGTATTGTCTCAGTAGTCCGCTGGGAAGCATTTTTCTTTAGATCCGCAAACTGTTCAGGCCAGTTGGCGCAGCACATAGTGCAGAATACCACCATGCCGGTAATACTCCGCCTCCTGCGGGGTATCAATGCGTACTCTGGCGGTAAAGGTTATCTGTCTGCCACTGTCGTCACTGGCTGTAACGGAAACCTGCTTGGCTGAGGCGTTGTCCAGCCCGGTGATGTCGAAGCTCTCCCGGCCGGTAAGCCCCAGTGATTTTGCACTCTCCCCATCCTGAAACTGCAGCGGCAGTATTCCCATGCCGACCAGGTTTGAGCGGTGAATGCGCTCGTAACTCTCGGCAATAACGGCTTGTACACCCAGCAGGCGCGGCCCTTTGGCCGCCCAGTCACGGGAGGAGCCGGAACCGTACTCCTTGCCGGCGATGACAATCTGCGGAGTTCCTTCTTGCTGGTACTTCATTGCAGCGTCATAGATAAACATCTGTTCCCCGGATGGCTGGAAACAGGTAACCCCCCCCTCGGTTCCGGGAGCCAGCAGGTTGCGCAGGCGGATGTTGGCGAAGGTGCCGCGCATCATCACTTCGTGGTTGCCGCGGCGCGAGCCGTAGGAGTT
>JAJRUX010000046.1 GCA_024277575.1 Gammaproteobacteria bacterium | reverse complement strand
CCACGAAAGCGGCGATACGTTCCAGTACCCCGTTGACCTCCGGCATCACATCCTTGCCATCCACCACGATGGGCCGGTTGCTGCGGTTGCGCAGAGCCACATGCAGCACGGCGCGATCCTCGGTGAAGTTTATCCGCTCACCACGGAACATGCGATCCCGCCACCCTTCCACATCGGCGCTGCGCGCCAAGGCATGCAGCAGATTCATGGTCTCGCCGGTAATGCGGTTCTTGGAGTAGTCCAGCAGAATATTGCTGGCCGACAGGGTAAACTTGTCGAAACGCTGCGGATCCTGCTCGAACAGGGTACGCATGTGGAGATCGGCCATCAACTTCCGATGTTTTTCCAGCGCCAGCCAAGCGGGAGATTCGGTCAATTTCATCGTGGTTACCATTCCATCCATATTTTATTATCCTCATCATAACCGGATATTTCACTGATTCATAAAACAGCCGGGTCATATTTCTGACTCAATCTGGTCTCCGTCACCATTATCAGCGGAACACCAGCCAATTAATTGACATTTAGCCAATTCAAAATTTTGTTATTCACCCAAGGTGCAATTTACATGCCTCCCTGTCCCGGCCAGTTTTTGTTAGAATCACAACTTTTATGCGCACCATAACCATTATCGGGAATATTTATGACGAATAATCTTGCGGACAAGGCGTTACGTTCCAGAGTCAAGCTGTTCGGCACACTTTTGGGCAATGTGCTGCGCACCCACGCGGGTGAACATGTATTCGATGCGGTGGAAACCTTGCGCAAAGGGTATATCTCATTGCGCAAGGAGGATAATCCACGCAAACGCAGACGCCTGGAGGCGGTTGTCCGCAATCTTGATGCCGACACCCTGAGTCATGTGGTGCGCGCTTTCAGCATCTATTTCAGCCTGGCCAACATTGCCGAAGAGGCCTACCAGCATCGTCAGCGCCGCCGTCGTATCCATGGCGGGGGTGAGCTCTGGGGTGGCTCTTTCGATACGACCCTGCGTGAGTTCAGGTCGGAGGGGGTCTCCTCTGAACAGCTCCAGGCCATGCTTGATCAGCTGCGCTATCTGCCCGTATTCACCTCTCACCCCACCGAGTCCAGGCGGCGCATCGTGATGGAGCGCCTGCGCAATATCTTCCTCACCAGTGAACGGCTGGACTATCGCCGCCTGAACAAGGAGGAGAAGCAGGAGATAATCGATTCCCTGGAAACCCAGATCCAGATTCTGTGGAGTACTGACGAGGTTCGGGTGCTGAAACCCCAGGTACGTGACGAGATCAAGAACGGGCTGTACTACTTCCACAAGAGCCTGTTCATGGCCGTACCACAAACCTACCGGAATCTGGAAAAGGTTATCAAGCGCATCTACGGCAAACAGTGCAGTGATGACAATCCGATTTGTGTACCCAGTTTCCTTACCTTTGGCTCCTGGATTGGGGGCGATCGGGATGGTAACCCGTTTGTCAAACCGGATACCACTCGTCTTGCGGTACGGATGCAGCATCAACAGGTACTGCGTGAATACCTGCGCCGGGTCAGTGAACTGAATCTACAACTCACCCACTCCAGCCGCCTGTGCCAACCCAGCCAACCGTTCATGGATAGCCTGGCCCAGGATGAGGAGCAGTTCCCAACCGTCTTCCAGAGGCGCCCCAACCGTTATATTCATGAACCCTATCGGCGCAAGCTCTATATCATGCGGCGTCGGCTCAAGGACAATCTGAAACGGGTAGACAGCCTCGTTTATGCTGACGAAGAGATTCCCCGTGAATACGGCTACACGGACGAACAGGATTTCCTCAACGATCTGAAACTGATCCGGGACTCCCTTTACAGCCACGGCGACGGACGCTGTGCCGATGCAGAGCTGAAAGATCTGATCCGACTGGCAGAAACCTTTGGCTTTTTCCTGATGCGCCTGGATATCCGCCAGGAGTCAACCCGTCATAGCGAGGCGGTAGCTGAAATTCTCTCCCGCCAAAGCAATGCCACCGACTATATGGCACTGGACGAGGAGCAGCGCCTTGCCCTGCTGAGCGAACTGGTAGCCAAACCCGATGAGCTGACTGTCGAGCTGGATCAGCTTAGTGAAGCGACCACGGAAACGCTGGATACATTCTCTGTGATGGGACAGATGCGCAGGGAGATCAGCCCAAAGGCTTTCGGTACCTATGTCATCTCCATGACCCACCATGCCAGCCATGTCATGGAGGTGATGCTGCTCGCCGCACTGACCGGACTGGCTGGCCGCAGAGATGGCAGCTGGTTCTGCAACATTCATATCTCACCACTGTTCGAAACCATTGATGATCTGGAACGAATCGAACCGGTGATGGATGAACTGCTGGATATCCCGGTCTACCGGAATCTGCTGGCTGACTCTGGAAATTTCCAGGAGGTGATGCTGGGCTATTCTGACTCCTGCAAGGATGGTGGCATCGTCTCCTCAGCATGGCAACTATACAACGCCCAGAAGCAGGTTACCGATCTGCTACGGAATAAAGGTATCGCTTACCGGCTGTTCCATGGCCGCGGGGGAACTATCGGACGTGGAGGTGGCCCAACTCACGAAGCCATTCTTTCCCAACCACCGGGAACCGTGCATGGGCAGATCAAATTCACCGAGCAAGGTGAGGTGCTTTCCTATAAATACAGCAATTTCGAAACGGCCGTCTACGAACTGACCATGGGCGTATCTGCACTGCTGAAATCCAGTCGCAGCGTGATTCAGCCTTGGCAGCCTTTTTGCGAAGACTATCTGGAAATCATGAACAAGCTGTCGGCAAGCGGCGAACAGAGTTATCGTCAGCTCACCGATCAGACACCCGGATTCCTGGACTATTTTTACGAGGCCACTCCACTCAACGAGATTGGCCTGCTCAACATCGGCTCACGACCATCGCACCGAAAAAAGGGAGACCGCTCCAAATCATCGGTACGCGCCATCGCCTGGGTATTCAGCTGGGCGCAGTCACGCCATACCCTGCCCGCCTGGTTCGGCATCGGCACAGCACTGGAATCCTGGCGTAATAGCGACCCGGTACAACTGAAAAAATTGCAACAGATGTATGAAGAGTGGCCTTTCTTCCGAGCCCTGATCAGTAACGCCCAGATGGCTCTGTTCAAGTCAGACATGGATATTGCCGAGCAGTATGCCAGGCTGTGCCAGGATCAGCAGACAGGCAAAAAAATATTCCAGATCATCCGCGATTAGTATCGACGCACTGTCAAACAGGTACTGGAGATATCTGGAAACCGCTCCTTGTTGGAAGACAATCCCCCGCTGCAGCTCTCTCTATTACGGCGGGAACCCTATCTGGATCCACTGAACCATATCCAGATCACCCTGCTGCAACGCCGCCAAAACGAAATGCTCAGTGATGAAGAGCGGGAGATGTGGCTGGCACCCCTGCTCCGATCCATTAACGCTATCGCTGCCGGGATGAGGAATACAGGCTAACATTATTAAAATCTGTGGTTGGTGGTAATATAGCCGTCTAGGAGTCTGTCGGATTTGGGAATAATCTACTGCGCTGATGGGAGAGCGGCCAAAATATCCCCGGTTTTTCGCTAAATAGACCCACTATTCGCTTCAAAACCGGAAACATTTTGACGCGCTCTCCCACCAGCTCGCTACGATTACCCAAACCCGACAGACTCCTAGAAAAACCGAACCAAAAACACAACATTCAACCAGAAGCAGCTCACCGGACCAGGAATGTCAGGTGAGCCCTGCTTCTGCTTACATGGGGGAATTTATATGAAGATAATGGTAACAGGGACCGCCGGTTTCATCGGCTCAACACTAGCAAAGCGCCTGCTGGAGCGCGGAGATGAGGTTATCGGGATCGATAATGTCAATGACTATTATGATGTCAATCTGAAGCTGGCACGGCTGGATCAATTCAAGGATCACCCCGACTACACCGACCTCCGCATCGATCTGGAAGATCGGGACGCCATCCTGGCCGCCTTTGCCAAATATCAGCCACAACGGGTTGTCAATCTGGCTGCCCAGGCGGGAGTGCGCTACTCTCTCGAAAACCCCTATGCCTATATCGATACCAATATCGTTGGATTTATCAACGTACTGGAGGGATGCCGCCACCACCACGTTGAGCACTTGGTCTATGCTTCCAGCAGTTCGGTTTATGGCGCCAATACCGACATGCCCTTTTCTGTCCACCAAAATGTTGACCACCCACTAAGCCTGTATGCTGCAAGCAAAAAAGCCAATGAATTGATGGCCCATACATATAGCCACCTCTACGGAATCCCCACCACCGGCCTGCGCTTTTTTACCGTCTACGGCCCTTGGGGACGACCGGACATGGCTCTGTTCATGTTTACCAAAAACATCTTTGCCGGCAAACCCATCGATGTATTCAATCACGGTAAACACCGCCGTGATTTCACCTATGTTGACGACATTGTGGAAGGTGTCATCCGTACCCTGGACAAGGTCGCAGAGACAAATCCGGACTGGTCTGGTGACAACCCGGATCCAGCAACCAGCTCTGCGCCCTGGCGGGTCTACAACATCGGCAATAGCAGTCCGGTCGAGCTGTTGCGTTATATTGAAGTTCTGGAAGAGTGTATCGGCAAAAAAGTGGAGAAAAACCTGCTGCCCATGCAGCCGGGCGATGTTCCGGCGACCTACGCAGATGTACAAGCACTGACAGACGATGTGGATTACAAACCTGCAACCCCGATAGAACAAGGAATTGCCCGTTTTGTCGAGTGGTATCGAGACTATTACAAGATATAGGCAATCTTCGGTGAAACGGCCTGCGGAGTATGTCATGCAGGCCGCAACCGTTCTCCTGGGTGGTGAAACAGTCAACAGATATCTATTTCATCATAGAGATTCCCTTCAGAATCCAGGATAATTGGCACCATGCAACCAGACATTCCCGTTATCGGCTTCGCTGCCTTCAGTGGTACTGGCAAGACTACCCTGCTGGAACGGCTATTGCCCATCCTCACCCGAAGCGGTGTGCGTATCGGCATGATCAAGCATGCTCACCACCAGTTCGACATCGACACCCCCGGCAAGGATAGCTACCGGCTACGCAAGGCTGGCGCCACTCAGACCCTGATCGCCTCCAGCCAGCGCTGGGCATTAATGACGGAAAACCCCGTTGAAGACCCTCCGCAACTGACCGAACTGATACTGCATATGAATCAAAAACACCTCGATCTGATCCTCGTGGAAGGGTTCAAGCAGGCCCGTATTCCAAAGATCGAACTGCACCGCCCCGGTCTGGGCCATCCACTACTTTTCCCGGCGGACAACGATATTATCGCCATTGCCACTGATACTCCGCTGGAGATTGAGACCAGTCTTCCCCGACTCGATCTCAACCAACCCGAAGAGATCGCCAATTTTATCCTGGTACAATATCTGGAACACAGCGAATGACACACCCATCACTTCTCTCTCTCGATGACGCCCTGTCACGCATAAAAAGTGCCGTTCAACCCATCACTGGCAATGAACGGATTGTGCTCAATGCGGCTTTGGGACGCACCTTGGCCGAGGAGATCCTGTCTCCTATCGATGTCCCTGCCTATACCAACTCGGCAATGGATGGTTATGCCATTATTGGCAGCGATCTCCCCACAGAGGGCAAGGTTTCACTAAAGGTAATCGGAACCTCCAGCGCCGGCCATCCGTTCGACGGCGAACTGCAACCCGGCCAGACGGTACGCATCATGACCGGCGCCATGCTGCCACTGGGGGCGGATACCGTGGTCATGCAGGAGCAGGTGGAACGGAACGGAGAAATGGCCCGTATCGGCACTGGTCACAGACCCGGCCAGCATGTACGACAAGCCGGAGAAGATCTGGCTACCGGTCAGCCGGTGCTCAAGCCAGGGCGAAAACTTACCCCAGCCGATTTGGGTTCACTTGCCTCACTGGGATTTGGCGAAGTGAGCGTCAAACGCCGCCTGCGGGTGGCCTTTTTCTCCACTGGAGATGAGTTGCGCTCCGTTGGCGAACCACTCGCAGAGGGAGAGATCTATGATAGCAACCGTTACACCCTGCACGCCATGCTCACCCGCCTGGGGGTGGAACTCATCGACATGGGAGTTATCCGCGACCAGCGCAAAGCGATCGAGCAGGCGTTTCTCGACGCCGCCACCATCGCCGATACCGTGATAACCTCGGGCGGTGCATCGGTGGGGGAGGCGGACTATGTCAGCGAAACCCTGGCAAAACTGGGCCAGGTGGATTTCTGGAAGATCGCCATCAAACCCGGCAAGCCGCTGGCCTTCGGCACCGTGAACGACACCCTGTTTTTCGGCCTGCCGGGAAACCCGGTCTCCGCCATGGTCACCTTCTATCAGATCGTCCAGCCGGCCCTGCTACAACAGATGGGACAGGATGACAGCACACCACTGCGTCTGCAGGTAACCTGCAGCACCAACCTGAAAAAGCGCCCGGGGCGAACCGAGTTCCAGCGCGGCCTACTGCAGCGTGACGAACAGGGCAGGCTCACCGTGTCCGGCTGCGGGGCACAGGGTTCCCATATCCTCAGCTCCATGAGCAAGGCCAACTGTTTCATTGTGCTGCCCGCCAACAGCACCGGGGTTCATGCGGGCGAACCGGTGGAAATTCAGCCCTTTGCCGGGCTTATCTGAACGCAAACACTCACTCCATCCAGAGCAAGCACATGAGACAACCGGCTACACCATGAAGAACATGACGCGCATAAGGTTTTCGCCAGACCGGCAAGCTTCAGGCCCTTCATGCGTTACATTTGAAGTAACTACTCAGCGAATAGTCAATATGTCACATCACTGCCAGATTGCTTCTGAAACATGCCAGATCCAAGCAAAAGATGTGAATCTACAAGGGAAAACGATCATTTTTAGATGCAGAAACGGCGCACTTCAAGAGCAAGCCGAGTAGTTACCATTTGACCAACAAATGCGGAGCAACATGACAACCAGACACTTTTTCCAGTTTTCAATAGCAACCCCGGCAGTGCTGGCCACGGCACTGCTGGTTCTGCCCATCCAGGCTTTCGCCTATGCCGAACCACCGCCCCCTTTGCTGGATCTGACTGCAACCGGGTATGGCATCGCAGCACTGATCATCTTTGTCATCGCCTACTCCCTGGTTATCGGCGAAGAGTTCCTCCACCTGCGCAAATCAAAACCGGTAATCGTTGGAGCGGGCGTTATCTGGTTGCTGATCGGCATCGCCTACGTTGGCCATGGCGAGAACCAGGCGGTGCATGACGCCGCCAAACACATGCTGTTGGAGTTCGCCGAGCTGATGCTGTTCCTGCTGGCAGCAATGACCTTCGTCAACACCATGGAGGAGCGCGGGATTTTCAACGCCCTGCGCGCCAAGCTGATCTCGGCCGGTTTTTCATTACGCAGTATCTTCTGGCTGACCGGCTTGCTGGCCTTCTGCATCTCGCCAGTGGCCGACAATCTAACCACCGCATTGGTAATGGCGGCAGTAGTGATCGCTATTGGGCGTGACAACCGCACCTTCATCGTGGTGGCCTGCATCAACATCGTGGTAGCCGCCAACGCAGGCGGCGCCTTCAGCCCTTTCGGTGACATCACTACCTTGATGGTCTGGCAGGCGGGACGGGTTCACTTTTCCGAGTTTTTTGCACTGCTCCTGCCCTCCCTCACCAACTGGCTGGTACCGGCTTTTCTGATGTCCCTCACCGTTTCCAGAGAGAAACCGGAACCAGTGGCCGAAACCGCCTCCACCGAAGTGAAGTATGGCGGCTACATGGTGGTGGCGCTGTTTCTGGCCACTATCGCCCTGACCGTGGTAATGCACAGCTATCTGCATCTGCCCCCGGCAATGGGGATGATGACCGGCATGGGGCTGCTGGCACTGTTCGGCTACCGGTTGCGCCGTCATGAGCTCAACCGCATCGACGCCATGACCCCGGCGATGGAGAATTTCCGGCTGGATCCACAAATGGAGAAGGAACTGCTGCGTTACTACAAGCCCCGCAAGCGGCCATTCGATATCTTCATCAGTATGAAGCGCGCCGAGTGGGACACGCTGATGTTCTTCTACGGGGTGGTGCTTGCTGTTGGTGGTCTCGGAACCATCGGTTACCTGGCGCTGGCATCCCAGCTGATGTACGTGGATCTGGGCGCCACAGCTGCCAATATTCTGGTAGGGGTGATGTCGGCCATCGTAGACAATATCCCTGTGATGTACGCTGTGCTGACCATGAACCCTGATATGTCTCACGGCCAGTGGCTGCTGGTTACCCTCACCGCAGGCGTGGGCGGCTCACTGCTATCCATCGGCTCCGCCGCCGGAGTCGCACTGATGGGACAAGCGCGCGGAGTCTATACTTTTTTCGCACATCTCAAATGGTCGTGGGCCATTGCGCTGGGTTACGCTGCCAGTGTCTGGATGCACTTCCTGATCAATGGCGATCTTTTCCTGATAAACAAATAGAGCAGATCTATCCATAAGTGCCAACAGCGGCTACTCCTGTTAAAATCAGGATTCGTAACAGTATCAATCCCCTGTCAGGAGTTATTTATGAATCGTATAGTTATCAGTTTGCTGGCGGGCCTGCTCTGCCTCGCCCCTCTGGCTGTATCAGCCTCAGATCCGGTACACAAGAGCATAGCGGATCTTTATCACGAAAAAGCCAAACTCAAGGGTCAGCAGGTACAGCTGCAAGGCAAGGTTGTAAAGGTCAACAACGGCATCATGAACCGGAACTTCATCCATCTGCAGGATGGCAGCGGCAAGGAGGGAAGCAATGACATCACTGTCACCAGCGAGCAGACGGCAGAGGTTGGTGACGAGGTCTCGGTCGTTGGAACTGTCACCGTGGATCTTGATTTTGGCTCTGGCTACCTCTATCCCCTGATCGTGGAAAAGGCAACCATTACCAAGATCAAAAAGTAAAATTCCGCTGCTCTGCAGGCCGAGCTGTATAACCACCTGAATCCGTGGGTTCAGGGCGGATGCAGAGCGCAAGATATTGATTTCACAGTGGAATCAAAAAATCTTGGCTTCACCCTTAGGTTAAGCGGGCATTTTTTGAACCGCTGTGGAATCAAGAGCTTGTGCTATGCGCCGTCATGAACCCACGGATTCAGGTAACCAGTCTCAGCCTGCAGAGCTGTCTCCATCAGCTCAAGCCTCCTCTCCCCGCCATACGCACCCCCCACCGCTGGATTTATCAATAGCCCGCAACCGCTCATCATGCCAGCGCTGCTCTTCTTCACTGGCATAAACTACCTTGAGCAGCGGCCGGTTTTCTGCAACACGCCGGATTCCCTCATCACTCTTTTTACCACTCCTGGCCTGTTGCTCTTCACTGCTGAGGGCCAGCTTGGTCTGTCCACCGGTCATCAACAGGTAGACATCGGCCAGGATCTCCGCATCAAGCAGCGCACCATGCAGATCCCGTTGGTAGTTGTCTACCTGATAGCGTTTGCAAAGAGCATCCAGACTGTTTCGCTGGCCGGGATGCAGCTTGCGCGCCATCGCCAACGTATCCAGTATGCTGCAGTAATCCTCCAACTGCCCATACCCGGGATCCAGCAGACGCAGTTCGTGGTTGATAAAGCCGACATCAAAAGGTGCATTGTGAATAATCAGCTCCGCACCTTTTATATAGCTGAGGAAATGCTCGGCAATATCAACAAAACGCGGCTTGTCACCGAGAAACTCGTTGGTAATCCCATGCACCTCCACCGCACCGGCATCAATCTCCCGATCCGGCTGCAAATACTGATGATAATTGTTGCGGGTCAGACGGCGCCGCTCCAGTTCCACACAACCAATCTCGATGATTCGATGCCCATCCTTTGGTTCCAGTCCGGTGGTTTCGGTATCCAGCACAATCTGTCGCATTATCAACTCCTCATCTCTTCTATGGCTCGGTTGGCCAGTGCATCGGCCCGCTCATTTTCAGGATGCCCGGTGTGGCCTCTGACCCAGTGCCAATCCACCTTGTGGCGTGCAACCGCCTTGTCCAGCCGCTGCCACAAATCAATATTTTTTACAGGCTGTCTGCTTGCCGTTTTCCAGCCGCGCCGCTTCCAGTTATCCATCCATTCAGTCACCCCTTTCTGGACATAGCGGGAATCAGTAGTGAGGGACACCTTGCAGGAGCGCTTCAGCGTCTCCAGAGCCACAATAGCCGCCATTAACTCCATGCGATTGTTAGTGGTTTCAGGCTCCCCTCCCCACAACTCCTTTTCTTTCCCCCGATAACGCAACACAGCACCCCACCCACCGGGTCCCGGGTTACCTTTGCAGGCGCCATCGGTAAAAACCTCTACTGTTTCACTCATGTTATTCAATCATTTCCCTTGCTGCTGTCTATTGCTGCGTACCGTTGGTTCAGGAACCCCGGTCGGCAGCAGTTTGTCGCGAAGACGCCAGCGGGGCGTAATGGGTGTTAACGTTGCCACCCGCTTTCTGGCTACCAGGACATAGACCGCCCCGGTGAAAGGCTGGAAACGTCTGCCTAGATATTCAAATACTCGCAGGCGGCGTATCAGCGCGCCATGCCGAACGGGTGGATAGTAAACAAGAGAACGAGTCATCAAGGTATCGAAACCCAGCAATCCCAACCAGTCCTGCACCTTGGCGGAGCTGTGAAAACGCCCTGACCACGGTGGATTTCTGCGCCACCACCCTATCCAGCGCCACAGGGTCCACAAACTCCAGGGGTTGAAACCGGTAATAACCACATGCCCTTCAGGTATCAGCGTACGATCAACCTCCCGCAACACTTGATGTGGATCCGATGTGAATTCAAGCACATGAGGTAACACAACCACATCCAGGCTCTCTGTGGAAAAAGGCAATGCATCTGCCTGACCACAAACATCTGTTTGATTCTGCCCCCTTGTCCTCACCCATGACTCCAGCGACATTATTACACTGTAGCGAATACGGCTCGCCGACAACAGATCAACCCGGCCAGGACGTCCCACCTGCAAAAGGTAGTAGCCGAACAGATCCGGAAGTATGGACTCCATCTGCGCACACTCCTGCTCCAGCAGCAATCGCCCGGCGGGCAACTGGAACCATGCCCGTAGACGCCGCCATATTCGTGCCGCAGCTTCATAGTCATGTTGATTACTCATCGTTTTGTGCGATACCGGGAAAACCCTTGCGAGAAAGGTATACTATAACTGCTCATGCTGAAAATAACTGCACTACAGGCACTAAACGACAACTACATCTGGCTGCTCCGAAATGATAGCACCCCGTATGTGGCAATCATTGATCCTGGAGAAGCCCGGCCGGTACAAAAGGCCGTGGCTGCCAGCAATCTGAAACCAGTCGCCATACTCATCACCCACCGTCACTACGACCATGTGGACGGAGCAGTCGAGCTGGTCACAAACTACAATATTCCCATTTATGGCCCTGCCAACGAGCCTGTTCCCACCCTGAATCATCCAATGAGGGAAGGCGATAATATTCACCTGGAAGCAATCACGGCTGACCTCCGGGTACTGGATATCCCGGGACATACAGCAGGACATATCGGTTATTACGGTCACGGTCTGCTGTTTTGCGGTGATACCCTGTTTACCGCGGGCTGTGGCAAGATTTTTGATGGAACGGCACAGCAACTGTTTCACTCACTGGAAAAAATTGCCGCCCTGCCTGAGGAAACACTTATCTACTGCGCCCATGAGTACACCGAAGAGAACCTGCTCTTTGCCAGGATGGTAGAACCTGAAAACTGCGCAATTGTTCAGCGGCTGGAAAAAACCCGCCGGCTCCGAAGCAGAGGAGCCGCTACCGTACCTTCAACACTAACAGAAGAGAAACAGACCAACCCCTTCTTGCGATGCAATATTAAAGAGGTTATTCATTCCGCCGAGCAGTTCACCGGTCATGCTCTAGGCAGTTCCGAAGAGGTATTTGTAGCGCTGCGGCATTGGAGAGACTGCACAAATCAACCGATATATGACTAATTTCTAAACAGGTAAATCAGATTGACCCATGGCACAAGCTCACATACCATTGGTCTTCATGTACTTTGCAAAAGCTTTCGCCATCACTCTGATCGCGTTCATCGTAGTCAGCTGCAGCCAGAATCCTCCGCGCCATGTGGAGCTTCATCTTCCAGTACCCCAAACTGCGGCAAAACCCAGTTCTGTGGCCACACCGGATAAAACTTCACAGCACAATAAGGCCCTGTTGGCTCAACAAGAAAAAATGGACATTCCCACTACTGAAGAGTGGCATCCAGTCAATCTTTGGGATCGTATCCGTGCGGGATTCCAGCTCTCCGATTATACGCCAGACACCCTGCCGAAAACCCTGAGCTGGTATAAGCAGCGTCAATATCACATGGATCGCGTTGTCGAACAATCCGCACCTTATCTTCATTTTGTGCTTGAAGAGGTTGAAAAACGGGGCATGCCCACCGAAATCGCCCTGTTACCTGTAGTAGAAAGCGATTACAAACCTTTTGCACTTTCTCACAGTGGCGCAGCCGGGATATGGCAGTTCATCCCCACCACAGGTGAACACTATGGCCTGAAACAGGATGAGTGGTACGATGGTCGCCGTGACATCCACGCATCTACCCGTGCTGCGCTGGATTTTCTGCAGGATCTGTACAAACGCCTTGATAACGACTGGCTGCTTGCTCTTGCCGCCTACAACTCTGGGGGCTCAACAGTTGAACGTGCCATACGGAGAGCCAAAAAGAACGGAAAATCTGGTAATTTCTGGTCCATCCGTCCACTGCTACCGGAAGAAACGCGCCACTATATCCCTAAACTGCTGGCCATCTCTGCAATGGTGATGGATCCGGAATTCTATGATATTTCGCTGAAAAAAATCCCCAACGAACCCCATCTGACCCGGCTTCAGATAAATAGCCGAATCAGTTTGGCTGTAGCGGCCAGACTTGCGCAACTACCCATTGACGAGTTCCGGCAACTTAATCCGGGATTCACCCGTCTGGTTACACCGCCCAACGGACCACACGACCTGCTGTTACCAATCGACAAGGCCGCTCGCTTCAAATGGAGCCTATCCCAGCTATCCTCCAGCGAGAGAATTGGCTGGATATACCACACCGTAGCTGCTGGCGAGAGCCTGAGCGTTATCGCGGCCAAGTACGGCACCACAACAGCTGCACTGAAGCAGTCCAACAACATACGCGGTAATACCATCCGCATTGGCGAGAAACTTCAGATCCTCCTGACAGAAAACAGTATTTTACAAAACATCTCTTCTCAATCACTCCTCAGCCAAAACACACCCTCTACAAACAAGAGTGTTACCCATACGGTAGCAAACGGGGAAACGCTGTGGAGTGTGGCACGACGTTACCGCGTCACCATCACACAACTCGCCAGGTGGAACGCCATCCCGACAGCAAAACCATTGATGCCGGGACAAAAGCTGGTGATCCGACCTCGCAACAATACCTGACTATCAACCGAGATACTGTTTCAGCAACACCAGAAGATTCTGCAATGCGCCGCGGTTCTGCTCGACCAGCCGCCGCCCGCTGGAGCCCATCCTGTCGCGCCGCTGCGGGTCGTTCAGCAACTGCTCCAGAAGCGCGGCCAGCTGCTCTGCGTTGTCTACTTTCTGAGCAGCTCCGGCCTCTTCCATCGCCATCGCAATCTTCGAAAAATTAAACAGATGCGGCCCCGTGATAACGGGTCTACCCAATGCGGCGGGCTCCAACATATTATGTCCTCCTGTCGATACCAGACTCCCTCCCACAAAAGCCACATCGGAAGCCGCATAAAACAACAAAAGCTCTCCCAGCGTATCACCCAGGAATATATCCATATCCTGCTGACAAGGAGTCCCATCAGTGCGGCGTACCACTTTAAACCCCCGCTGCCGACACAACTCCGCCACGCGGTCAAAACGCTCGGGATGGCGTGGAACCAGTATCAGCAGACAATCGGGGTGGCTGCATTGCAGCTGTTGAAAGGCATCCAGGATCTGCTCATCCTCTCCTTGATGAGTGCTTGCAGCAACCCATACCAGCCGCTCACTTCCCAGTTGATGGCGAAGCAACCCGGCTTTCTCCATCAGACCAGCCGGCATCTGCTGGTCAAATTTGACCGAACCTGTCACCTCAACCTGTTCAGGGGAGGCTCCCAGCAAGATAAAACGCCCGGCATCCTCCTCTCCCTGCGCCGCAATCAGGCGGATACTCTTTAGCGTCTCCCGGATCAGAGGAAGAATCCGGCGGTAGCCTTTCAGACTGCGTGGCGACAACCGGGCATTCGCAATCACCACGGGGATGTTCCGCCGGAAACAACCGGCGACCAGGTTGGGCCACAGTTCAGTCTCCATGATTAAAGCCAGCTCCGGCCGCACCCGGTCAAGAAAGCGACGCACCGCCCCGGGCAGATCGTAGGGAAGATAGAGATGGGCCACCGAATCACCGAATAGCCTCCGTAGCTGCGCCGAACCTGTCGGAGTGGTAGTGGTCACAATCAGGGAACGTTTGGGATAGCGTTGCTGCAACTCACGGATCAGTCCTTGCGCCGCCTGCACCTCCCCTACCGACACGGCATGTATCCAGATAGGGGAGTACAGATCGGGCAGCTTAAAATACCCAAAACGCTCACTCCATCGCTGCCAGTACGCACGGTTCCGCCTGCCCTGCCAAACCAGGCGGCTCATCACTGCCGGTATCAGCAGATAGAGGATTAATGTATAAAGATAGCGCATACTGCACTCCGACTCCAATACCTTGGCCGCTCAGACTGGTAAGACTTCGGCATAAGGGGTATCCCTAAAAATAGTGATATTTTTCGTGAGAGCAAGAAAGCGCCGCGCGCAGAACCGCAGTATATAAAAAATATACATGAGGATTCGAGCACGGCGCTGACACCGCTATCGCGGAAAAAGCGCGTTTTTAGAGGTTCCCATAAACCTTCCTGTTCCCTTCCACCATGGCATCGATAGAGAACCGCTGCTCGACGATGGTCCGGCCAGCTACGCCCATTTCTCGCGCCCGATCTCGATCTTTCAATAAAGAGAACAACGCGCCGCCCAACGCATCGGGATCCCGCGGCGGCACCAGATAACCGTTCACCCCATCCTGTACGATCTCCGGGATACCCCCCACCGCACTGGCGGCGATTGGCACACCACAGGCGGCAGCCTGCAGCAGCGAAACCCCAAGCCCCTCCATCAAGGCTGGATGGGCAACGGCATCCAGGCACGGCAGGATCTGCGCCAGATCATCACGAAAACCAGCCAGCCTGACATTGCCGGCAAGGCCACGCTGCTCTATCTGCGCCTGAAGCTCTTCCGCCAGCTCTCCGGTGCCAAAAAACAGAAATTGCACATCCGGAATCTGCCGCAAGACAGCAGGAACTGCCTCCAGCAGATAGCGGTGCCCTTTGCGCGGAATAAGCTGGGCAATTACCCCGACAGCCGGATGTCCCGGTTTTATCTCCATCTCCCGCTCAAACCGGAGGCGGTCACACGCCGGGGTATATTGCCCAGTATCAACTGCACTAGACACACAGACAACCTTGTCAGCAGCCACTCCTTCCGCCAGCAGAACATCCCTAATCCCTTGGGAAATTGTTATCACTCGGTCATAAAGACGATATTTGACAGCCACCCACCAGCGTGGCTCGGGATTATCCACACGCCTTGAAAGGACGACAGGAACCTTTTCCAGCCGGCCGGCAATACCCCCCAGAAAATCGGCTCCACGACGACTGTG
>JAJRUX010000045.1 GCA_024277575.1 Gammaproteobacteria bacterium | reverse complement strand
TGTTTCGTATTCCCCAAGAATAACGATATCTTCTGCCGAATACCGTTCGTCCCATGGTGATTATCCATGGGGCGATATTGTCACCGCCCCCTTCCCTGTTCCGTTTGTAAAGCAGCTTCTGCGCCCCTTTTGTGCGGGCAAATTCCTATAATAAAGGAGAGAAAGAGTTTCTCGCGGGGAGAATCAGGCTATGACAACCCCTCTTTTCGAATTACCCGTTTCAGAGCTGGTGTGGGACAGCCGTTATCGTTATCGGCCTGACGGTGGCGTGCCGGAGCGCTCTCCGGATGATACCTGGCGGCGGGTGGCGAAAGCGCTGGCTTCGGTGGAGCCTGTCCGGCAGGCACATTGGGAACAGAAATTTTACCGGGTGCTGGAGGGGTTTTACTTTCTTCCCGGTGGGCGGATTGTTGCGGGTGCAGGGACAACGTACAACGTTACCCTGTTCAACTGTTTTGTCATGGGTCGCATCGGCAACTCACTGGAGTCCATTTTCGACAGTCTGAAGGAAGGGGCGCTCACCATGCGGCAAGGGGGTGGTGTGGGGTATGACTTTTCCACCTTGCGCCCTGCTGAAAGCGGCACCGGGATTACGGATGTTGCTCCCGGCCCCGTCGCGTTCATGCGCATCTGGGACAGTATGTGTGATGCGCTGCTGTCGATGGCTGCCCGGCGAGGGGCGATGATGGCTACGCTGCGCTGTGACCATCCAGATATCGAGGCATTTATCAATGCCAAGCGTGATGCCCGGCAGTTGCGCAATTTTAATCTTTCCGTCCTTGCAAGTGATGATTTCATGCAGGCGGTGCAGCGTGACGCCGACTGGCTACTGCTGTTTCCAGCAGGTGAACTGCCGAATGCAGATCGCTATCCGGAGCGGGTGAATAAAAATTGGCAGGGAACGGTAACCTCCTGCGCCGTATTCCGGAAGGTCCGCGCCCGGGCGCTATGGAACAGCATTATCCAGGCAAGTTTTGATACGGCAGAGCCCGGTATGCTGTTCATCGATCGCATCAATCGGAGGAATAATCTGGGTTATCGTGAACAGATCAGTGCAACCAACCCGTGCGGCGAAATCCCACTGCCGCCTTATGGTGCCTGTGATCTGGGTTCCATCAATTTAACCCGGTTTGTCCGTGACCCATTTGGCCCAAAAGCACGCCTGGATTTTAAAGGGATCGAAGCAACGACAGCGGTTGCAGTGCGCATGCTGGACAATGTTATCGACTGCTCCCGCTTCCCGCTTCAGGCCCAGCAGAACCAGAGCCACGGGAGCCGTCGTATCGGGCTGGGAATTACCGGGCTGGCAGATGCGCTTATCATGCTGGGGCTGCACTATGGCAAACAGGAGTCAAGGCAGCAGGCCGCACGGATTATGGAAACCATCTGCCATGCTGCCTACCGCACATCAATTGAACTGGGCAGAGAAAAAAGCACCTTCCCGTTTCTGGAAATTGAATCGTATCTGTCCCGCCCTTTTATCCACCAATTGCCAGCCGATATCAAACGGGAGATTGCGGCAAACGGAATCCGTAACAGCCATCTGCTGGCGATCGCCCCCACTGGAACTATCAGCCTGTTTGCCAACAATATATCCAGCGGGATAGAGCCGGTATTCGATTTTCACTACCGGCGGCGTATTCGCACCACGGGAAGAGAACATCAGGAATACGAGTTGACCGACTATGCGCTGCGCCACTGGAAAGTACGATACGGAAACCGCCCGCTACCGGATTATTTTGTCGCTGCAAAACAGCTGACTCCAGAGGCGCATCTGAAGATGCAGTCCGCCCTTCAACCCTTTGTGGACAACGCTATCTCCAAAACCATCAACGTACCGGAACAGGTGACACGTAACGAATTCGAGACAATCTACCAGCGGGCGTGGCAACTGGGGCTGAAAGGATGTACCACCTACCACCCTACTCCGGTCCGGGGAAAAGTGCTTTCTCTCCTTGATAAAGAAGATTTGGTGCAGCCGACAGCTCCTTGCTGCGACAGAATTGAAGAGTAAGAGAACAGGAATATCAGTGGCAAAGAGCCTGCAGCCGTTTCACCAGCCGATCCACCTTTTTCATCGCAGCCAGATAGGCTGCACGAAATGCATCGTGCTCCTCCTGCACTTCGGCGTGGAGTTTTGCCTGCTTGTCGTGTTCGGCGTCCAGCTCTGTCCATTTGACCGGATCAGTTTCATCGTGACTCAAATACCGGGCCAACAGTTTTTCATGTTCCGACAAGCGGGTTTCATGATCCTCGATAACGTCTGACAAGTGAGCTGCAACCTCTCGGTAATCCGGCAGTTCCCGTTCCAACTGATACAATATCGCTTCTATCCGGCGCTGCTTTTTCTGCCAACCAACAATATCTTTTTTCCACTTCCTGTGTTCATTGTGCCAACTGGCAGATTCTGCCTGCATGGCCTTGATTTGTGAGTTTAATGCAATCTGCGTCACAAACAGCTGTGCCAGAGGTGACTGCCACGGTATTGCCAATTGTTTACTCATGTCTCTCCTCTCGGGTTAAACTGCCATTGAAGAAATCAGTTGTTTGGAATGTACTTAACCAACTATAACCTATAGTAGTCGGGGTGATGTTTGTCCAGAATATCAACCCGAAAAAACCTGTACCGTTTCAGCTCCACCCCAATTAACGATATGCCGCCAATCCGCTTTATCCTGTTTCCCATACTGCAGCAGCAGTAGTGTTTTTCCATCCATCACCGACTGGTGCAGATACTCCAGATCCTCCTCCGGGATACCTATCCGGCGCAGGGCGATGGTCAGATGGGTGACCAGTGCTGCTCCGGTCATCAAGCCGGTTCCCGCAACTGCGCCGGCAATCAGTTCGACAAAAGGCCCAAGAACAAGCAACGGCCCAACGCCGGGAACAACAAACAGCCCCATTGCTCCGGCCAGTACCCCCCCCAGTGCGCCCCACACTGCACCCTGTTCACCCCAGAATTTGATGCGCTCGCGTTCGTTCTCATAGGAGACACCCAGAAAGTCATCGCCCTGACCAGCGGCCCGGCGCAGTATGGATATCTTGTCCATGGGAAAATCGTGCTCAATCAGCTGCTCAGCCACATTTTGGGCACGCTTGGGATCGTTAAAAACTGCAGCTAGTATGGTTTTCATTTTTTATGGACCCTCTTTCCCTAACACCACGATGGATATAGTTTTAGATGGATTCGTCGCGACTCTTTTT
>JAJRUX010000044.1 GCA_024277575.1 Gammaproteobacteria bacterium | reverse complement strand
TGTCGCACTTGCCGATCAGAGTGATGGCAGTTCGATTCGTGACGAATTCGGTAGCAAAATACTGGGAAAGAGCCCCAAAAAGCTGAAACGCTACTGGTCCAAACGGGTATTTTCCGGCAAGGGCGTACCACCCAAAGTGGTCGGAGATGATTCAGCCATGAAAGAGTGGGTAGCAAAAACACCAAACAGCCTGGGCTATATCAACACAGACGCTCTTGATGATTCAGTCAAGGTTCTGTTCAGGCCATGATGCTGTCTTCAACTGAGGGAATGATTGCAGATGCCTGTGGTGATTGATTTTATATTGAAAAGTTCTAATGGACAGGTGTCTCTTTTAGTGCCGAAAATTAACTGGTAATAGCTATGAAATGGTTCCGTTCTTTGTCGGTAAACATAAAGATCATGCTGATTGGCCTGGTCGCCATCGTGGGCTTCATGCTGAATCTGGGCTTTGGCTATTGGATAGCGACAAACAATGACGCCCGCCTGGGAAATATCCGCGAGATCAGTTTTCCAGTACTTGAGCGCACAGACGCCAACGTTGCCCGGATGACTCGCATCAAGGATTTGCTGGGGACGGCGGTTTATACAGAGGATGAGGAGATGGTTTCTGAAACCACGGATGGACTGGCGGAACAGATCCGGCAGGCCTTTACGGAAATCATGGAGATCGAGTCATCACAAACCTCCACCATCCGTGAACTGGAGAAATATTTTAAAACCTATTATGACACCGCCCGCAGGGTTACACTCGGCTTAATCAATGAAACCATCCCGGAATCTGAACGTCAGGCCGCTTCACTTAAAATGGTTGAGGCCATGCGGGCTTTTGAAGAAAAAATGCTCAACTATCGGGAGGCAGAGTATAACCACTTCCTTGCCACGGTAGATGGCACCCGCCAGGCATCCCGGGATGGCACCCGCTCCAGCCTGATCATCGGATTGATTATGACTCTGATCATCACTATCGCAGCAGTTGTCGTCGGCCGGTTAATCAACAACAGTATTGCAGAAGTAGCAAACTCACTGGAAGAGATTGCCACCGGAGAGGGAGATCTGACACGCCGCCTTTCCACAGCCAGCACAGATGCAATTGGCCGCCTGGTAAATAGTTTCAATACCTTCATGGATAAACTGCAGGGAATTATCGGTGATGTCAAAAAATCGACCAGTCAGCTGGCAACAGCCGCCAAGGAGATGTCATCCGTTTCACTGCAGAGTAACGAAGGCGTCTGCAAGCAGCAGGCACAGACGGAACAGGTAGCGGCAGCCATGAACGAAATGACATCCTCCGTAAATGAAGTGGCACAAAACGCCAGGGCGGCGGCCGAAGCAGCAAGTAATGCCAGTGATGAGGCCCGAAGTGGTTCACGAATTGTGCAAAATACAGTGCTGGCCATCAACAGCCTGGCGGAAGAGGTTGAAGGCGCAGCCACAGTGATTAAGCAACTTGAAGAGGACAGCGAAAATATTGGCGGTGTACTTGAGGTAATTCGAGGAATTTCCGAACAGACCAATCTACTTGCCCTGAACGCTGCGATCGAGGCGGCCCGGGCGGGTGAACAGGGAAGAGGTTTCGCCGTGGTAGCCGATGAGGTACGAACTCTCGCCAGCCGCACTCATGACTCTACCCAAGAGATCCAGACCATGATTGAACGGCTGCAGTCCGGCGCAGGTCAAGCAGTAGAGGTAATGAGAAAAGGACGCGAACAGGCCGAAATCAGTGTTAATCAGGCGGCAGAAGCTGGTAATTCACTTGAGGCAATTACCGATTCCGTGGCAACCATTAATGATATGAATAACCAGATTTCCAGTTCAGCCAGTGAGCAGGGCGATGTGGCCAGAGAAATCAATCAGAACATCAGTGTCATTAGTGAAATTGGTGAACAAACCTCACAGGGCGCACAGCAGACAGCCGTTGGCAGCCAGGAAATGGCTCAGCTAGCCTCACAGTTACAGGCTCTGGTTGGCCGGTTCAAGCTTTAGCCTGCATTTCTCACTGATAGTCCATCAAGAAGAATGCAGTGTTCATGTGGTATTTCACGGCAAAGCGCCGTGTACAAATTAACCTCTGTCACGATATAAATCCTTGCGTGTTGAATTTCATAATCTTCTTGATTAATCGGGCCGAGTCCGCTGGGTAAGAAATGCAGGTTAAACATTTTTTATACTGGAAACCTTCCTTGGCTTTTTACGCATAACCAACAATCATTTTCTCAATCTTCAAAATGTCTTGTAATGGGAAAAAATTTTGCCATCGCAGGCAAGTCGAACAGCTGCGCTATTCCCTGCTTTGAAGTATTCAGACCAGAATCACTTCACCCCGTAAAACAGCCTGAATTTAAGATACTCAAACAGAGTGGGATGAGACCATAGCCGTGAAGGCTCGATTCCCCGCCGCGCTTTCACGTCTCCACGGGAAACATCTATCAGCGCCCTTTTCATTAACGGTATTGCCTTGGCGATCTGGTGATAGGGATAGGTGTTGAGGTTATCAAACTGATCGACCTCGATGGTGTCCTGGTACAGCACGCCACCAGTATCAATACCCTTGTCCACAAGATGCACTGTTACGCCGCAATTTTCCATATCATCGTGAACCAGCGCCCAGTACGCGCCATGAACACCGCGGTATCTCGGCGTTATTCCAACATGGGTATTGAGGAAAACCGCATCAGTTGCAACGAGCACCTGCTCGGAAATAATTCGCGTGCCGTTAACCACGACGGCATCCGGTTTCAGCTCTTTCAGCATCTTGACCACCTTCTCGTCATTGATGCTGTTTACCACCATGGAATTGTGCCTGGGAAAATCGGCGTCACTGACACTATATCGTTTTTTAATCGCGGCAATCTGACCTGCAGACATACGCATGATGATTTTATTGAAGGCAACAAACATAACTTGGCCTGCCGTTTTTAACAGGCCAAGGCGCTTTACTCTTTTTTTAATCAAATGCAGTGAAGATATGTCCTCCTCCACAAGCACCTGTACAATATTGAAGTCCTGTTTTATTCCATTATAGATTATTTTCGACAGCTCGCCGGAGTCCACGAGCATTACAACTCTGAAATCGGAGTTAATCATAGGCTTCCTTCCTTGCCGAATACCCGTTGGGCACTCGCTTTCATCCCTGTACACACCGTTTTTATGTTGATTGTACAGTGTGCATCAACAAACAAAACCACCGCCCCGGCTTTCCACCAAGGTGTGGTTTGTTCTCTTGAATTATAACGTAGCATCTATCTGTAACTCAAAACCAAAAACGCAACCCCGCCACCATTCGGCTATCCTCCGTTGCCTGTCCAGCTGCGCGTGCATAGTCAGCCGTATCACCATAACTGCCCGCCCATTCCACGCCGACATAAGGGGCAAACTCCCGCCAGATTTCGTAGCGCAGACGGATGCCTGCCGACGCGGTAGAGAGACCTGAACCAATCCCGCGCTCACGATCATTCTTGCCATGGATATCCGTTTCAAGGCGAGGCTGAAGAATCAATTTCTGGGTGATCAGAAGTTCGTACTCCGCCTCGATATTCAAAGCGGTACGCCCTTCCTCACCGAGATAACCGGTAACATCCAGTTCGAACCAGTAGGGCGCCAACCCCTGGAAGCCAAATGCAAGCCAGCCTTGATCCGCTGCCTCAGCGCTGTCATAGCGCAGGCCAAGCTGTGTATTCCAGTAAGTTGCTAAGGCACGACTCCACAGCAGCTCGGTACTGGCCTCTTCCAGCGTACCGCTGTTGACCTCCCCTTCCGCCTTGATAACCAGCCGGTTATAGTCGCGGCCATACCAGGCTTGAATGTCATAGAGAATCCAGTTGCTGTCCTCTCCATCGACCACCTCAAAGCGATCCGCCAACAGTGAATAAAAATTCTGCTCATCGGCAAAACGGGGTCTCGGAATGGGTCCAAAATCATAGCCATCCGAGTAGGCGTGTGGGTCGCGGGCATCAGCCGGGGCGGAACCACCCTGCATGGATCGCTTCATCACCATTCCGCTGTTTTTTTGCATCTGTTTTGTCTGTTCCATTGCCGACATGGGGCTGTCGCTCTGCGCCAGGACAGGTTGAGTACCGATACTGATCAGTGCAACACCAACCAATAGCTGTTTTATCTTCATTGTCTTCACCTTTTTCCTTTATCGGCATCAAACTCAAGCTACTACAACTTCTCGGAACATGCCCGCATCCATGTGGTAGAGAAGATGGCAGTGCCAGGCCCAGCGACCCAAGGCATCGGCAGTGACCAGAAAGCTGACCCGTTGCGCCGGTTGCACGCTGATCGTGTGGCGACGGGCCAGAAACTCTCCGTTTGGATCTTCCAGCTCGCTCCACATGCCGTGCAGGTGCATGGGGTGAGTCATCATGGTGTCATTGTGCAGAATCACCCGCAGCCGCTCACCGTGACGAAAATGGATGGGAGTGGATTTGCCAAACTCCAGACCATCGATCGACCAGGTGTAGCGCTCCATGTTGCCGGTGAGATGGAGCTCGATGTCGCGGCCGGCGCCCCGCTCATCCAGCGGCCCGCCGATGGTGCGCAGATCCGCATAGGTGAGTACACGGCGGCCGTTGTTGCGCAGACCGATACCGGGGTCGTCCAGATTGGTACGTGGCGTATCCACGCGCATGTCGACGCTGGGACCATACTCGCTGCTGGCGTGGCGCACCTTAACTGCCGCGGCGGCCATCCCGCCGGACATGGCGTGACCGGCCATTCCCTTCATCTCCGCCATGCCGTCGCCTTGCACCATCGAACCCATCATGTCGGTCATGCTCAACCAGTGGGGCTGATCCGGTTCCGGCACCGGTGCAACGAGACCGGCCCGGGTGGCGAGTGTGCCGCGGGCATAACCGGTGCGATCCATGGATTGGGCGAAGATTGTGTAGGCCTCATCCTGCGGTGTCACCACCACGTCATAGGTCTCACCCGGACCGCAGCGGAACTCGTCCACCGTCACCGGCTCCACATCCTGTCCGTCCACATGCACCACGGTCATCTTCAGGCCGGGAATGCGCACGTCGAAATAGCTCTGGGTGCCGGCACTGATGAAACGCAGCCGCACCCGCTCGCCGGGTTTGAACAGACCGGTCCAGTTACCCGCCGGCGTGGTGCCGTTCATGAGATAGGTGTAACCGTAGGCAGAGATGTCCGCCAGATCGGTGGGGCTCATGCGCATCCGGTTCCACATGCGCCGCTTTTTCAGCGCCACGCGAACACCGTCTTCCGAAATATCACGGAAAAAATCCACCACGGTCGGCTCGTTGAAGTTGTAGTAATCACTGCGTTTTTTCAGCCGGGCGAAAATGTCCATCGGATCCTTGTCGGTCCAGTCGGACAGCTGCACCACATAGTCCCGATCGGCGCGGATGGTGTTGCCCGCTGCCGGTTCGACGATGATTGCGCCATAGTGACCGGTCTGCTCCTGGAACCCGGAGTGGGAGTGATACCAGTAGGTGCCGGACTGGTTCACCTTGAAGCGATAGACGAAGGTCTCGCCGGGCGCGATACCGGGAAAACTGATACCGGGTACCCCGTCCATCTGGTAAGGAAGAATGATGCCATGCCAATGAATGGAGGTGGAAACCGGCATCCGGTTGATAACTTTGATGGTTACGGCATCACCTTCCCGCCAGCGCAGTGTCGGTGCAGGAAGGGAACCGTTGACGGTGGTAGCCATCGCCGGATTGCCGGTGAAGTTGACCGCAGTCTCCTCGATAACCAGCTCGAACTCCTTGCCGCTCAACGCCGGCGCACTGCCGGTTGCGGTGGTGACCGAAGGCCCGCCCCACGCCGGTCTTATCAGCGGCGCCAGACCAAGCAGCACACCTCCGGCGGCCAGTCCCTGGACAAATTTGCGGCGGGGTAAATCAGGCTTCGCCTGCGAAACCGGGAGCATCTGTTTCATCTGCGTCATCCTCTACAAGAAAAAGGAAGCAACGGCGTTGGCCATCAATACCCGTTGCTGAGTATTCGGTTTACATACTACGTGACGGAGGCTGTCACCAAGGTGACCGGCAGATGACAATTCTGTAATGTTGCGGCCGCCTTCATGGCAAACGGGAGAGAAGAGGGAAACCGCTGTTGGAGTGCGGGCTGAAGGAAAAAGATCGGGAAAGATATTTTCCCCCAGCCGCAGTCATCAACCCGGCAGCGGCATATACTAAGACAAACGACAGTATCGTGCTGCCGGGGTGACAGTGAAAGGCCCCGCTAAAAACCTATCTGCAATGTAGCAATGGTGGTTGCATCATTAAAGTCGCCACCAATGTCCACATACTTGAGCTCACATCGCTTGTTGGCAGCAAGCAGGTAGTTGAACCCGATGACCGCCGAGGTTCCGTTCATCTTTCCTTTGCCGTGAGCATAGTAGGTGGCATCCACATAGCCCAGAGCCAGCGCAAGATTCTCCATCACTCCCAGTTCGGCCAAAATGGCGTAGGCGCTGTTATCCCCTTCATCGGAACCGTTGTACCAGTTCTCTGTGCCACCCGAGGACTTCGGCGCGTTGGCATAGGTGACATAGACGCCCAGGGGCATCTCATTCACCAGCCCCTGGGCCTGGAAGTCGGCGGTGAAGGCATTCGCATCCATCGATGGGCCATCTCCGGTTTTGGTCTTGCCGGAATAGATCTGCACCCCCATACCCAGATCGAAACCGCGGAAGCGCGGCGTCCAGGCTGCGCGCAGATAGTTGGCAAAAGCGGGATTCTGCACATGCTCCAGCATCTGCTTGTTGTAGTACTGACTGGCATAGACGAACCAGTTGCTTGTCTGCGCCGAAACACCAAAACCCGTCGCCGCACCGGGACCACCGTGACCGGCACCAAACTGACTCATCAGAGTAGCACCGTGCTCCTTGTGCAGACCGATAGCGCCCATGGCGTTCACGCCTCCCAGCGGCACATTCATTCCCATCGCGCCGGTACTCAAAAGTTCATAACCGTAGGCTGGCCCGGTCCCCTCTGAACTGTAGGCATTGACCCCAACATTGATGCCTTTGTATTGCGTTACATAGTTCCATTTGAGCGAGCCAAATTTTGCCAGTGCGGAGTGGGACTCTCCATCGATCTGCTGGCCCATGCTGTCGATACCTTCCAGTCCGGTCTTTTCAAAAGGCAGCTCAAGAAGAAAACCCGATTTTTGTCCCATGCGCCCACCGGCATAAAG
>JAJRUX010000043.1 GCA_024277575.1 Gammaproteobacteria bacterium | reverse complement strand
CCTTTTTTTTCTATGTCTGGTTTTTATTCCCGCCACAATGGCACAGGCCGATGTTCTGACTCTGCCCAAAGCCACCTCCGCGAAGCACGGGATCAAGATGCCGGTTCGCGGCATGACCATGCAACAGGTGGTAACAAAATTTGGCCAGCCGGTAAAAAAATTTCCTGCCGTGGGAGATCCTCCAATCAGCCGCTGGAGATATAACCACTATTCAGTCTATTTTGAAGGGCAATACGTCATCCATTCGGTCCATGACAAAAAATGATACCTGAACTCACGGATTCAGGTGATATTTACGCCAGCGGAACGTTACTTGTCCTGGCAACGCACCCGTTCGAGATAGTCACTCAAGCGTTGGCCTGGCAACGTTGCAAACATCTCGTCCAGCAGATCGATATTTTTCATTCTGTCCAGCCGGAAATGACGGAACTCATCACGAAGTTCACACCAGGCCACCAGGGTCCAGACCCGTCCCCAGTAGAACAGCCCCAGCGGTCGTACGGTACGCGACGAGTGTTGACCATCCTCACGGACGTAGTCACAGCAGATCTTGTGTTGCTGCTTGACTGCACCACGCAACAGCGCCAGATGTTTTTTAGTGATGGGATCACTGTTGAAATCAGGGACCAGCAGTTCCTGGCGTTCCAGCTCTGGTTTGAGCCGCTCCGGGACAACGTTTTTTATCTTGCGAATCGCCTGGTGGGCAGCCCGTGCCAATCCTATATCCGTCCAGGCCTGGATCATCCGTGCCCCCAGCATCAGCGCCGCCAGCTCCTCTTCGTCAAACATCAGGGGAGGAAGATGGAAACCTTTCATGAGACGATAGCCGACACCCGCCTCGCCCTCGATGGGGACACCTGAGAGGGACAGGTCCTGTATATCCCTGTAGATGGTACGCCGGGATACCTCCAGCTCTTCGGCGAGATCATGGGCCGTTGTTACCCGATCATGGCTCAGTAATCCAACAATCCGGAACAGACGGTCCGCCCGGCGCATCTAAAAACGCAGCCCCAGCGCCCTGCATAAAAAACGCATGATCGGCGTTGCCCGGGAAAACTGTTCAACCACTTCGGGAAGAAGTTCGCTGGAGGTGACACTCTGTTCGCTCAGGGGAGAAATTGCGATAAAGTCTTTACGCTTGAGATCTGAAACCAGGGGATTAGCTTTGGCATAACCTCGTGGCGCTTTTTTCAGTACATCACCTTCGATGTGCAGATAAAATCCCGGAGCGTGGACATCCCTGCCCATTTCATGACAGAATTGAATGCCGATATTGGTTTTATAGGGAGTCTTGTCCCTGCTGAAACGAACATCAAGATGCGCACGCATCAGAGAACCCCCCACCTTCCTGGGAAACGCCAGAAAGTGGGGGGATATCATGACCAGATCAGCGGCAATATCGCTGATAAAACTCAACGCGGGAAAGCGAACTGTCTCTTCATAACGCTGTCTGTTTTCAAGGAACCAGTCACGACTGTTGCTGGCCGCCAGCTCCGACAGAAAACCAAAGGTATTCGGAGTAAAATATCGTTCCCGCATACTGACTATTTTTTATCGAAATAGGTGATCAGCATAAGCACCGCTCCCTGGGGATCCTGCATTACCATAAAACGCCCCACATCGGGAATATCCTGTGGTGGCAAAATAACCTTGCCACCGAGTGCTTCAACCTGCGCTGGCATGGCATCTACATCATCGACGGTCACATAGGCACCCCAGGCGGGTGGCATTCCCTGCGCCTCTGCCGGAGTGGCCATAATGCCCGCCACTTCGGTATCTCCGGCCTTGGCCATGGTGTAGCTGCCACAACTTGACTCCATGTCCGTGAGCGTCCATCCCAGCAACTCGCTGTAAAACCTTTTTGCCCCGGCCACATCATTGGTCATCAACTCGTTCCAGCTGAATGCGCCATGCATTTTCATTGCTTCTGTCGCCATTCCCTTCTCCTTGTTTGTATTGATTGAGACGGGAGTATAGCGGGAGGCTGCTGACAGCATTATGTCAGGAGAAAGTTTATTTCCAAAACGGATCGCAACAAATATTACCTGAATCCGTAAGCTCAGGGCGGATGAAGCGTGCAACTGCTTGATTGGTATCGCGTAATGAAAAATCGAGGGGATAGTGGGGACTATTGCCGAGATTTTTCATATAGCGTGACGAGTCAACGAGTTGATGAAATACATCCCTCGGCTCCGACTTCCTGCTTCGCTCTACCTCCCCCATCCCCGGGGTCGTGTATTTCACCCCTTCGGGGCCGCTTCGCGCTCCCGATCCGCCTCCTGCGGATCGGTGTGCGATTCGCCGTCATGAACTCACGGATTCAGGCATTAATCGTTACATAGCCAATCCGGCCCGTTACCCCCCGGTCTATCTGGTCTCGAGAACCTGTACAGCCCCATCCGGCACAGGCTCAACCGCCTCCACTTCCGGCTCTTCCAGATAAAACAGGATCAGGGCAAACACAATTCCCGCGATAATTCCGATCAGCATAAAAAACTGGTCATAATCCACCAGTGAGTTCACGGTCAGGAACATCACGGCACCCACGTTGCCAAAAGCACCCGCCATGCCAGCGATCTGGCCGGTCATGTGGCGCTGGATCAGGGGCACCATGGCGTACACCGCGCCGGAGCCCGCCTTGGAGAAGATCCCCGCGATGATGGTGATGGCCACCACCAGCCACACCGGCCAGCTGCGCTCCACCAGCCCGAGCACCAGGAAGCTGGCGGTGATGCCGGCGAAGATGATGATCAGGGTCAGCTTGCGGCCGATCCTG
>JAJRUX010000042.1 GCA_024277575.1 Gammaproteobacteria bacterium | reverse complement strand
TCCTGAAGAGTTCAAACGCCGCGAAGGGCGGCTGGCGGCGATTGCTCGCGCCAAAGAGGAAATCCAGGCCCGTGCGCAGGAGCGTTTTGAGCGGGAACAGGCGGCGTTCGAAGACAAACAGGCAAAACGCGAGGCGCGCGAAAAGGAGACGGGCAAAAAGCTGCGGGGCAAAGCACCGACCCCCCCGATGCCCGGACCGCAGGCCAAAGACCAAGTCAACCTGACGGACGAGGAATCACGCATTATGCCGACCTCCAGTGGTGGGTTTGAACAGGCCTGCAACGCGCAAGCCGGTGTTGATGTCGAGACGCACCTCATCATTGAACAGCACGTTACCCGGCATACCAGTGACAAACAGGAAATCGAGCCGGCATTAGAGGCGATTGGCCGTCTACCGGAAATCCTTGGCGAGGCTGAAAACCTCTTGGCCGATACGGGTTACTTCAGCAAGGCCAATGTCGAGAAGTGCATGGGAGCAAGCCTCGTTCCCTTCATCCCTTCAAGCCGAGAGAAACACAATCTCCCTGTAACGGAACGTTTCAGAGAGGACCCCGAACCTCCTCAGAATGCCACTGCGGTGCAGGACATGAGACATCGTCTGCAGATCCGGGAAGGAAAGGAGGTTTATGCTACACGCAAATCCACTGTGGAAACTGTCTTTGGCATCATTAAGCAGGTACAGGGGTTCAGGCAATTTCTGCTCCGCGGGTTAGACCCGGTCCAGAGCGAATGGAGTCTGGTGTGTATTGGATGGAATTTGAAGCGTATGCATGCCCTGAGGGGATGAAAGGTTGACAGGGAGACCCTTGCCGTATGAAAACAAGTGCGGATTCTCTTCATGTCCAAGAAAAAGACCATGATTTTTTACTGGATGCCCTTGGCGGCCCGCGTTTCGATACCAAGTCCGATAGACTCACTAGTAACCAGATAATATAATTATACGCCAAAACTACTTTATACGCTTTTCCCTTAGGGGCTTATAAAATTCAACCAAGACAGTTCCGCAAGATCAATGATTACGGTAAGTTGACTCGAAGAATCTGAAAAAAGAACTGATGATTCAACCATAACCGCAATACCAGTAGATAAACAAATATGGCACCACCAGCTAACACTCTAAAATCTGCCAAAAAATTTTTGAAGGGAGTTGTTTGCAGCTACTATTCGCTTGCCCTCAAAACCCGAAAACCGTATGAGCACATTCATATTCTGTCACATATGCGATCGGGTTCAACACTATTAACCCATCTCTTGATTTCAAATCCAGATGTGTGTGGCTACGGAGAGACTCACGTTGCCTACGATAACCAGCGCGCTCTAACCATGGTAACAACCAAGATATTGTACATGTTAAGGCTCTTTCCCCTGCCTGGAAACGAGCGATTCATACTGGATAAAACTCTTCATAACCATCTACTGAAACAAGAAAACATCCGGTTTCTGAGTGGTGAGCAAAGCCATGTTATATTTCTGATTCGCGAACCCATCGGAGTCGTAGCTAGTCTTACCGGGTATCTTGAATTCAGTAATGAGGCGGCAATTAACTACTACACTTCTCGATTGCAAGCGATTGAGCTATATGTTAACGAGCTTTCGAAACAAAAACCATGTAGCGCCTTTACATACGATCAAATCATCAATAACACAAAAGGGACTTTTTCATTACTGGAAAAGCAGCTGGACTTGAAGACTCCTCTGTCGGAAAACTATCAACTGGTTAGGACGACAGGGCAGAAAGGAATAGGAGATGCGTCTAGCAATATCTATCGCGGGACGATTCTCAGAAACAGGCAAAAAACCGATTTGCCAAACCTGTCTGATGAAGAACTGAAGTATGTATGGAAAGCTTACAACAGCTGCCTGCGCACATTGCAGGAAAAATGCTTGATGCCTCTTTCTGAACCTCAATGAAAACTTCGAGTGCCAGCCTCTATCTTCCTCGTTCATTAGCCCACAGCAACTTGTGTAACTGAAGCTGGAAACGAACCGCCAGCTTATCTTCGAGAATCCACGCCGCCAGAACAGCTGGCTCAAGCAGATTTTCTGCGGGTGAATACAGAACTTCACAACGGGAAACAAGGCTGTATTCAGTCAGACACTGCTTTGCCCAGTCATAATCAGCCCGGTTACACAGCACAAATTTGATCTGATCTCTGTGCCCAAGGTACGAAATATTTTCGTAGCGGTTGCGCTCAACCTCACCCGATCCGGGAGTTTTGAGATCCATTACCTTTACAATCCGCTGATCCACCCCGGAAATATCCAGAGCACCGCTCGTCTCCAGCGAGACTTCAACAAAACCGGCATCACACAAAACGGTCAACAGTTCAAAGATTTGCGCCTGCGCCAGTGGTTCACCACCCGTTACGGTTACATAGCGTGCACCAAAGTCAACAACACGGGCAATGATGGTATCCATGCCCATCTCTTCACCGCCGCGAAAGGCATAGGGGGTATCACAGTAACCGCAGCGCAACGGACAGCCTGTCAGCCGGATAAATGCCGTTGGAAATCCTGCGCTACGCGACTCTCCTTGTAAAGAATAAAAGATTTCCGTGACCCGCAGCTGTCCTGTTGGGAACATCTATTTTAGATATTTTCCAGCCTCAGCCGCCTCTGGGCTGTCTGGAAAACGGACAACAAGAGCAGAAAGCTGCTTGCGTGCCGCACTCTGTTTGCCCAGCTCCCGGTAGCTGAGTCCGATCTTGAGCATAACCTCGGGTATTTTGTTACTATCAGGATGATTTTTCACCATTTTCCGATACTCGGCAACAGCCTGCTGATAAGCGCCACGAACATAGCGGATTTCCCCCAGCCAGTATTGAGCCTTAGCAGCATAGCGACCCTCAGGATATGTTTTCAAATACCTGTTGAATCCCTTGATTGCCTGCGGATACTTAAGTTTGCGCAGATGGTCAAAAGCTTGCTGATAGGCCTGCTGCTCTTCCATCCCGGCAACACCACCCTGCCCGGGAGCATCAAGCATATCAGGAAAAACTTCAGCAGCATCATCAACGACAGTGTGCTCCAGGTTCCCCATACGATCATCAAGATCACGATACATCTCCTGTTGGCGGCGCTGGATGCTGCCCAAGGTATGATCATGCACCTCCAGATCGCCCCGTATGGCTCGTATCTGGCCCTGTAGCTGCTGCATACGCAAAAACATTTTGCTCTGCTGTTCAATCAGGCGTTCAAGCCTGACAATGCGCTGTTCAAGTTCACGTTTGCTGACGGCCTGCACTGTTCCAGTCCCGAGCAGTACCGTCAGGCAAACAAAATAAATCAGGTTGCGACACACAGTTAACCTCCTGATAATCAATGTCCCATATAGTGCAGATAAGCCCGCCGGTTGAGCCGCCACCCGGCTTCATCATGTTCGTAGGAAACAGGGCGCTCCTCTCCAAAACTGACAACATCAAGCTGCTCTGCCGCAACGCCCTGCAGAATCAGCAGTTGCCGCACGGCCAGAGCCCGGCGCTCACCCAGGGCGAGATTGTATTCACGCGATCCTCGTTCATCGGTATGGCCTTCAATAGTTATACGGATTTCAGGGTGGGCAACAAGATGATTGCCATGGGCACGAAGCACTTCATGAAAATCCGCCTGAATCTCACTACTGTCCAGCTCGAAATAGATAGTAGTACGAGACAAAAGTGGACCTTCACCCACAACTCCATCGCGAGCCATGTCTTCATCTTCTTGCGCCATCTCCTTTTTTGTCTGTTTGCCAGCTCCCCCTGCAGCGGATGCTGACACATCTGCGTTCTCATCCACGGGCGCCGTGGCGCTGCACCCCATCACTACCACGGAAAAAACCGCTGCAGTGATCCAATAGAACAACTTCTTCATGCTACATCACTCCTGTTTCAATATTTAACTTAAAAAAACATCACGATAAAATTCGATTCTCACCCAATTTCCACTTGTATAAAAGGGCTGAAAGCTGTTTGCGCCATGCCATGTATGCTTGCAACGAAATGATCAAAACCTTAGGGCATCGGCGACCAGGCCGGTTCGCGCACATCTCCTTTGGAAAAATCCAGACGCTGATGGGTGCGTGAGTCCACGGAAGCCGCCTCCAGCACCCCTTTATTTCCAACCTCAGTGGCATAAAGCACCATATCACCGTTAGGAGAAAAACTGGGGGACTCACCCAGACGGGTATCGGCAATGATGGTCAACTGGCTCCCTTTCAGCTCCATGGCAGCAATCTGGTAACGTCCTCCCGACCGGTGCACCATAACCAGTTTTCTGCCATCCGCAGAAAAAGAGGCTCGGGCATTGTAGCTACCTTCGTAGGTGAGTCGGCGAGCCTTACCGGTGGAACCGGAAGGCCCAATGGCTATCTGATAGATTTGCGGGCTACCTCCCCGATCCGAAGTAAAAACAATAGAACTCCCGTCCGGTGACCACGCAGCCTCCGTATCAATAGCCCGGCTGGAGGTAATCGGGGTCAGCTTCCGGCTATCCAGATCCAGCATATAAATATCAGCATTACCATTTTTTGATGTAGTAAATGCCAGTTTCGTGCCATCCGGTGACCACGCCGGCGCACTGTTAATACCCTTGTAACTGGCAACGCGGGTACGCTTGGCTGTTTCCACATTCTGGACATAAATAGCTGAACGCCCACTCTCGAAACTGACATAAGCCAGCTGTTTGCCATCCGGTGACCAGGCTGGGGACATCAGTGGCTGCGGTGCATTCAGAATGATTTGTTCGTTATATCCATCCGCATCCGCCACAGATAGCGCATAACTTTTTTTTCCCGCCTTGCGAATTGCCGTGATGTAGGCAATGCTGGTGCTGAACACCCCCTTCCTGCCAGTCAGCTTCTCGTGGATGATATCGCTAATCTGGTGAGCAACGCGGCGCAGCCCCCGACGGTTGGTGCGAAAACTGTAACCGGCCAGGGATTTCCCTTTATACACATCGAACAGATGGAATTTGATCTGGTAACTGTCAGGCCCCAGTGGTTCCAGCTCACCGATTACCAGATTGTCCACCCGCACCATGCGCCAGTCAGAGAAACGTACCGCGTCAGCATCGTGCGGACGACCCGGCAAATCCGCCTCTGGCAAGGGGGAAAAGTAGCCACTGCGCGCAAGATCCGTGCCCACGATTTTAGCCAGATCTTCAGGCGCTCCACTCTGTCCTTCCCAGCCAAAAGGCACTATCGCAATAGGTAATGCCCCTTTTACACCCTGGGTTATTTCGATTGTCAGCACAGCGTGGGCCGTTGTTGCTGCAAATGCCAACCACAATAGAAAAAGTATTCTGAATATTGGCGAAAAGTTAGTTAATTTCATGATTCGTGCTTTATTTTTTAAAGTTGAAGTTCAGTTCAGGAAAACCTGGCAATATAGTTGGATCCGGAGGAAGCGGCAAAGGGGATGCCTTCTGCACCGCCTTCTCCACCGAGCGGTCAAAAATGGGGTCGCCGCTACTTTTCACGGTAGCAACCACCAGCACATCGCCGCCGGGAGACAAACGAATTCTTACCGTGCAGGACATTCCCGGCCTGGCCGCAGGCGGCTCGAGCCACTTGTTTTCCACTTTCGTTTTGATCTGTCTCTGATAGCGAGCTATCAACACCTGGTTTTTGCGCTGTGTTTCACCTTCAAGAAACGTCTCTTCCGCTGCCATCTGGCTCTTCAATGCATCCTCCCGGCGTTTGCGCTCGACCGCCCGGCGGCGCTTTTCAGCTTCTGCCTTTTTGCGCTCAGCGGCTTCCTGTTCAATTTTTTTACGTCTGGTCTCTTCCTCTTTGGCCTTGCGGCGTTGTTCCTCTTGCTTGCGCTTCTGCTCCTCTGCTTTTCGGCGCTGTTCCTCTTCCACGCGCTTCTGCTCTTCGATCTTGCGGCGTTTCTCCTTTTCCAGTTCGATCCGTTTCTGCCGCTGCGCCTGTTCGCGCTTTATCTGCTCTTCTTTTTTGCGTTTCTCTTCCTGTGCCGCTTTTTTGTGCGCACTCTCCTCCTGACGTTTTTTTTCTATCTCTCGCTGCTTCAGCTTGAGCTCCTGTTTGCGGCGCTCTTCCTCGTGCTCCTGTTGATCGCGTTTGGCCTGTTCTTCATCAGCAGCCCTGTTTTTCGGCTGTGGTAACTCTGTTTCATCAACCACCGTGGCCTGAATCGCAGCAGGTGCCTGGGGGATTTCCGCTTTCCACCAGTCAAACCTCACCAGCAATCCGGTAAAAAGCGCCACATGGAGTAGTAGAGCAATCAACCAGTAGCGTCTCATCAAACAGTATTCCCGTCTTACCTTGGCATTCCGGTTTCAGGGGTTTCGGTAACCATCCCGATACTGGGTGCACCCGCCCGTTGCAGCAAGGCCATCGCTTCCACTACCGCACCGTAGTCCACATTTTTGTCACCCCGCAGCAGCACCGAAATCCTTGGTTGACGTTGTAGAATGGTTGCCACCCGCTCCACCAGAGCCTGTTCGCTGAGAGGCTCATCAGCATTCTCACCCAGATTGAGAAACAGCTCCCCCTTGCTGTTAACACTAACCACCAGAGTATCCTGGTTACTCTCCTTGACAGGTTCGGCCGCAATCCGGGGCAACTCAACCTTGATTCCCTGGGTCAGCAGAGGAGCCGTAATCATAAAAATCACCAGCAGCACAAGCATCACATCGATATAGGGCACCACATTCATCTCGGAAATCGGACGCCTGCGGATCCGCTTCTGACTCATTGCGCAACTGTCTCTTCTGCTCTCTTGGGCTGGCCATAGTGCAGCTGAAGAGAGATTAGTTCTTCAATGAAGTTGTCATACCGGCTGGCCAATCGTTCGATTTCCGCTGTACTGCGATTATACGAAATGACAGCCGGTATCGCAGCGAACAATCCCATTGCGGTGGCAAACAGGGCTTCGGCAATCCCGGGCGCTACCATCGCCAACGTTGCCTGCTGAACATTTCCCAACGCTGTAAACGAGGACATTATCCCCCACACCGTACCAAGCAGACCGACATAGGGACTCACCGAACCAATGGTCGCCAACGAAGAGAGGCTGGACTCCATTACATCCAGTTCACGATTCATCACCACCCGCATTACCCGTGCAGAGTTATCTTTCAGCAACTCCCGATCAAAATCAGGCTGCCTGCGTTGGTATTGAAACTCTTTATAACCGGCCTCAAAAATGGAAGCCATTGCGCCTAACTGCTCGGATGAGCGCAACACTCGTGTATACAAATCACTCATTCGTTGCTCGCGCCTGAAGTAGTCTTCAAACGCCTTTGCACTACTGCGAGCCTGTGAAAGCATACGCCGCTTGAATAAAATCAATCCCCAGGAGTAAACAGAAGCCAGTAGCAGAATTACCATTACCGCCTGCACGGGTACGCTGGCATCAAGCACCAGGTGGGCGAGAGTGAGCTCTGACATCGTCTAATGATGCTCCTGTGTTATAAGCATATATTGCTTGATGGCATTCAGCATTTGTGATGGGAGGGCACGAGGTTTAAAGGTGTTAACATCAAGGCTGGCGACTCTAATGCGGCCCCGACACATTATCCCCGGTTCCTTGTCGAGCAGGACCATTTGAACGAATTCGATACTGGCACGCCCACAGCGCAGCACCCGAACACTCACCTGCAGCAGATCATTAAACCGTGCGGGCCGGAGATAATCCAGCTCTGCATAATGCACGGCAAAAATCACTCTTTCACTCTCGGCAAGCCCGGTCTGTTCATACCCCATGGTACGCAACCATTCAGTGCGCGCCCGCTCCATGAATTTGAGATAATTGGCGTAATAGACCACGCCTCCGCTATCGGTATCTTCGTAATAGACCCGAACCGGCCAGATAAATTCACCAGTGGATACCAAGCAGCCTTACTCCATAGACAACGCGAAAATGGGAACTGTATTCAGTTTCCAGTCTATAGGCAAGTTGTTAAAGGAAGAAATGCGATAGCCAGGTAATAAAAAAGGCCATCCTTGGCCCTCCCCTGGGGGGGATGCGGGGAGCCCGCGTCCTTGTGTAGAAAAAGTAAATCATCGGAAACAAAAGCAGCCATCCTTTCGGTACAACATCAGCTCCATGTATTATCTACCTTTGCCCCTAGTAATTTATGCACACCGCGTGCCACTATCGCAACATTTCGTGTTTTCAGCGAGTTATCGATATTTTATTTTATTATGCGAGGGTAAGCCAGCCCCAATCTGTCGCCGTATGGCGATAGATTATTCGCCTCTAGTTATAACTGACTGATAATTGAAGATATCCTTGTGTCGCTTATTCAATACATGGCCAAAAATGTATCGCTATATTCATCTGGCAGTATTTGTTTATCCGCAAGTCCCCGATAGGCAGCACCACCTGCAAGATTCTAGTTAGTGTCCGGTGCTATTGGACCAGTAACGGACGCAGGACGGTCGGGGAAAAAAGGAATGGCTATCGCAAGGTAGCGATACTATCGTTTCTCCATTGCAGACAAATCCAAAATTTTTTAACAATACATCGTTTCTATTGATCCCGCTAACTATTGTCATCCTTGGTTGTGTCCTTGCCCAATAACCCATAAACAGGACAGTGCCCAATAGCTCCGGACATTACGCCCAGCCACCCCAAGGCAACAAGCCAGAACTCCTGGGAAGGAGTGACAGAACCTGAAAATGAAAGGCCAACCAGACCAAGACCGACTATCAAGCGTATACGTCGCTCGGATTTGCTGACATTTTTTGGAAAACATTTTCTTAAAAAATCACCTGTCATTTTCAATATATTCATAACTGCTTCTCTATTTTTTCTGCTTCAAAAGCACTTTTTTCCGAATGTCTCGTTTTCTCGAAACTATAGCACCGGAAAAAACTTTCCGCATTCCAATACTACAGGACAGCTGGTTAGATCAGGGTACCCACAAAAACACGATAGCTATAATCAGGTGCTGCAACAATACCCGAAACACAAAACAAAGACTGTAAAATCATCTTGTTAAGCAACTTACCATTTCTACCCATTTATAGGTATATGCGTTGGTCCAGCAAATTTTTATCCCATTGTATTCAAAATCCGTTCGTGGTTTCTTACACATCACAACAGCATAAAGCCGGTAATTTTGTTTTTACTAACCAGGTGAAAAAAGAGGAAACAAGCCATGTCAGACATACATAAATGGGATCCTGAAGACACCGAGTTTTGGGAAAAAGAGGGGAAAAAGATAGCGTACCGGAATCTGTGGATCTCCATCCCCAGTCTGTTGTGCGGATTTGCGGTGTGGCTCTACTGGGGAATCATTACGGTACAGATGATCAACCTTGGCTTCCCCTTCACCAAACCGGAGCTGTTCACGCTGGCCGCCATTGCCGGTCTGACAGGTGCAACTTTGCGCATCCCCAGCAGCTTCTTCATCCGCATCGCCGGCGGACGCAATACTATCGTATTTACGACGGCGCTGCTGATTATCCCGGCCGTTGGTGCCGGTCTGGCGCTGCAGAGCAAAGATACTCCGCTATGGGTGTTCCAGCTTCTTGCTTTTCTGTCCGGAATCGGCGGTGGCAACTTCGCCGCCTCCATGTCCAACATAAGCTTCTTCTTTCCCAAGCGGATGCAGGGATTATCGCTGGGGCTGAATGCAGGGTTGGGTAATGCCGGCGTAACCACCATGCAGATCGTGATACCGTTGGTGATGACCGTTGGCATTTTTGGCGGCGTTCCGATGATCCTCGAAAACACATCTGGTACATTGATCGGAAAAATTCCGGTGGGAACCGAAACCTGGATCCAAAACGCTGGTTTTGTCTGGCTGCTGGCGCTTATTCCGTTGGTCATCATCGGTTATTTTGGTATGAACAATATCCGGACCGAGCATGTATCTCCCCATATCGGGGGGTTTTTCAACAGTGCCGGCAAGATCACCGGCATGCTGCTGGTGGGATTTTTTACCGCAGCCATAGGTCTGTATATTATCCTTCCCGCCCCGCTGGGTTTCGGGGCACCGGGCTGGTCCAAGTGGCCGGTAATTGCCGCAATAATTGCCGCCACCGTCTTCCTGTTGAAGATGATCCCCGGTGATATCAAGCCTATCCTGCAGCGCAGCTACTCCATCTTCAAGCATAAACACACCTGGATCATGAGCATTATCTACACCATGACCTTCGGCAGCTTCATCGGCTATTCCGCCGGGTTTGCCCTGGCCATCAAAGTGGTGTTCGGTTTCCAGCACATTGTAGTAGATGGAGTAATGACACACGACATCGCCAACCCGAATGGTCCCTCTGCCTTGATGTATGCCTGGATGGGACCGTTCATCGGTGCCCTGATTCGCCCCTTGGGTGGCTGGATGTCAGACAAGGTGGGGGGAGCAAAAGTTACCCAGTACGTAGCCATCGTAATGATTGCCTGTGCTTTTGGCGTAGCCTATTTTCTTAAAGCGGCCTATCAGTCGGAAACACCAGAAGAGTACTTTGTGCCCTTCTTTATTTTGTTCCTGATTCTGTTTGCGGCAACCGGCATCGGTAACGGTTCAACATTCCGAACCATTGCCATGGTGTTCAACAAGGAACAAGCCGGGCCGGTTTTGGGCTGGACCTCGGCCGTAGCCGCCTATGGTGCCTTCATTATCCCCAAGGTATTCGGTGAACAGATCAAGGCTGCCACCCCTGAGAATGCACTTTACGGTTTTGCCGTCTTCTACTTTGTCTGCCTGGTTCTTAACTGGTGGTACTACCTTGGACCAAAGAGGGAATATGATAATCCCTGACATCAACAGGCAAGGCTGACATGGCCGAGCAGGTTTGTTCTTCATCATCCGGAGATGAATCTGCTCGGTTTTTCCAAGCAACAACTGATACGAAACAGTTCGGTTAATCAGGAGAATCAACAAAATGAGTCACTTTCTCGACCGATTGAGATACTTCAAAAAAGTCCATGAAACCTTTTCCGATGGGCATGGAATTACGACTGACGATGATCGTCAATGGGAAGATGCCTACCGCGGACGCTGGCGTTATGACAAGATGGTGCGATCCACTCACGGGGTTAACTGTACCGGTGGCTGCTCCTGGAAAATTTTTGTTAAAAACGGTCTGGTTGCCTATGAGATGCAGCAGACCGACTATCCCCGCACCCGTGAGGATCTGCCTAACCATGAGCCCCGTGGCTGCCAGCGCGGAGCCAGCTTCTCATGGTATCTCTACAGTCCTCACCGCATTAAATATCCACTTATGCGTGGCCGCCTGATGGATCTATATCGTACAGAACGTGCTGCAGGAAAGGATCCCGTTGAGTCATGGGAGGCCATTCAATCCGATCCGGAAAAACGCAAACGTTATACTGCCGTTCGCGGCCTGGGCGGGTTTGTGCGTAGTGACTGGGAAGAGGTAACTGAGGTTATCGCTGCGGCAAATATCTATACAATCAAGAAATGGGGGCCGGATCGCATCTATGGTTTCTCTCCCATCCCAGCCATGTCCATGATCAGCTATGCGGCAGGTTCACGTTACCTGTCATTGATTGGTGCCGCATGCGGCTCGTTTTATGACTGGTATTGCGATCTGCCCGCCGCCTCTCCGCAGGTATGGGGTGAGCAAACCGACGTGCCGGAGTCCGCCGACTGGTATAACTCAAAGTACCTGATTATCTGCGGTTCCAACCTGCCCATGACCCGTACTCCAGATGCCCATTTTGCAATTGAGTCACGCTACAATGGCACCAAAGTGGTCTCCATGGCGCCTGACTATGCCGAGTATGTGAAGTTTGCGGATCTGTGGATGCCTGTCCGTCAGGGTACCGACTCTGCTGCATTCATGAGTATGGCTCACGTGGCGCTGAGCGAGTTCCACATCAAAAAACAGGATCCTTACTTCACAGAGTATGCGCGGACATACACCGATATGCCCATGCAGGTCACGCTACGCAAGGATGGTGATCGTTACATATCGGATCGGTTTTTGCGCGCATCTGACTTCGACAAGAACCTGGGTGAAGCAAATAACCCGGAGTGGAAGACCATTGTATATGATGCAAAATCCAAAGCCTTTGTCTGTCCTAACGGTTCCGTCGGGTTCCGTTGGGGTGAAGAGGGAAAATGGAATTTGTTACCAAAAAATTCAGCTAATCAGTCAGAAATTGAAGCCGAGCTCACCTGCATCGACAGCCGAGATGATGTTGTACCGGTAGCATTCCCCCACTTCGCTCCTGATGAGAACGATACCCTGCTGCGCAACATTCCTGTACGCAAACTCACCATTGACGGTAAAGAGGTTTTGGTTGCCACCGTATTTGACATGATGATTTCACAATACGGTATTGATCGTGGCCTAGGCGACAACCTCGCCACTAGCTACGACGATGCTTCTGTTCCTTATACCCCGGCCTGGGGTGAGAAAATCACCGGTGTTAAAGCGGCTGATCTGGAGCGCACCGGACGCGAATTTGCCGACAACGCCTCCAAAACCAAGGGTAAATCCATGGTCATCATGGGCGCCGCTATCAACCACTGGTATCACAACGATCTGGGCTACCGCAGTATTATGAACATGTTGCACATCTGCGGTTGCGTTGGCCAGTCCGGTGGTGGTTGGGCTCACTATGTGGGCCAGGAAAAACTGCGGCCGCAGGCTGGTTGGGCACCAGTCGCCTTTGCACTCGATTGGCACCGCCCGCCGCGCCACATGAACAGCACCACTTACTGGTATTTCCACACTGATCAATGGCGTTATGAGAAAGTTGAAGCTGACGGTGTTCTGGCTGCCACCGCCAAGGCAAAATACAAAGGCTACCAATTGTGTGACTACAATGTGGTTTCGCAGCGACTGGGCTGGTTGCCTTCTGCTCCTCACTTCAACAAGAATCCGATTGACATTGTTGCAGATGCCGAGAAAGCAGGCGCTACAGACGAAACCGGGGTAGCCAGCTATATGGTCGATCAGCTCAAGAGTGGCGATCTGGCCTTCGCCGCTGAAGATATCGATGCACCGGAGAACTTTCCACGTAATCTCTTTGTGTGGCGCGCCAACCTGTTGGGCTGCTCTGCTAAAGGTCATGAGTATTTCCTCAAGCACCTGGTCGGCGCTCAAAACGGCGTAATGCAAGAGGGTGTGGAAGGCAAGAATGCCAAAGAGATCAAGTGGCGTGAAAAATCACCCGTCGGCAAGCTGGACCTGATGGTGGATATCAACTTCCGCCTCAACTCTACCGGCGCTTACTCAGACATCGTTCTGCCCACGGCAACCTGGTACGAAAAGGCTGACCTTAATACCACTGACATGCACCCCTTCGTTCATCCACTGGGTAAAGCGGTGGATCCGGGCTGGGAGTCCAGGTCAGACTGGCAAATTTTCCGCACCATTGCCAAGCGCTTCTCAGAGTTGGCTGAAACCCATTTGGGAACTCGTAAAGATGTGGTTGCTTTGCCTATGCAGCACGACACTCCCATGGCTCTGGCCCAACCACTCGGTCAGGTCAAAGACTGGAAAAGAGGTGAGTGCGAACCCATTCCAGGAAAAACCCTGCCACTGTTGAAAGTTGTTGAACGTGACTATCCCAACACTTATAAGAAATACTCATCACTCGGTCCTCTGATGAACAAGCTGGGTAACAACATCAAGGGTCTTGACTGGAACACCGATCTCGAGATCGAGCAACTTGCAGAGATGAATGGGGTGATCAAGGAAGAAGGTATATCCAAAGGAAGACCTTCCCTTGAAGAGGATGTCGCGGTATGTGACACCGTGTTGCGGATGGCTCCCGAGACCTGTGGCGAAGTGGCACACAAATCCTGGAGTGCTCTTTCCAAAAAGACAGGTATCGATCATAGCCACCTCTATGAAGGACGGCATGAAGAGAAGATCACCTACCATGACATTGTGGCACAGCCTCGCAAGATTATTACCGCACCAACCTGGTCAGGTATAGAGTCCGAAAAAGTCAGCTATAACGCATGTTATACCAACATCCATGAACATATCCCGTTCCGCACGCTGACTGGCCGTGCCCACTTCTATCTCGATCACGAGTGGATGCTGGACTTTGGCGAGGGCCTCTGTTGCTTCCGTCCGCCACATGATTTGAAGGCGCACACAAACCTGCCCAAGGAGCTTGCAAGCAAGCTAAAAGGCAAAAAGACCCTGACCCTCAACTGGATTACCCCTCACTCCAAATGGGGTATCCACTCCACCTACCAGGACAACCTGCGTATGCTGACACTGTTCCGTGGCGGTCCGTACTTCTGGGTTGCTGAGGATGATGCAAAGTCCATTGGCCTGAAAGACAATGACTGGGTGGAAGCGGTAAATGCCAACGGTGCGACTGTGGCGCGCGTTGTCGTCAGTCAGCGTGTACCACGCGGCATGGCACTGATGTATCACGCCCAGGAGAAAAACGTCAATGTTCCCGGCTCGAATACAACGGGGAAACGTGGCGGTATCCTGAATAGTGTCACCAAGGTCATTATCAAACCAACCAACATGATCGGAGGGTATGCGCAACTCTCATACGCCTTCAACTATTACGGTACGGTAGGATGTCAGCGTGATGAGCACGTTATCGTTCACAAGATCGAGGATCGAGATATCGATTGGCTGGAACGTCCGTTGACGCCAGAGCGCGAAGTACAACTCAATCCAACCGGGATCAAGAACTGAGGAGAACAACAGATGAAGATTCGCGCACAAATTGCGATGGTATTAAATCTGGACAAGTGCATCGGCTGCCATACCTGTTCAGTGACCTGCAAAAACCTCTGGACCAACCGCAAGGGGGTTGAGTATGCCTGGTTCAACAACGTTGAAAGCAAACCTGGTGTAGGGTTCCCCAAAGAGTGGGAAAACCAGGACAAATGGAAAGGTGGGTGGGAGAAAAAGTCTGGCAAGCTGGAACTAAAGTCCGGTGGACGTCTGAGCAAGCTGCTTAATATCTTCAATAACCCGGATATGCCGGAGATTGATGATTACTACGAGCCGTTTGATTACGACTATCAGAAATTGCAGAACAAGCCACTTTCCGAGGCCGCACCCACCGCCCGTCCGATATCCCAGATTACCGGCGAACATATGGAGAAAATTCATTGGGGTCCCAACTGGGAAGATGACTTGGCTGGTGAGTTTGATAAACGCGCCAAAGACAAGAACTTCGATGGCATCCAGAAACAGATGTACTCGGAGTTCGAGAACACTTTCCACATGTATCTGCCACGTCTGTGTAACCACTGTCTGAACCCGGCGTGTGTAGCTTCCTGTCCATCAGGCGCTATCTATAAAAGGGAAGAAGACGGTATTGTACTGATTGATCAGGATCGCTGCCGCGGCTGGCGTATGTGTGTCAGTGCCTGTCCCTACAAAAAAATCTACTTTAACTGGGAGTCCGGAAAATCGGAAAAGTGCATCCTCTGCTATCCCCGTGTTGAATCCGGCATGCCTATGGCCTGTGCCGAATCCTGCGTGGGCCGGATTCGCTATGTCGGTGTAATGCTCTATGATGCGGATCGCATTCTAGGTGCGGCCGAGACCGGCAGGGAGAAAGACCTCTACAGTTCTCAAATGGATATCTTCCTTGATCCCAACGATCCAGAGGTCATCCGGCAGGCTCGCGAGGACGGTATTCCTGATGCCTGGGTAACCTCTGCACAAAAATCACCGGTGTGGAAAATGGCAATGGAGTGGAAGATTGCATTCCCGATTCATCCCGAATTCCGCACCTTGCCGATGATGTGGTACGTCCCTCCCCTGTCGCCGGTGCAAAGCCAGCTTGATCAGGGCAACCTGCCAACCGAGGCAGACGGTGTTATTCCCAAAGCGGAAGCGTTGCGTTTCCCTGCCCGCTATCTCGCCAATCTGCTTACAGCAGGTGAAGAGGCACCGATCATCAGCGCACTGAATCGCATGATGGCGATGCGTAGCAACCAACGCTCCAAGGCAGTAGATGGAAAACCAAATACCGCCGTACTGGAGAGAGTAGGTCTTACCGAGGATCAGTCGGATGAGATGTACCGCTACCTTGGCATTGCCAACTATGAAGACCGGTTCGTCATACCAACAGCTCATGAAGAGATGCAGCAGGAAGATCCCTATGCATTCCAGGGACAAAATGGCTTTGCAGTTGGCAATACCAGCTCTCAAGGTAACAGCAAGGAGTTCTCTCTGTTCCCGACCAGACGAACAAGTTCAGTAACTCCGATGCAGTACATGCCGAGGCCGAAAAAAACATCCGCACCAGTTACAAATGTCACCGCAGCGGTCGCCGGAAATACAGCCCTGGCTGAACCGGAAAAAGTTGAGGAGACAGCAACAATTACCGCAGTAGCCAAAGAACCGGTCACCATTACTGGCGAAGGTGATGATCTCAAAAAGATCGAGGGAATTGGCCCCAAGATTTCTGAAATACTGAACAATAGCGGTGTTTCCACCTTCGCGGAGCTGGCTGCAATGGAGCCTGATGCAATCAAGGATATTCTTGTTGCCGCTGGCTCGCAGTACAACCGGGCAGAACCGGCTACTTGGCCTGAACAGGCAGCACTTGCGGCCAAAGGAGATTGGGATGCTTTGCAAAAATGGCAAGATGAACTGGACGGTGGCCGACCCAAGAAATAGTCAGCCTCGGCAACACTATCCAGAACCGGAATAAAAAACCTATTTATGGAGACAACACAACCATGCAATTATACCGACTGATTGCGCGTCTGCTTGACTACCCTGACGCGGAGCTACTGGAGCATCTGCCACTGTTTGAACAGCTGCTGGCCAGTGATTCCGGCATTACGGAGCAGGAGCGCAAAACTATCAAGGATATCCTCGCCTGGATACGCATGCACGATATTACAGGGTTACAGGAGACCTATGTGCAGACCTTCGACATGACCCCAGAACATGATCTCCACTTGACCCACCATCTTTTTGGGGATGATCGGGGGCGTGGCCCGGCCCTGATAGATCTTGGCGAACACTACAAGTCAGCGGGACTGGAAGTGGAAGACGGCGAGTTACCGGATTACCTGCCGCTCATTCTGGAATATGTATCCACTCTGGATGACATGCAGGCCCGGGTTTTTCTCGGCGATGCAATGAAGGTACTGACCGTCCTGGCAGAAAACCTGGAGAAAGCCGGCAGCCCCTACAGCCGGCTGATTCGAATCATCGAAAACCGGGGCCATCTGGCTCAGGCAGCCTGAGGAGAAAGAGAATGAATGACTTTATATTTGGCGTCTATCCATATATTGCTGGGACTATTTTTCTGGTAGGCAGCTGGATCCGGTTTGATCGTGAACAGTACACGTGGAAAGCCGACTCCAGCCAGTTCCTCAACAACGATAAAATGCGCCTGGCGAGCAATCTGTTTCATATCGGAATCATCGCGGTGTTTTTTGGCCACTTCTTTGGCATGCTTACTCCTAATAGCATATTTCTGGCTGTTGGAATATCGGATCTTGCCCACCAGAAAATAGCCATCGTTGCCGGAATAATATTCGGTGGCATGTGTCTGGCTGGCGCAATAATGCTGATAATGCGGCGCTTGAAAGATCCACGCATCATGGCAACAAGCCGCAAAAGAGATCTGCTTGTCATCGGCTGGTTGCTGGCGACGGTTGTTGTCGGCCTGCTCACCACGCTGGTATCCATGAGTCATGTATCCCATAGCGATGCATCAACGATGATTGCATTAACCAGCTATGTGCAGAGTGTCGCCACGCTGCAAGCAGATCCAAGCCTGCTGGTAGATGTGAATTTAATCTATAAACTTCACATGCTGCTCGGTATGACGGTATTTTTGATATTCCCGTTTACGCGCCTTGTCCATATCTGGAGCGTTCCGCTAACCTACCTTGGCCGTGCCTACCAGATTGTCCGGACGAAATACGTTTCAGCACGCTAGGAGTCTGTCGGGTTTGGGTAATCGTAGCGAGCTGGTGGGAGATCGAGTCAAAACATTTCCGGTTTTGAGGCGAATAGTGGGGCTATTTAACGAAAAACCGGGGATATTTTGGCCGCTCTCCCATCAGCGCAGTAGAT
>JAJRUX010000041.1 GCA_024277575.1 Gammaproteobacteria bacterium | reverse complement strand
GCCCGAAGGGTTGGCCTGTCAGCGTCCATGGCCGCGTTGCGCCTCTTGGCAAGGACTAAGGCCATTCCCTGTGAGGCGCGCCTTGCCCTGAACGCTGACAGGCCAACTGAATCCTAATTTATTACCTTGAAAGAGTACTAGCGCTCCCGTTATAGAAATGTCGGGATGGACTCCCTTCAATCCGTTTCAGAACTTCGCCATTTCGAGCATCCACTAACAAAAAACGGCGCCATAACCCCTGCGTCAACTCAACCTGATAAACCGGTACCGGCCCGCCCGGATCATCAACATAGATATAAAGTTTCTGCATTTGCATCCGCCATTTCCCCGATTTTTCCCCTGAAAACATCCGCCAGCCTGCCTCGGTGGAATCAAGAATGGGAGGCAGCTGCAGCGCATGCAGGCCGGGAATCACCTTGCCACTCACCCGATAAACCTGCCCGGCGTTGTCCATATGCAGATACAGCGCATGCCCCCAGACCGGAACACCTTCAACCTGCTGAACAAGCTGGATATGCACTTTTTGCAGATTGTCTTTAACTACCTGCTTGACATACAGCTCTTTGGCGGGTGATTCAAGGCCCATCTGTTGCGCCCGCTGAGACAGGTAATCATAGGCCCGCTCAACAAACCATTGGTTTCCCCGATCACCTGCGCCAGAATCTGCCGCACCTGAAGCACATGCTGCAAGAATTCCAGACAGCAACCAGACCAACGTTCCGCTGATGTTTCGAAAATACACACCTATGTTCCTGAAATATTCAGCTCGTCACTTCCTGGATTATCACCCTACTGGAGTTCAAGGCATACAACCCAGCGCACAGTTTCCACATAAACACGCGACTCACTCCTGATCACCTGGTTTTTTATCGCCTGAGGAGTCAGGCTCCTTGGCACCCTTCTCTTCTGGCTGGATCAAGGCAATAACAGTCCATCCCGGCTGAGGAGTCAGCTTGCCACCGACCACAAAGCACTCCAGTTTCCCCTTTGGATTAAGGGCAAACAGCGGGATTGCCCGGTTACGATATTTCTTTCGATAGGCATCAAAGTCAAACTCTTCGGTCAACAACGTGCTGCGGATTTCCGCACCTTTGCTCATCAGACTGGCCAGCTTCGAGTAGGTAACATCCTCACCAAACAGCGTGTAACCACGATGCTCACCTGAAACAGTCAGTTTTTCTGATTTATTGACATCAGCACTTGATTGCAGAGTGTAAATCCCCTTGCGACCAAATTCGGGACGATACTTGAGGCTGGCCAAAGCATTCAAGTCACTCTGCCGGGAGAGCCCCAGCATTCGGCCAATACCCACCAGATTTAGATGGCGATCTGCATAATCGGAAACCGGATTGCCATAAAAAGTCTCCAGCCCATCGGTAACCCGCGCGTCCTTGATATGTTTCCAGTTGGTATCAGTCAACACAGCGCGAAAACCGTGTTTTCTGAGCACCCGCCCGATGGCTCTGGCAAACGAGTTGGCACCGATTATCAAAAACCCTTTTGGCTCCGGCTCTGCCACACCGAGCAGACGGGCCAGCATCCCCGCCGTGGCGCTTTGCAATACCACGGTACCGATAATGATAGTGAAAGCCAACGGCACCAGCAGTTCGGCACCCTCATGCCCCTGTTGCTGCAGGCGGAGGGCAAACAGCGCTGTAATAGCTGCGGCAACGATACCTCTCGGACCAATCCAGGCCAACAGGGTGCGCTCCTGCCAGGTAAGACTGGAACCCAGCGTGGAAACAAAAACCTTGGCCGGACGGGCAACAAACTGTATCGCAATGAACAGCGCGAGAGCACCCCAGCCAAGCTGTACAAACTGCTCCAGCTCAATACGTGCGGCTAGAATGATAAACAGCCCGGAGATTAACAGAACACTGAGACTCTCCTTGAAGTGAAGAATATCTTTCATCGGCACCTGCTTCATATTGGCCAGCCAGATCCCCATTACCGTAACCGTCAGCAACCCGGACTCTTCGGCAAGAGCATTGGAGTAGGCGTAGACACCAAACACCACGGTAAGCGTTGCAACATTATGCAGGTACTCCGGCAACAGATGGTGGCGCAGAATCAAACCCAGCAGGTAAGCCGCTGCCGCGCCCATGGAAAATCCAACTACCAGAACGGTACCGAAGGTCATCAGCGTATGGGTCAGGGCACTCTCTCCCTGCCCGTAGATAATGAATTCAAATACCAGCACCGCCAGCAGGGCACCGATAGGGTCGATAACAATTCCTTCCCAGCGCAGAATATTGGAGACCTTGGCATTGGGTCGAACGGTACGCAGCAGGGGGATAATCACCGTAGGACCAGTCACCACCATGACAGCACCAAACAGAAAGGAGAGATCCCAATCGAAACCAAGCAGGAAATGAGTGGCTACGGCAACAATCAGCCAGGTTACCAGCATACCAACCGAAACCAGGTTGCGGACTACCTGCTGCAACCCCTGGATTTCATGAAATCGGAGAGTCAACCCTCCCTCAAAGAGGATAACCGCTACCGACAGAGAGACAAACGGAAACAGCAGATCACCGAACAGAAGATCGGGATCCAGCCACCCGCTGACCGGCCCGGCCACAATACCGGCAAGCAACAGAAACAGAATAGCAGGCAGTTTTACCCACCAGGCAAACCACTGACAGAGAATGGCGATCAAGCCGATACCGGCCAATAACATCATGATGTGTTCGTTCATGAGCGCTGCGTCTATTTCCTGTCAGCTACCGCCCCGGCCTGAACAGACCGGAACCGGCGGAATGGGCTATACCCCGGTGCCACCTACCGTAAGGCCATCGATGCGCAAGGTAGGCTGACCCACTCCCACCGGTACGCTCTGTCCCTCTTTCCCGCATACGCCAACACCTTCATCCAGCTTGAGATCACTACCCACCATACTAACCCGGGTAAGCACATCAGGACCGTTGCCAATCAGCGTTGCGCCCCTCACCGGCCGGCCGATTTTACCGTTCTCGATGAGATAGGCCTCGCTGGCGGAGAAAACGAACTTGCCGGAAGTAATATCCACCTGGCCACCACCGAAATTAACCGCATAGAGTCCGTTCTCCACTGAAGCAATAATCTCCTCCGGAGCATAACTGCCAGGCAGCATGTAGGTGTTGGTCATCCGCGGCAGCGGCACATGGGCATAGGATTCACGACGCCCGTTTCCGGTCGGCTCCACCCCCATCAGGCGGGCATTAAGCTTGTCCTGCATGTAGTTTTTGAGAATACCGTTTTCGATCAATACGGTCTGTTGAGTGGGGGTACCTTCATCGTCGATATTGAGAGAACCGCGCCGCCGGGCCAGCGTTCCATCGTCCACCACGGTACACTGCGTGGAGGCAACCTGTTCACCAATACGTCCGGAAAAGGCTGAGCTGCCCTTGCGATTAAAGTCCCCCTCCAGACCATGCCCGATCGCTTCATGCAGCAACACGCCGGGCCACCCTGGCCCCAGCACAACCTGCATGGTACCGGCGGGAGCCTCTTCCGCCTGAAGATTTACCAGCGCCTGTTGTACCGCCTTGTGGACGTACTCCAGCCCCCTGTCCTGCTCCAGAAAATATCCATAGCCTGTCCGGCCACCACCGCCCGCCGAGCCCTGCTCGCGACGGCCATTCTGCTCGGCAACCACATTCACATTGAGCCGCACCAGAGGCCGGATATCCGCCGCCAGAGTACCATCACTGGCCGCGACCAGAATCACCTCATGCTCTGCCGCAAGACTGATAATCACATGAGATATTCTGGGATCCTGGCGGCGCGCTTCGGCATCCAGCCGGTACAGCAGGTCCACCTTGTCCTGGGCAGAAAGGGTGTCAAGTGGATCTATCGGTGCATAGAGCTCATGTCCTGCCCCCTTGTTCCAAGCTTGTACCCGCCCGGCACCACCACTTCGGGCAATGGCCCTTGCGGCCGTTGCGGTCTGCTCCAGGGCAGGCAGAACAATCTCGTCAGAGTAGGCAAAACCGGTCTTTTCACCGCTGATAGCCCGAACCCCGACACCCTGCTCGATGTTGTAGTTTCCCTCCTTGACGATGCCGTCTTCCAGCACCCACGACTCCTGCCGACTGGACTGGAAATAGAGATCGGCGCTATCCACGCTGTGAATCATGATCCGATCGAGCACCGTTTGCAGCTCCTTCTCCCCAATCCCGCCGGGACTCAGCAGCAGGCTCTGCGCAGTGGCCAGAGCACTGCTCATGACAGACGACAAGGCAGACGCCGGTGTTCAAGAGCCGGAAAAGTACGGCGCCTGTTTTGCAACTGCTCACAATCAATATCTGCCACCACAATACCCGAGCCACTGGGCAGATGGTCCAGCACGATGCCCCAGGGATCGACTATCATGCTATCACCGTGGGTATGACGACCATTGATGTGATAACCACCCTGGGCCGATGCTATTACATAACAGAGATTCTCAATGGCCCGCGCCCTAACCAGCACCTCCCAGTGCGCCTTGCCGGTAATCGCGGTAAATGCGGCAGGCAGCGCAATCAGCTCTGCACCCTGTTCAGCCAGATTGCGAAAAAGTTCGGGGAAACGAAGATCGTAACAGACCGCCAGACCCAGCCGGCCGAAGGGGGTATCCAGCACTACCAGTTCCTCACCGGACTCAATGGTCGCCGATTCGTTGTACTCCTCCCCGCTCTCCCTGAGCGCCACATCAAACAGGTGAATTTTGTCATAACGCGCCACCTGCCTGCCGGTGGCGTCATAGACCAGGCAAGCAGCCCGTATCTTGTCGGCAACTGTGGCCTCAAGCGGAATGGTTCCACCCACAATCCACAGCTCATGCCGGGCCGCCTGCCGGGACAGGAACTCCTGAATGGGTCCGTCCCCTTCCCGTTCGCAAAGGTCGACCTTATCCTGTTCAGTCATCCCCATAACGGCGAAGTTCTCCGGCAACACCACCATCCGTGCGCCAGCATCCACTGCTGCGGTTATCAGGCGACCGGCCTCAATAAGATTGGCACTCACATTGGGTCCGGAGGCCATTTGAATCGCTGCAATTTTACTCATGGTCGAATCAATCAGTTATTTTTTCAGAATCAGATAATCGGGAACAATATTTGCGCCGCGCCAGAGTATCACATCACTCGGCTCCAGGGGGAGCATTGCGATGTTTTTCCCCGCCGCGAGTTATTACCGGCTTTTCCCAGCTACCGGTAACGTGATAGACATACTGAGCCACTTTATCCAATCGTAACAGCTTCTCTGCCATCCAGATCAGGGCACCAGCCTGGGGTCCCCAAGCTAATGCCCCGGCAACAAAAAGATTGGAGCCATCTCCCGGTATCACCAGGATGTGCTGATCATAGTCTCTGGCCACATAACCAGTGCGACCGCTGACCGCAATCCGGGCGGTAGGTCCTTCGAGCAACAGGTCATGGGTTGTGGCGTTGCCGTCACCCAGGCGTATCTCTCCCTTGATCCGGTCAAAGCGGAACCCCTTGCCAAACAGATCCCGGAAATCCAGAGTCAGCCGCCGTGGCAGAGCCTGTAGACTGAACAGGCCGAACAGACGGCCCGCCCCCGGTTCAACGCTCTCAATCCGTCCACTGCCAATATCCAGTTTTATCTTGCCGTTTAACGTCTGCAAATCAAAGTCCATCGGGGAACCAGGCCAGTCCAGTTTACCCTCTGCCAGCAAGCTTTCGGCATGCAACATTGGAGAAAGTCCAAGGGACTTGAGCATCTCGTTTGTTCGTGGCGCCGTCAAAACAAGATCAGCGCGAACCTGTTGATTTCCCGCAGCCAGCCAGTCCGCCTTACCCTGAAGGCTCATATAGGGAGCAGTCAACAGCAGTTCCCGTATCTCCATCCCATGCGCTCCTGCACTGGCCGTGAATGCCACCTGTCCCAGATCCAGTTGCTGGTATTTCAGCTGCTGAATATTCACCACAAGCGCGGGCAGGTAACGAGGATCAAAATGGTGATGAATCCCCTCACTGTTTTTGTTCTCATCCCTGGTGGAGAGCAGGTACAAACGGTCCAGATCCAACTCCACATGCAGCCCAGTCAACGCCCTGTTTTTGACAGAGGATGACTGTTTGGGCAGCAGTTGCACCCACTCCCCCGCAGGAAAACCTTCCAACCGCCCGGTTACCCGCAACACCGATGCCACCGGTAGCTGAACCTTATCCGAACCAAAATGGATATGCCCACGCTCCAGCTGACCTCTGCTATCGGCTGCAGTCAGGGCAACAATACCATTCAGTCCCTGTCCGTAACTGAACCGGATTTGGTTGCTGACATCATTCCAGTCGATATGCAACGGCCGGGCCGAGGAGTCCATCTTGTTCAATGGCGCCGGAAGCCGGGAGGTAACCCCCTGCAACGATGAGTCCAGACGCAACCCCAACGTCAAGCCAGGCTGTTTTCGGTGATAATTCAGATCCAGTTCCGCCCTGAACTCACTCTCGCCATCCAGTTGTTCAAGCAGCGGCAGACGCAACTGCCGGGCCAGCGGGGATGGCAGGACCCGGCCATCAATCGCAAGCCGGGTAGTCACCTGATCACCCCTGGATCGGGTAACCACATCAATCCGGGCGGGGCGATCAAAAATAAAGGCCTCGACCGACTCAGCCCGGTAGCCCTCTCTGTCAAACTGCACCCGGCCACTGATGTTGGTCGCTTCCAGATAACCGGAGCCAAACTGGTACTGAAAACTGTTATCAGCCAGAGTCACTGTTCCCCGATAGTCCACAGGATGATGGCTGAATGGAACACCAACATACAGGCCCAGGGTCGCTTTGCCCGCCACACTCATCCGCGCCAATGCCGGATCGGCTCCGGCTGCAACAGGAATTTTGCGCAGAAAACGCAACATCTGTCCGGCATCACCCTCTGCCTGACCCAGTACAGTCAGCATCTTGTCCCGGTAATCTGGGATACTTACATGAGTCCCGTTGATGCGAGCATCCATAATCCGGCCCGAATGAGCATCAATAGTCATACCCGCACCGTGGAACACCACATTCGCTCTCAATGAACGAATCCCCGGCCAGCCCTTGAGGTAATCAAGCCGCACCTTGCGGACCTTGAAACCCACTTCGAACACTCCCTGCCCTTTTCTGTAGGGGAACAGCCCCTTCTTTAACCGGCCGTGAAGAATCAGCTTGCCTTCAGTCACATCTCCATCGAGCAGAGAGCGATCCAGCCAGCTGACCAGTTTTTTTGACATGATGGCAACAGGATAGTAACGGGACGCATGGGCTACATCACCGTTTCTGAATGCCACTTGAAGATCAAGGAAGGGCGGCGCACCTGCACCGGGCACCACGACATCCAGCTCTGCTACCGCCTGGATATCCTTGTTGTCCAGTACCAGTTTCTGGCCGGAGAGATACCAGGAACCGGCAATTTTTTGCCAGCTCACCGTGCCGTCCAGCTGCTCAAAGGTCCAGGGGTTACGGGCCAGACGGGGGAAATTGACCTGCCCCTGACCGCTCGCCAGACGGATAGCACCGGACTCAGCATCCGCCCACAGAATACCGCTCACTCCCTCCACGCCAGGCAGCTTTTTCCACGGCGTCAGGCGCAGCTCATGCACCCGGCCGGAGACAGAGAAACGTTGTGATGGGGAGGCCTCTGGTCGATAATCAATTCGCAGATCAGACAAATCCCCGTGCGGGCGCATCACCTGAACCGCCTTGCGCAGCTCTGCCGGCAGGCTATCTCCAAACAACAGCAGATCGGCAATATCGCCGAGACGCAGAAAACTCAGCTGAGCCTCATACTGCTGTAAATATTGCTCCGTCTTCCTGGAAACCAGGCGCAGACGGGTATCAGGCCAAGCCTCACCCCGCACAATCCGCAAGCGGGAGATATCCAGTTCCCACCCCTGCTCATCCCTTTGCCAATGAAACTGACCATTCGCCAGATCCAGTTGAAAACGGGCATCTCCGGCAGCCGATACCAGCTCGAGATCACGCACGCCACTCTCGCCTTGCAGGCGGGTCAGACGCCCGTTTTTCCACTGACCCCACAGCTCCATATCAAGCTGCCCGGCACCACTCTTTGCCTGCTTCAGCCCGGCCTGCTCCAGCAACGGCGTCAGCTTTATCCCCAGTCCGTTGAGATAGAACTCCCCTTCCCAGTCATGAAGCATCTCTCCGGAACCGGTAAAATCCGCCGCAATACGAACGGTTTCGCCCAATCCCGAAGGCAGTGTGGCAACCCCCTCCAACTGGTGGCGCTCGCCCTGGTTGCGCAGCTCGATTTTAGCGATGTCAAAACGCAGGAGCTGTTCATCCTGGCGTTGATCCAGCCAATAGACGGTACTGTCGCGAATGATCAGGTGTGGTTGGGAAAAAATCCACTTTCCCGCTGCGGCGGTATCTGCAGATTCCGCTTGGTCGGCGGGCCGGGTCAGCGCCAGCCCTTTTATGCCGACCACTCCCTCCGGGTTCCGTTTGATTGAAAGATCCGCCCCGACCACAGTAAACAGGCCTAGCATAATCTTGCGATGCCACAGCGATTTCCACAGGTCGATACCAACCCGGAACTCCTGAAACTGTAGCAACGTCTGTTTCCCTTGCTGATCCAACAGCTGGACATTTTTGAACAACAGTGTTGGCTGCAGTCCCTGCATTTCGGCATCCAGCGCTTTTACCTTGACCGGCTGTTGAAGGCGCTCGCTCAGCCAGGAGGTCACCTGTTCCCGGTACTCCTCCGCATTAGAGAACACCACCCGGGCGGCGGTTAGTGAAATTGCACCGACAATAACCAGTACGACAAAACTCACCCAGAACAGAGCCAGCAGGCGCTTGATCAGCGTACGCAGCAAACTCATGTTTCGGCTCGGTCTGGATGACTCATGAACAACAGGTTGAAGATACTGCTAAAAAAATTAATTTTTTTCCAAATCCGTTTCACGTCAAAACAACGTCAAATTGCTCCTGGGTATAAAGTGACTCCACCTGAAACACTACCGGCTTGCCGATAAAGGACTCCAGATCCGCCACGCTGGTGGACTCTTCGTCCAGCAGCAAATCCACCACCTCCTGCGAAGCCAGTACCATGAACCGCTGGGCGTCAAACTGGCGCGCTTCACGCATGATTTCCCGGAAAATATCGTAACAGACCGTCTCTGCCGTCTTCAGCGATCCTCGCCCGTGACAGGTGGGACACTCTTCACAAAGCACATGCTCCAGGCTCTCGCGGGTTCGCTTGCGCGTCATCTCCACCAGTCCCAGAACAGAAACTTCGGTCACGCTGGTTCGGGCATGATCGCGAGCAAGCACTTTCTCCAGCGCCTGCAGCACCTGGCTGCGATGCTCCGGGCTGTCCATATCGATAAAATCAATGATGATGATACCGCCAAGATTGCGCAGCCGCAGCTGGCGGGCGATGGTCTGGGTTGCTTCCAGGTTGGTCTTGAATATGGTCTCTTCCAGGTTGCGGTGCCCAACAAACGCGCCGGTATTCACGTCAATGGTGGTCATCGCTTCGGTCTGATCGATTATCAGGTAACCACCCGATTTCAGCTCCACCTTCCGCTCCAGCGCCCGCTGAATTTCGTCCTCCACACCATAGAGATCGAAAATCGGCCGCTCCCCGGGATAATACTCGATGCGTGGCGCCAGTTCCGGAATGAATTTGGCTGCAAATTTGGTTACCTTTTGATAGGTTTCCCGCGAATCGATGCGTATTTTCTCCAACTCCACACCCGCCAGATCGCGCATAATCCGCATGGCGAGCGGCATATCCTCATGGATTAATACCCCGGCAGGCTCGCTCTCGTTGCGCTCCCGGATGGCATCCCACAGCTTGTGCAGAAACGCCATGTCGGCGCAGATCTCATCCTCCCCTACCCCTTCAGCCACCGTCCGGACGATATACCCCCCCGGACCAAATCCTTGTGCGCAGCTCTGTACCAACTCTTTCAGCCGCTCGCGTTCGTCTTCATCGGTAATGCGCTGCGAGATACCAACATGGTCATTACCCGGCATATAGACCAGGTTGCGCGCCGGAATGGAGATATTGGTGCTGAGGCGGGCGCCCTTGCTTCCCAGCGGATCCTTGATTACCTGTACCAGAACGCTCTGCCCTTCACGCAGCAGTTCGCCAATGGAGTTGTTTCTATCGGCCTCATCCTGGCCTTCACCGTTCTCTTTCTGAAAAATATCCCGCTCATGCAGGAAAGCCGTGCGCTCCAGACCAACCTCCAGAAATGCGGCCTGCATTCCCGGCAATACCCGGCACACCCGGCCCTTGTAGATATTCCCGACCAGACCGCGGCGGCTGGCGCGTTCAATGTATATCTCCTGCAACACGCCGTTTTCCACCACTGCAACGCGGGTTTCGCGGGGGGTTACATTGATCAGCAGTTCTTCGCGCATAGTATTGTCTTTACCGGTCAGGTTATTGTCAGCGGTGATAAGGGTGGCGTTGCAGAATCGACCAGCTGCGGTACAGCTGCTCCGCCACCACGATGCGCACCAGCGGGTGCGGCAGGGTAAGAGATGACAGCGACCAGATGCCATCCGCACGGGCAAGACACTCCGCCGCCAGCCCTTCCGGGCCACCCACCAGCAGCGCCACATCCCGTCCCCCCTGCAGCCAGCCTTTGAGCTTCTGCGCCAGTTGCGGTGTATCCCACGCCTCGCCGCGCAGTTCCAGCGCGATCACCAGTGCGCCCTTGGGGATGGCGGCGCACATGCGCTCTCCCTCCTGCTTCATCAAGCGGGACAGATCCGCCCCCTTGCCCCGTTTGCCTGCGGGAATTTCCACCAGTTGCAGACGGCACTCCGGCGGCAGGCGGCGGGCATATTCACCATATCCCTGTTGCACCCAGTTCGGCATGCGGGTTCCGACGGCCAGAAGATGAATATTCATCGTTGCCGGCAACCGCTATTCCGGTGCATTGGTATCCCACAGTTTTTCCAGATTATAGAAATCCCTGACCTGGGGCAGCATGACATGCACCACCACATCCACCAGGTCCACCACGATCCACTCACTGGCCTGCTGACCTTCCACTCCAAGTGGCTGAATATTGTGCTGCTTGGCTTTCTCTATAACGCTGTCCGCAAGCGCCCTGACCTGACGATCCGAGGTGCCGCTGGCTACCACCATCATATCGGTAATGCTGCTTTTGCCGCGCACATCCAGTACCTTGATATCCCTGGCCTTGAGATCCTCCAGTGCTTCGACAACAAGTTCACACAGCTGTTCAGCGGTCATGTCATTCTCTGGTTTCATTGGTATAGCTGTTGCTCCTGGATATAGTTCCATATCTCATCGGGTAGCAGATAACGTGGATTCCGCCCCTCTCTGATCAGGGCACGGATACGTGTGGAAGATATGTCGAGCTGGGTCACCGGCTGCATGAAGATCAGGCCGGCCGGATTGCAGGTCAGTTCACGGGGATCGGTCACCAGACAGCTGTCGGCCAGCTCCGCCAGCGGACCGCCGTGATCGTCGAGATGCTCGGGCAGCCAGCCGGGGCGATGGGATACCACCAGATGAGCCAGCCGGGGAATCTCCTGCCAGCGGTGCCAGCTGCTCAATCCCAGAAAGGCATCCATCCCCAGCAGCAGACAGAGCGGTCGCTGCTCTCCCAGCTCCGCGCGCAACTCGCCCAGGGTATCCACCATATAGGAGGGGCCGGTGCGCTTGATTTCACGCTCATCCAGCACGAAGCCCGGCTGTCCGGCAATCGCCTTGCGCAGCATCAGCAGGCGCTGGGCGCAGCTGGCGCGCGGCGCGCGGCGATGAGGCGGAATTCCGGCCGGAATCAGCCGCAGTTCCTCCAGTTGCAGGATCTCGAACAGCTCCAGCGCCGGACGCAGATGGCCGATATGGACAGGGTCAAAGGTGCCGCCAAAGATCCCGATCACGTGCGGATATGCCCGTCACCGATGACGATATATTTCTGCGAGGTAAGCCCCTCCAGCCCCACCGGGCCACGCACATGAATCTTGTCGGTGCTGATGCCGATCTCGGCGCCCAGCCCGTATTCGAAGCCGTCGGCGAAGCGGGTGGAGGCGTTGACCATCACCGAGCTGGCATCCACCTCGTTGAGAAAGCGCCGGGCGCGGCTGAACTCTTCGGTAATGATAGACTCGGTGTGGCCGGAGCCGTAACGGTGGATATGCTCCATGGCCGCATCCAGATCCGCCACGGTGCGGATGGAGAGGATGGGCGCCAGATATTCAGTCTCCCAGTCCTCCTCGATGGCGGCGGCGATATCGGGCAGCAGACGGCGGGTAGCCTCGCAGCCGCGCAGTTCCACCCCCTTCTCCCGGTACATTTGCGCCAGCTCCGGCAGCAGATCAGCGGCGATCCCCTCCGCCACCAGCAGGGTCTCCATGGTGTTGCAGGTGCCGTAGCGCTGGGTCTTGGCATTGAAGGCCACCCGGATGGCCTTGTCACGATCCGCTGCCGCATCGATATAGACGTGGCACACCCCGTGCAAATGCTTGATCACCGGCACCCGGGCATCCTGGCTGACCCGTTCAATCAGCCCCTTGCCGCCACGCGGCACGATGACATCGACGTACTCCTGCATGGTTATCAACTCACCCACTGCCGCCCGATCGGTGCTGTCCACCACCTGCACCACATCCAGCGGCAGACCGGCCTGTTCCAGCCCACTGTGAATACAGCCCGCAATCGCCCGGTTGGAGTGAATCGCCTCGGAACCACCGCGCAGGATGGCCGCATTGCCGGATTTGAGGCACAGCGCCGCCGCATCGGCGGTCACGTTGGG
>JAJRUX010000040.1 GCA_024277575.1 Gammaproteobacteria bacterium | reverse complement strand
CCCGGCTGGCCTCCAGCAGAGAGCAGCGATGACCTTCATGCAGCCAGCGGGCCAATCCTTGCAGATCATTTCGATAGGCAGACAGGGTATTGGCGCTCAAACCCCGCTCCATCCACATCGCATCGAGAAAAGCCTCAATCTAGGTGTGGTCCGTTTCAGTGAGCTTCATGCGCCAGTAACCAGCGTTTAATGGACATGTTCCGCCCGGAGGTATGACCGGCGTAACCCCCAAGTCCGGAAGCGGATACGACACGGTGACACGGTACGATGACAGGCAGCGGATTGGATCGGCAGGCATTGCCGACAGCACGCGGACTGCTGGTCAACCGTTGAGCAATCGCACCGTAGGTGCTTGTTTTGCTGACGGGAATGGAGACCAGGGCCTGCCAGACGCGACGTTGAAACGCTGTACCCTGCAACTCGACAGGCAGATCAAAGCTGTATCCCGCATCATCGAAGTAGCTGTCCAGTTGGGCGACTACCTCTTTGGCCAGTGGCGTACAAGGGGGAAACGGTTCAGAACCCGAGAAAATATAGTCAATCCCGGTAAGGGATTCACCGTCAATCCGAATCCCCAGCAGGCAAGGGGGCTGCGAGAATGGTGCCTCGATAACAGCCTGATAGCCAACCAACCCCGTTACTCCGCCACAATCAAAAACGGCTCCCGCGCAGAAACGCGGGAGCCGTGTTGCAGGTGACGTTCATCGGCAGCGATATCAGGATTTTTCGCGGCCACCATCCAGTTCATCCTGCCAGATTTTCAGCTCATCCCATTTGCCATCACGCGCCATTTCAGCCTGCTTCGGCCAGGTTTCCGGATCATGAGAGGCAAAGGCACCACCGGCTTCTGCCAGAATCTCCCGGATCTTTTCCGGGTTTGCGGCAGCAAGGTCGGCAAAACTGGTAAAGCCCGCGTCGTTGAGTAACCCCGAAATTTTTGGCCCGATACCCTCAATGCGGGTCAAGTCATCAGCGGCAGCGGCTGGTGCAGCAGGCTTCGTCTTGGCTGCCGCCTTTTTCTCCGCCTTGGCAGCCGCACTACTGGCGGCAACCAGCTTCTCCTTGATACGTGCAGCCTTGCCCCGACGCTCGCGCAGGTAATAGAGCTTGGCACGGCGCACATCACCACGGCGTTTAACAGTAATTTCGGCAACCGCCGGGCTGTAGGTCTGGAACACGCGCTCCACCCCTTCACCATGCGAAATCTTGCGTACCGTAAAAGCCGAATTCAGGCCACGATTGCGCTTGGCAATCACAACACCCTCAAACGCCTGCAGACGCTCGCGGTTGCCCTCCTTCACCTTTACCTGCACGACGATGGTATCGCCAGGACCAAACTCCGGCACTTGGCGATTCATCTGTTCCGCTTCCAACTGGTCAATGATGTTGCTCATCGTTCTCTCCCGAGACAAGTTCAATTAAATTTTCACCACCCTGTTGCTCGCAAATATACTCCTGCAACAAGGCGCTCTGCTGTTCACTCAAATTCAGTTTCTCAAGCAGATCGGGGCGCCGCCGCCAGGTTCGCCCCAATGCCTGCTTCTCCCGCCAGCGGCTGATTGCCTGGTGGTCGCCACTGAGCAGTACCCCGGGTACCCGCTGCCCATCTATCTGCTCCGGCCGGGTGTAGTGCGGACAATCCAGCAACCCCTGTGCGAATGAGTCCTGCTGTGCCGACTCCCGATGGCCCAACGCCCCCGGCAACAGACGGGTCACACCGTCGATTACCACCATAGCCGCCAGCTCACCACCGCTCAGCACATAGTCGCCGAGGGACAGCTCGTCATCCACTTCGGTCTGAATCAGGCGTTCATCAACCCCTTCGTAACGGCCGGCAAGCAGAATGATACGCTCCTGCCGTGCCAACCACTCAAGGCCCGCCTGTTCAAGGCGCTGCCCCTGGGGAGACATATAGACAACCCGGGCCGGTGTTGAGTCTTTCTCCCGCGCCGCCCGTATGGCCGCCCGCAGCGGCTGCAGCAACATCAACATCCCGGGGCCACCACCATAGGGGCGGTCATCTACCGTGCGATGTCTGTCGTGTGTATAGTCGCGCGGATTCCAGGTCTCCAGCTGCAGCAGGCCGGACTGCACCGCCCTGCCGGTTATTCCGTATCCGGTTATGGCATCAAACATGCCCGTAAACAGCGTAATAACATCAAACCGCATTCGGCCTAAAACTCCGGATCCCAATCCACCCGCATCAGCCGGTGTTCGAGATCAATATCCTCAACCACATCCCCGACAAGGCAGGGGATCAGCCGCTCCCTTTCTCCCCGGACCACCAGCACATCATTGGCGCCGGTCTCCATCAAACTCTCGACCACACCCAGCTCTGTGCCGTCGAGGGTAACCACCTTCAGACCCACCAGATCGGCCCAGTAGTATTCACCTGCCGCTGTTTCGGGCAGCTGGGAGCGGAAAACAGCAATATCGGCTCCCATCAGGGCAGCAGCCACGTCGCGGTCATCGCAGCCTTCCAGACGGGCAACAACACCCTTGCCCTGCCTGCGTCCTTCCGCCACTCGCATCTCGCGCCAACCGCCAGCGAGCTTCACCTGCCAAGGCGAATAGGCGACTATCGCTTCCCGCGGCCCGGTCCAGGAATAAACCTTGACCCAGCCGCGAACACCATACAATCCGGCTATCCGGCCAACAACTATCTTTTGGTCACGCTGCACTGCTACCCAACATCACCCAACCGGATGCACCGCAAAAATTCTTACCCGGCGGCTGTCTGATCAGCCGGCTGCTGCTTGATCAGCCTGGCAACGCGCTCGGAAGTTTTGGCACCCTGTGACAACCAGTAGTTGATACGTTCCATATCAAGCCGCAACGTCTCTTCGTTACCCCTGGCGACAGGATTGAAAAAACCAAGGCGCTCAATGTAGCGACCGTCACGGCGATTGCGGCTGTCAGTGACAACAACATGATAAAAAGGACGCTTCTTTGCACCCCCACGAGACATGCGAATGGTTACCATTGCCCGTTTTCTCTCCAGTTAAACTCTGTTATCGGCCGCCATAAACAGCGACCAAGGTTAAACGGGTAATTGTACGCAGTTTTGTTGCAATAATCAAAAACAGCCTGCTTACCGTCAAAACGGCATACCTGGTGGCATACGGCCTTTCATGCCACGCATCATTTTTGCCATGCCGCCACCGGACATCTTCTTCATCATCTTTTGCATCTGCTTGAACTGTTTGAGCAGGCGGTTGACATCCTGAACCCGGGTTCCCGAACCGTTGGCGATACGCCGCTTGCGCGAGCCTTTAATGAGCTCGGGACGCTGCCGCTCCCGGGCTGTCATGGAGTTTATGATTGCTTCGAGACGCGCCATGTCTCCGTCATTTACCTTGTCCTTGACGCCTGCCGGCAGGTTGCCCATGCCGGGCAGCTTGTCCAGCATGCCACCGATACCACCCATTTTTTTCATCTGCTGCAGCTGGGTGCGAAAATCCTCCAGGTCAAAACCCTTGCCTTTTTTGATTTTTCGCGCCAGCTTTTCCGCTTCGGCCTTGTCGACCTTGTGCTCAACCTCTTCGATCAGGCTGAGAACGTCACCCATGCCGAGAATACGGGAGGCAACACGCTCGGGATGAAACGGCTCCAGTGCGGTATTTTTCTCGCCAACACCGAGAAACTTGATTGGCTTGCCGGTAATCTGCCGGATGGAGAGAGCCGCACCACCACGGGCATCACCATCTGTTTTGGTAAGGATAACGCCCGTCAGGGCCAGCTGCTCGTTGAACGCCCGGGCAGTATTGGCTGCATCCTGGCCGGTCATGCTGTCCACCACAAACAGGGTCTCTACCGGGTTCAACTCCTTGTGCAGGCGTTTGACCTCGTCCATCATCTCTGCATCCACATGCAGACGGCCGGCCGTATCAACAATCAAAACATCAACAAAACGGGTACGCGCCTGCTGCAGGGCGGCACGGGCGATCGCCACCGGTTCCTGACTGGCCTCGCTGGGGAAAAACTCCGCTCCAACCTGGGAGGCAACCGTCTCCAGCTGCTTGATGGCGGCGGGCCGGTATACGTCGGCACTGACCACCATGACCGATTTGTTCTGCCGCTCCCTGAGCCAGCGTGCCAGCTTGCCGGTGGTGGTGGTCTTGCCGGAGCCTTGCAGGCCGGCCATGAGAATGACAGCGGGGGGCTGCGCGGCCAGGTTGAGTTCCTCATTGGCCTCGCCCATGACATGGATCAGCTCCTCCTTGACCACCTTGATCAAGGCCTGTCCCGGGGAGAGACTGGTCATCACCTCCTTGCCCACAGCACGCTCGCGGATCCGGCCGATGAAATCACGAACCACCGGCAAGGCCACATCCGCCTCCAGCAGGGCCATGCGCACTTCGCGCAGCGTGTCCTTGATATTGTCTTCGGTAAGCCGCCCCTGCCCGCGCAGATTTTTCAGGGTGCGTGCCAGACGTTCGCTGAGATTGTCAAACATGGAGTGCCTCAAGTCGATACAAAATAGAGATGAACAAGTTCCGAACTCACAGTTTGAGATTTTGTATCTATGAAAGAGTTCACTACCTTCCGGCCGGATGGATTATAACGTGAAATGCGCCCCACCGGCCAAACCGGAAACATCCCTCTCCGCAAGCAGCTCCCTGCACTCTCTCAAAATAGCGGACTCCTCACCCGGTTTGGCGTGAATAATGTAAATGCGGGGACGATGGCGCAATTTGCACAAATCAGCCGCAAGCAGCTTTGGGCAGTAGTGGCGGGCAAGATGGGCCAAATCTTCATCCTTGTTGCTGAATGCAGTCTCCACCAGCAACAGTTCCAGATCAGGATGCGCATTCAATGCCTCCCAGAAACTGTCATTGGAGGTGGTATCCCCACTTATGGCAAACGCACCACTGTCACTTGCCACCCGGTACCCCATACAGGGAACCGTGTGATTGACAGAAATTGCCTCGACGCTGCGGGATTCCAACCGCAGTGTTTCTCCCGGCAGCAGCGGCTGAAACCTGAAAACCGGTTCATGCTTGTTGGGAATACGAGTGAAATCGGGCCAGATGGTATCGTTAAAAATATGACGTCGTAACGCATCCAGCGTCTCCGGCAAGGCGTAAACTCTGATAGATTCGGGAATAAGACCAAACACTGTATCGCCCAAAAGCGGCAGATAGGCGATGTGATCCAGGTGGGAATGGGTAAGAAAAACGTGACGGAGACGGCTTAGTTCATCAATCGAGAGCTGCGCCACGCCCGTACCTGCATCAATCAGAATATCATCATCCACCAATAATGACGTGGTGCCTTTGCCGGTACCTACCCCTCCACTGGAACCCAAAACCCTTACATCCATAATCCTGATAGTCCTTTCACCGCCAATCCACACATTAGCGCATAAAGTGAGATAAGATAACGCGATACATACCGCACTTTACCGAATCAGATGCAACATTCCAATTCGACCTTTAACCCGTGGCGCTTTCTTACCCCCCGTTACTGGCCCACCTGGCTGCTCCTTGGCCTGTTCAGGCTGCTGGTGATGCTCCCTTACCCGTGGCAGCTGAAACTGGGAGCGGGACTGGGCGATCTGAGCCGATACCTGCTGCCACGCCGGCGCCGAATTGTGGAGAAAAACATAGCACTGGCCTTCCCCCAACTCTCCGGACAGCAGCAACAACAGTTGGTAAAAGAAAATATGCGCAGCTCGGGAATCGCCGTGTTTGAAACCATGTTTAGCTGGTGGGGAGATGAGCAGCGGCTCAAGCCATTGTTCCAAATTGACGGCATGGAGCACTTACAGAAAGCACGGGAAGATCAAAAGGGGATTATTCTGCTGGGCGGACACTTTACCTGCATGCTGCTCTGTGGTCGCATGCTGGCCATGCAGCTACCCTTTCAAATCCTGGTAAAAAAGGCAAAAAACCCGCTCTTTGAGGCGCTCATGCGCTACTATCGGGAAAAGTATTACCAAGGCATCATCGACAGTCGCGATCTACGCGCCATGGTTCGAGCACTGAAAAACAACCGGATCTGCTGGTACGCCCCGGATCAGGATTTCGGCCGCAGACATGCTGTTTTCGCTCCCTTCATGGGAATGCCGGCCACCACTCTCACCATCACCGCACGTCTCGCCAAACTGTCAGGGGCGCTTGTGTTGCCAATCAGTTATCGACGCCTGCCGGAAGGAAAAGGGTATCAGATAACCATCTCTCCCCCCCTGAGCAGTTTTCCATCCGGTGATGAACTGCAGGATGCAACACGCATCAATCAGCTCATAGAAGAGCAGATCCAGCCAGTTCCAGAGCAGTACCTCTGGGCCCACCGGCGCTTTAAGACCCGGCCACTCGGCGAACCCAGATTTTATTAACAAGACTGTTGAAGGGTACTTCTAAAGCAGGGAATAACCAAAATTCTCCTTGAACCGCTCGGTAAACTCATCCATGGCAAAGCTGTGGTTCTGGGTGCCATGGTGTTCGACCTTTATCGCCCCCATCAGCGCGGCAACCCGGCCAGTGGTAGGCCAGTCCAGATCATTGACAAGCCCGAACAGCAAACCGGCACGATAGGCATCTCCACAGCCGGTGGGATCCACCGCCGCCAAAATGCCGGCAGCGGGAATCTCGGTACAGGTTCCGTCAGCATAGACTAACGATCCTTCCGCACCGCGCGTCACCACGATGGCCTGTACCATGCCGGCCAGTTGCTCGACCGTTTTTCCGGTGCGCTCCTGCAACAGTTGCGATTCATAATCATTCAGCGCCACCCAGCTGGCCTGCTCGACAAAACGCAGCAGATCATCGCCATCAAACATGGGCATGCCCTGACCGGGATCAAAGATAAAGGGAATATCAGCCTCGGCAAACTGGGCAGCATGTTCAATCATCCCGTCCCGCCCATCCGGTGATACGATACCAATCCTGATTCCCTGGGCATCAGTAACCCGGTTTTCATGGGCCATGCTCATGGCTCCAGGATGAAAAGCGGTAATCTGATTGTCATCCATATCAGTGGTAATGAAGGCCTGGCCGGTAAAACTTCCGGGGATAACCTTGATATGGGCTTGCTCGATTCCACAGCGCTCAAACCACTCTGCATAGGAGCCAAAATCATCACCCACAGTAGCCATCGGCACCGGATCAACTCCCAGAAGTTTCAGGTTATAGGCGATATTTCCAGCACAGCCACCAAACTCCCGGCGCATATCGGGAACCAGAAAGGAGACATTCAGAATATGCACCTTGTCCGGCAGAATATGGTTTTTGAATTTATCATGGAACACCATAATGGTGTCATAAGCGAATGAGCCACAGATTAGCGCGGACATACTGTTTTCCTTGTTGTTGGCGTATGAAAGTGTGGCACACTACCTACTGACTGGAAAAAATTCAATAGCACAATACCCAATCATGATATGAATATACTTCGCCTTCTCGCCATCTTTATTGTTATCTGGTTACTTGTCCGCATAGTGAGAAACTACCGCAACAAAGTCCAGATCACAGCCTCACGCCGGAACAGCAATAATCTAGACACCATGGTCGAATGCGCCCGTTGTGGGTTACATATCCCCAAACAGGAGGCCATCAGAAAAGGAAAGCGTTACTACTGCAGCAAGCAACACGCCGATGAGGATTAAACCCGGATTAAAGCACCCTGTCATCCCGGCCGATAACAACGTAAGGTGCAGGACGGATAGCAATTTGTCTTGATATAAGAAAGAGTATTTATCGACTGACAACCAAGTGGCACACATGAATAACCCTTCTCCAGCAAAAGGTTTTACCCTGATCGAGCTCATGATCGTAGTTGCAATACTGGCGATAGTTACCACTATTGCAGTGCCTGCCTATACCGGCTATGTGAAAACAGCCCAGAGGACAGAAGGCTGGAACAACCTCAATGGTCTGCAGCTTACTCTGGAAGAGTACTATATCGAAAATGGCACATACACCACAGACAAAGGAACAAGCGGCCTCAACTGGACACCAAGACCGGACTCCGGAGGCACCAATAATTTCACCTACACAATCGCAGCGGGCGACTCCGGTGACATAAAAACCAGTTATAAAATTACCGCAACGAGTGTATCGGACAGCAGTGTAACATTCTCCCTGTCCGGACCATAACTGTCAGATCGCCAACAGATCCCCCAGACCCATCTGTCCAACCCTTTTCCAGAAGGAAATGCCGGCAGCATGTAACGAGATACCGGCATTTTCACCATTGTCATCAACTATTTTTATTCTCTGTCCTTGTTTCCCGCAATATTGAAACCATTCAAGTTTTCTGCTTCAGAGCCGACATAACAGAGTATGAATGCAGCAATGGAAAAAGAGTCCGTCACCCTCAGCGGCCTGGCGCGCCGACTGGTTACCAATGGTGTGCTGGACGAGGAAAAAGCCCGCACTACCTACCTGGAATCGGTTGAAAACGGCGTCTCTTACATATCTCACCTGCTGACCGACAAAACCCTTGATGGATACGGGATCGCAGTAGCTGCCTCTCAAGAGTTCGGAGTCCCGCTCTTTAATATCACCACCACAGAACTGGAACCGGATGTTGTCAACCTGGTCAGTCCGGATCTTATTCAGCGTCATAATGTGTTACCCCTCTACAAACGGGGCGGCCGACTGTTTGTTGCAGTGGCCGATCCAACCAACCTGCAAGCACTGGATGAGATCAAATTCCACACTGGCCTCAACATTGAACCGGTACTGACTGCACATGACATCCTGCAGGTCATTATCGGCAAGACACTGGATGGAGCCGACAACAGCCTGGGCGATCTGGATGATGATGACCTGTCGGAACTGGAAACAGAGGCGGAATCCGATCAGAACATGCAGGAAGACACTGACGCGGATATCAACGATACCCCCGTCGTTCGCTTCGTCAACAAAATCATGCTGGACGCCATCAAACGCGGTGCATCGGATATCCATTTCGAACCCTATGAGACCAGTTACCGGGTACGTGTGCGCCTCGATGGTATCCTGCAGGAGGTCGCCCATCCACCGGTCAACCTGGGTAGCCGCCTGACCGCCCGCATCAAGGTAATGGCTCAACTGGATGTCTCGGAACGCCGAATTCCCCAGGATGGACGAATCAAACTCAAGCTGTCCAAGAAACGGGCCGTCGATTTCCGCGTCAGCACCTGTCCCACCCTGTTCGGGGAAAAGGTGGTCATGCGTGTGCTGGATCCCATGGCCTCCCACCTGGGGATCGATTCGCTTGGCTTTGATGAAGAACAAAAAGAGCTGTTCACCGCTGCCATCCGGCAGCCCAACGGAATGGTACTGGTAACCGGTCCCACCGGTAGCGGTAAAACCGCCACGCTCTATACCGCCCTGAACATACTCAACACGGAAGACACCAACATTTGTACCGCAGAAGACCCGGCCGAAATCAACATGCCGGGAATCAACCAGGTCAACATCAACACCAAAACCGGCCTGACTTTTGCCAGCGCCCTGCGCTCGTTTCTGCGCCAGGATCCGGACATCATCATGGTGGGTGAAATCCGTGATCTTGAAACAGCGGAGATCGGCATCAAGGCAGCCCAGACCGGCCATCTGGTACTCTCCACCCTGCATACCAACGATGCCCCCAAAACCCTCACCCGCCTGCTGAACATGGGAGTGGCAAGCTACAACATCGCCTCAACCATCTCCCTGATCATCGCCCAGCGCCTGGTGCGGCGGCTGTGCGAACACTGCAAGGAACCCGAAGATCTGCCACGTGAGGCTCTCCTGAAGGAAGGTTTCAGCGAAGACCAGATAGACGACATAACTGTTTACCGCCCAGTCGGATGTGATAAATGCAACAACGGCTACAAGGGCCGTTTAGGTATTTTCCAGATTATGCCGATATCAGAAGCGATGGGACGTCTGATCATGAAGGGTGGCGATGCAATGCAGATTGCCGATCAGGCCCGTTCCGAAAACATCCCCGATCTGCGTGGCGCCGGACTGAAAAAAGTCATATTGGGTGAAACCAGTCTCGAAGAGGTCAACCGGGTAACCAAAGAGTAACTAACCATGGCAGAACAGACGATCAAGATAGAACATTTCCTCTGGGAAGGAAAAGACAAAAAAGGCAACAAGGCCAACGGTGTAATGGAGGCCGAAAACAGCGCTGTAGTAAAAGCCGAACTGCGCCGCCGCGGCATTATCCCCGGCAAGATAAAGAAAAAACCCAACTCGGTTCTGGACAAGCTGTTCAACAAACCCAACGCCGGTGACATTGCCGTATTCAGCCGCCAGCTTGCAACCATGATCAACTCCGGCGTACCCCTGGTTTCAGCCCTGGAGATCATCGCCGCTGGTATTGAAAAACCCACCATGCGCGAAATGATTGTGTCTATAAAAAATGATGTTGGCGGGGGCACCCCGCTGGCCGCCGCGATGGGGCGATTTCCCGAACACTTCGATGAACTGTTTTGCAATCTGGTGAATGTGGGCGAACAATCCGGAGCACTGGATATCCTGCTGAAAAACATCGCCGAATACAAGGAGCGGATGGAGAGCATCAAGTCCAAAATCAAAAAGGCGATGTTCTATCCCATCGCCGTTATCGCCATTGCCGTTATTATTACCGTCATTCTGATGATCTTCGTGGTTCCTGCCTTCGCTGAACTGTTTGGAAGTTTTGGCGCCGAACTGCCACTGCCAACTCGGATTGTTATCGCCATGTCCGAATTCCTGCAAACCTGGGGCTGGGCAATACTGGGCGGGATTATCGTGGGTGTCTATCTGTTCATCCGGATTTATAAAAAATCCCCCGCCCTGCGCGCCGGGATGAGCCGGTTGTCGCTAAAACTGCCAATCTTTGGCAGTATCTTTACCAAGGGCGCCATGGCCCGTTTCGCACGCACCATGTCCACCATGTTCGGCGCCGGCGTGCCGCTGGTTGAGGCCATGTCATCCGTATCCGGAGCGGTGGGCAATGTTGTCTACGCCAAGGCCGTGCTGGAAATGCGTGACCAGGTAGCCACCGGCCAGCCGCTCAACACCGCCATGCGGGAAACCGAACTGTTCCCCAACATGGTAATCCAGATGACCGCCATCGGTGAAGAAGCCGGCTCCCTGGACAGCATGTTGGCCAAAGTGGCCGACTTTTTTGAAGAGCAGGTGAATGATGCCATCGATGCCCTGAGCAGCCTGATGGAACCTATCATCATGGCCGTTCTCGGTACCCTGATTGGCGGACTGGTGATTGCCATGTATATGCCGATATTCCAGATGGGTAGCGTCGTCGGCGGGTAACAAGATAGACTATGGAAATAATGGATTTTCTCGCAGGAAGCCCGCTGCTGCAGGTAACCACATCTGCCCTGCTGGGTCTGATCATCGGCAGTTTCATTAATGTCGTTATTCACCGTCTGCCCAGGATGATGATGCGCGACTGGCGTTTGCAGTGTCATGAACTCCAGGGCACAACACCCGACGATGATGATCTGAAGCCCTACAACCTCAACACCCCCCGCTCTCGCTGCCCGGGCTGCAACCATGCCATCAGCGCATGGGAAAACATCCCCGTCATCAGCTATCTCTTCCTGCGCGGACGTTGCAAGGAGTGCGGTCAGCCCATCTCTGTCCGTTACCCGCTGATAGAGGCGCTAACCGCCCTGCTCTCTGCGCTGGTGGCCTGGCACTTTGGCTTCAGCTGGCAGACAGTTGCTGCACTGCTGCTTACCTGGGCACTGATTCCACTGATATTCATCGACCTGGAACACCAACTGCTGCCGGATGACATTACCCTCCCCCTGTTATGGCTGTGACTGGGGCTGAGCCTGTTTGGCATCTTCACCGATCCCGGAAGCGCCATTGTCGGCGCCATGGTGGGATATCTCTCCCTGTGGAGTGTCTATATCCTGTTTAAACTTGTTACCGGCAAGGAGGGAATGGGCTACGGTGATTTCAAGCTGCTCGCCCTGTTCGGTGCCTGGCTGGGGTGGCAAGCCATCCCGCTGATCATTATCCTCTCATCACTGGTGGGAAGCATCGTTGGTATCACCCTGATCATGCTGCGCCGCCATCAGCGGGACATACCCATCCCTTTTGGCCCCTACCTGGCCGCAGCAGGGTGGATTGCGCTGATGTGGGGAGACAGCATTACCAATACCTACCTGAACTGGATTGAGTGAAGAGATTAGCCATCAGGGAACAGAATAGAGCAACCAAGCCGTGCAGAACAGCTCAGACAAACCAAAATCCGCAGATCCCCCCTCCCTCCTGCCCCCTGACAACTGCCCCGTTGTCATCGGCCTGACCGGGGGAATCGGCAGCGGGAAGAGTACCGTGGCAGGTTACTTCTCGGAACTCGGCGTACCAGTCATCGACACCGATACCATCGCCCGCGATCTGGTCGAGCCGGGTCAGCCGGGGCTGCGGCAGATCATCACCTGTTTTGGCAAACAGATCCTCAACGCGGACGGCACTCTGAATCGCACACAGCTGCGTGCGGAAATATTCAGTGACCCCGCTGAACGATGCAAACTGGAACAGATTCTACACCCACTGATCCACACCAAAATGCAACGGCAAATCCGGCAACTTGATACTCCTTACTGCATTGTGGAGATCCCGCTGCTGCTGGAGTCCGGCTGGAGCGGCGAGGTAAACCGTATCCTGGTTGTGGATGCACCACCTGCTCTGCAGGTCGCACGGGCAACGCAACGCAGCGGCATCGATAGAGAAGAGGTGGAGCGGATTATCGCAACCCAAATGGAACGCAGCAAACGACTTGCTGCTGCCGATGATGTTATTCTCAACGAGGGCAGTCTGACTGATCTCAAGCAGCAGGTAGCACGGCTGCATCGATTTTATCAAACCTGAATCCGTGGGCTCAGGGCGGATGCAGAGCGCAAGATATTGATTTCACGGTGGAGTCAAAAAATCCTGACTTCACCCTTAGGTTAAGCGGGCATTTTTTGAACCGCTGTGGAATCAAGAGCTTGTGCTATGCGCCGTCATGAACCCACGGATTCAGGTCAAAAGGAAACAGGCCAATGACCAAAACCGTAAAATGTCCCACCTGTGGCAAAAAAATTCCCTGGAGCAAAGAGGAACCCTGGCGTCCATTCTGCAGCGAGCGCTGCAAACTTATCGATCTGGGGGAATGGGCCAGCGAATCCCATCGTATCCCGGGTCAACCGGCATCTCCGCAACATGATGACGAATCCGAACACCATCACTGATTTCATTACCGACCAGTCCACACCCGGCAACCGATCGGAGTCCCGCAACTGGCGTCTGCTGAACCTGCTCAACCGCTACCGGTTTGTTCTCGCCACCCTGCTCCTGCTGTTGCTTACCTTCGGCAGCAGATATGTTCCCTATGGGCACCACGATCCCGGACTGGCGCTCTACACCTGCACTGTCTGGCTGCTGTTCAGTGGCGCACTGTTTATCCTGCCCCGCCAACCCACACTGAGCAACCGCCTCTACCTGCAGATAGCCGTGGACATAGCTGCCATCACTCTGCTCATCCACGCCAGCGGTGGCGTATCCAGTGGCCTCGGCATGCTGCTGATCCTTCCTCTGGCGCTGACCGGCGTCATCATGCCGGGCCGCATTGCCGCCATGTTTGCGGCCATCGCCGCCCTGGCCCTGCTGGGGGAAGAGCTTTACGCCCACGCCCGCCACGCCTTTACCGCCAACTACTTTCAGGCCGGACTCTCCGGCACCATCTTTTTTGCCACCGCCCTGCTCGCCTCATTGCTGGCACAACGGTTACGCGAAAGCGAACAGCACATTAAAAAACAGAGCAGTGAACTGGCCGATCTCACCCAGCTCAACGAGCATATCATTCAGCAGATGCAGTCCGGCATCATCGTGGTGGATGCAGGCGGCCAAATCCACCAGATGAATCATGCAGCCGTCACAATGCTTCAGGGTTCGATGGAGAAACACCCTCAAACACTATCGGATATCATCCCGGAGCTTGCAGAGCAGCTTTTGCAACATGGCGCATCAACCGACCCCATTCTGCTCCACAACCGGCAACTGCTCACCCGCCTGGTGCCGCTGGGGAACGGTCCTGATGGCTGCATCATAATCTACCTGGAGGACAGCACTGCGCTGGCACAACAGGTACAACAGATGAAACTGGCCTCACTGGGCCGGCTCACCGCCAGCATCGCCCATGAAATCCGCAACCCCATCGGCGCCATCAGCCACGCAGGCCAACTGCTGGCCGAATCACCACGACAGAACGAAGCAGATCAACGCCTGGGGGAGATCATCCGAACCCATGCCGGACGGGTAAACACAATTATCGAGAACATCCTGCAGCTGGGACGGGGAAAACCCGCCAACAGCCGCACCATCCGTCTGAAACCCTGGCTGGAAGCAATGGTTTCAGAATTTCGGGAAATAGCCGATAAACAGAACATCACGATTCACACAGAAATCACGCCACCCGACATGGAGATTACCTTCGACCCCGATCAGCTGCACCAGGTAATCTGGAACCTGTGCCAGAACAGTGTTCACGCCTGCACCAACCGGCCGGAGATAAAACTGTACGGCGCCACCACGCCTGACAGCAGTACCCATTTTCTGGAAATCAGTGACAACGGTCCCGGCATCAAAGCGGAACTGGAGCAACAGATCTTCGAACCCTTTTTTACCACAGATAGCAAGGGAACCGGCCTGGGACTCTATATTGTACGCGAATTGTGCAGCGCAAATCGGGCCAATATCCAGTATCGAACCAGCGCTGGTGGTGGCGCCTGCTTCCGCATCAGCTTCCCCGCTTCGGGATTCACCACGGAGACGCAGAGAAATAGATGACTGCTCACCCAAAGACGCAAGAAATCGCTTAACACCATGAAGAACATGAAGGACATAAAGGTTTGAAGAGATATAGTGAATCAGCACATCGAGACACTGATGCAACCATCGATATTGGCCCGACACCAGGCCCCGGCTTGCACGAATCCACCTGTCAGCCATACCGGGCAAAAAACGTTTATGCCCTTCATGTTCTTCATGGTGAAAAAAGTTACAAGAAAAATAGTTGAGCCACACTCTTCGCAGCCTCTGTGGTGCACAATGCAAACAGGACCAAACACATGACGCGACCGCTCGCACTGATCATCGACGATGAACCGGACATCTGCGAGCTGCTGGAGCTCACCCTGTCCGGCATGGAGATAGATACCCATGCAGCAACCACCCTGGCCGAGGCACATCTCCTGTTGAAACAGCATGAGTTCGATCTCTGTCTCACCGACATGAAGCTACCGGATGGAAATGGTCTGGAACTGCTCAAACAGATCAGGGAAAAACATCCCGCACTTCCGGTGGCTGTGATCACCGCCCACGGCAACATGGAGCTGGCCATTGAGGCACTCAAGGCTGGCGCCTTCGACTTTCTCTCCAAGCCGGTGGATCTGCAGATGCTGCGCAATCAGATCAGCAGCGCCCTGCGCATTTCGCCGCGGACTCCCCGTGAACGGCGCACCCGCCATATTCTGTTGGGAGACTCCAATGCCATGTGTTCACTACGCGGTGCAGTGGAAAAAGTATCCCGCAGTCAGGCGCCAGTTTTCATACGGGGTGAATCGGGTACCGGCAAGGAACTGGTCGCACATATGATCCACAGACAAGGGCCACGCAGCGACCAACCGTTCATTCCCGTCAACTGCGGCGCTATCCCTGCCGAGCTGGTGGAAAGTGAATTTTTTGGTCACAAAAAGGGCAGCTTTACCGGCGCAACCAGTGACAAGGAGGGACTGTTTAAAGCTGCAGATGGCGGCACCCTGTTCCT
>JAJRUX010000039.1 GCA_024277575.1 Gammaproteobacteria bacterium | reverse complement strand
GCCCGAAGGGTTGGCCTGTCAGCGTCCATGGCCGCGTTGCGCCTCTTGGCAAGGACTAAGGCCATTCCCTGTGAGGCGCGCCTTGCCCTGAACGCTGACAGACCAACTGAATCCTGATTTATTACCTTGAAAGAGTACTAGGAGCCGTCAGACTTAGAATAATCTATTGCGCTGGAGAGAATACAATGCAAATTTTCACAAATTTGAAGCGCATAGCGAACCGATGGTACGAAAAAAGGGGAAATTTGCACCGCTCCCCCTTCCGGCACACCGCAATTACCCGAGTCCGATAGCCTGCCTCCTAGGGTACAACAACAACATCGCCACTTTGCAGGAGAATATTCTCTTCCAGATTGTTGCCTTTTTTGACTTGCGAATAATGGAACGGGAAAGTAATCTCGCCATCCCCCTTTTTTCGCACGATTTTTATTTTGTTTTCAGAGGCATAGGGGGTTAACCCCCCTGCCAGCGTAAGGGCTTGCAGCACGTTCACATAGCGTCCAACAACAAACTGGCCCGGCTTGGTCACTTTACCGACAACGAATATTCGATATCCTGCGACTTTTGTAACTGTAACAGTAACTACAGCATCAGGAATGTATTTTTGCAGGCGCCGGGTCAACTCTTCCTGGACCTCAACAGGAGTTCTGCCAGCGGCTTCCAAATCACCTGCTAACGGGAATGAAATGCCTCCGTCCGGCCGAACCAGCACTTCTCGTTGCAGATCCGGCTCTTTCCAGACAAAGATTTCGAGCACATCTTCCGGACCGATACGATATTCCGGAACCGAACCAGGCACATTATCAACGCCTGCATCTTCAGCCATTCCTGTCAAGGGCAAGGAGAGCAATAGCAGTATCATCGCACCTTGCATCACCGCGCACATCCTTTCACCAAGCCATTTTGCTGTGTCTATCATTGTTTTCGTTACCTCTCAGTCTTCAATCCTTTTTCAGGGAGCACACTTCGTTCTCTCCCGGAGACATCCCGGCGAGCAATAACAACAACGCCAATCAATGCCAACATAACTATCAATAAAGCCTCGGGAATATCTGTGCGCCGGGGATACTTTCTGGGCAGCACGCTCCTCAAGCCAGCTCCAGCTGACTTTGAACCAGCCCGCTCGGAACGCTTAACCTCTTGCTGAGACCCAATACAGTCACAATTACCCGAGGCTGAATCCACCTCGTGTGCGACCGCCGAAGCTGTCCCCGCAACATACAGCACCAGACAGAGCAGCAATCCGGTTCCGAATAACAATGGCTTGCGCATCTCCCCCCATTTACTCCAATCGCTGAATTTTACCTTTATCTCCAACACCCGTCTATATAAACAGACACTAACAAGGCATTGAAAACCCGTGAATTTTCCCCTTTTACAACAAATTTATCAGGGAAATATTAATCCTCGTAAACATCATGGGCATTACATCAAGAGCATATCGTCCATTAAATAAAAATCTTTACTAAATTGACCATACAAGCTAAACCAGAGATATCAGGGGCACTTGTCCAACACTCCCCGCAAGGCGGAGTGCCAAGTTGCTGCCATTTTAGAATAACCCGCCGCGTTGGGGTGCAGCGCATCAACCAGGTCATCAGGATAGTTCAGCACGCTGTACTGATCGACAACAATTACCTTGCTGCTCTGCTCTTTCTCTGCAATGCGATTGTTGAACAGGCGAATTTCCGGGTTGGCTGGAAACTGATCGATAATTCTGGCCAGCAGTACGGTTGTCTCCGGATCTGCCTCTGTTATTGCGGCAAGAATATTATCAAGTTGCGCCTCACTCACGGCCGCATCCCCTCCTGCGGCAAAATCCTGGCTGCCGATATGCAGCAAAATCACATCGGCCGGATTGTCCATCAGCCAGCCGGAAATCCGTGCAGCCACATAGTCGGTAATTACCTCTGATCCAGAGTGACCTTCATGCCGATTGGGAGGAGTAGACTGACTACCAACAAATTCTATTGCATAGCCATCTTTTATCAGCAAGTCGCGTAGTATAGCCCGAAAACCGCCTTGATCAGGACTATTTGCATCACCGATGGTAATAACGTCCCCTAGAGGCATTATACGCGTATTACCGATAATAACCTTGACTGTACCAGTACTCTTCGCTCCAATCGGATCAACAACCTGATAGGTGAAGGTATCCGTTCCATGTGCCCCGGGATAGGGTTCATAGGTAAAGCGGCCATCTACCGAAAGCCACGCACTACCTTTCAACCCCTGTTTTTTAACATAGAACCTGAGTTCAGCGTCATTTCCATCCGGATCAGTAGCAGACAAGGCACCTTCAACAAAGGTATCAACCGCTATCATTGAGCAAAAACCTGATGTCCCGGGTCGGCGATTAACAGTGGCGGCTTCCATAGTACCAGCTACCCTTACGGTTACTATTGCCTCATTGGAAATCTCCCCGGCAGCATCCTTTATAGTGTATTTGAAGCTGTCTGGCCCCCTATAGTCCGCCTTGGACTTATAGTTCACAGTACCATCACTATTTACAGTCACGCTACCATTCTCTGGCCCACTGGTGATCGTAATACTATCTTTACGAATATCACTACTGCCATCCAGATCGGTATCATTGACAACAAGATTGAGG
>JAJRUX010000038.1 GCA_024277575.1 Gammaproteobacteria bacterium | reverse complement strand
GGAAGATTGACCGATACCCTGCCCGACAGCGATCTCCATGCAAGCTTCATCCGCTCCGGCGAGGAGATTGCCTCCCTGTACGAAAAACGGGAGTACGGCCATGCCATGCGCGAGATTATGGCGCTGGCCGATGTTGCCAATCAATACATCGACGAGAAAAAGCCCTGGGTGGCCATCAAGGAGGCAGGGCGAGAGGCTGAGGTGCAGGCGGTCTGCACCCAGGGGATCAACCTGTTCCGGGTGCTCATCGCCTGGATAAAACCGGTACTGCCCAAACTGGCTGCCGATGCCGAACAGTTCCTCAACGGCGGGGAGTTGACCTGGGATGCGGTGAAAAAACCGCTGCTGGGGCAGAAGATAAACCCCTTCAAGCCCCTGTTGACCCGGGTGGAGCAGAGCGCCGTCGATGCCATTCTGGAAGGCGCTGCTCAGACCACTGCCGCTGAACAGAACCCCCGGGGTGATGCCGCAGGAGAGCCCATTGCAGAGCAGATTCAGTTCAGCGACTTTGCCAGACTGGATCTGCGTATCGCCAGAATCACCAGGGCCGAGCATGTAGTGGGTGCAGATAAACTGTTGCAGCTCACGCTCGACCTGGGCGGAGAGACCCGCAATGTGTTCGCCGGTATCAAATCCGCCTATGCACCGGAACAGCTGGAGGGGCGGTTGACGGTGATGGTGGCCAACCTGGCGCCTCGCAAGATGCGCTTCGGTGTCTCGGAGGGGATGGTGCTGGCCGCCGGCTCCGGAGGAGGGGAACTGTTCCTGCTCTCACCCGACGAAGGAGCCGAGCCGGGGATGCGGGTCAAGTGATCCGGTATTGAGTAATATCATTCCTTTGCCGATATTAACCCGGCGATAATATGCGCCGCATTCAGGGCTTTGGGCACGGGCTGGAATAGCAGGCTCTTGAAGCCGGTTATTCTTGTTTCCGGGGCAATACCTGACAAAAACAATCTGGTATCATTCTCTCTATGACAGAGTACGCGCTAATTCTCATCAGCACCATCCTGGTCAACAACTTTGTCCTGGTGAAGTTTCTTGGCCTGTGCCCGTTTCTGGGGGTATCCAAAAAGCTGGAGACAGCCATCGGCATGGGGCTGGCAACAACCTTTGTGCTGACGCTCTCCTCCATTTGCAGTTACCTTGTCAATGAGTACTTGCTATCCCCGCTGGGCATAGAGTACCTGCGCACTATCGCCTTTATTCTGGTCATTGCTGTGGTGGTGCAGTTCACCGAGATGGTGGTACACAAAACCAGCCCACTCCTCTATCGGGTGCTGGGAATCTTTCTGCCGCTGATCACCACCAACTGCGCTGTGCTTGGCGTCGCCCTGCTCAACGTGCAGGCGGATCACAATTTTGTACAGTCCGCCCTGTATGGATTCGGGGCCGCCGCCGGATTTTCGCTGGTACTGGTGATGTTTGCCGCCATGCGGGAGCGCATCGAAGTATCGGATGTTCCCACGGCTTTTCGCGGCCCGGCCATTGCCCTGGTTACCGCGGGCCTGATGTCCCTGGCCTTTATCGGCTTTTCCGGGCTGGTAAAGGGTTAGGACGAAGATGCTGAGTGCGGCACTGGCCCTTACCCTGCTGGCGCTCGTCTTCGGGCTTTTGCTGGGCTACTCCTCGATACGCTTCAAGGTGGAGGGCGATCCGGTTGTGGATCAGATCGATGCCATCCTGCCGCAGACCCAGTGCGGCCAGTGTGGCTATCCCGGCTGCCGCCCCTACGCCGAGGCCATCGCCTCCGGGGATGCGGATATCAATCAGTGCCCGCCTGGCGGGGAACAGGTCATTCAGTCGCTGGCGGATCTGCTGGGCCGGGAGCCCAAACCGCTCGACCCGGAGCGCGGTGAAGAGAAGCCACCCATGGTGGCTTTTATTGACGAATCTGACTGTATCGGTTGTACCCTATGCATCAAGGCCTGCCCGGTGGATGCCATTCTGGGTGCGCCCAAACAGATGCATACGGTCATTGCCGAGGAGTGCACCGGGTGCGAGCTGTGTGTTGAACCCTGCCCGGTGGATGTAATCAGCATGGTGCCCGTAAAGGAGGACATTACCCATTGGAAGTGGCCGTTACCCAAAACGGAAAATGGAGATACCCCATGAAACTCTGGTCTTTTCATGGCGGCGTTGATCTGCCCGGACACAAGCAGGAGTCCACCACCCGGCCGGTTGAGGCGGCGCCGTTGCCGAAACGGCTGGTTGTCCCGCTGTCCCAGCATCTTGGCGCACCCGCCGAGCCGGTTGTTGCCGTGGGGGACAAGGTATTGAAGGGGCAGATGATTGCCGAGCCGGGCGGATTCGTCAGTGCGCCGCTGCATGCCGGCAGTTCGGGTACTATTGTGGCCATCGAAGAACATCCTGTTCCACACCCATCGGGGTTGTCGGCCCCCTGCATCATCATCGAAACAGATGGCAGGGACACCTGGGCAGACCGGGAACGGAAAACCGATTACCGGCAGCTGGAACCGGCCGTCATCCGCGAGAAGATACGGCAGGCGGGTATTGTCGGGCTGGGTGGTGCCGGTTTTCCCGCCTTTATCAAGCTCAATCCTGGCAAAACCATCAAGACCCTGATTTTAAATGGTGCAGAGTGTGAACCCTATATCACCTGCGACGATATGCTGATGCGTGAACGGGCCGAAGAGATCCTGCACGGACTACTGATCATTCGCCACGCTGTCCAGGCGCAGCACTGCATCATTGCCATTGAAGACAACAAACCCGAGGCCGAACGCACCTTGCAGAAAGCGCTACAGACGATTGGATCTGACGCTGACAACATCGAGATCGTGATGATACCGGCCCGCTATCCGGCCGGGGGCGAAAAACAGCTTATCCAGACAGTAACCGGACAGGAGGTGCCCAGTGGCGGTCTGCCGGTTCAGGTTGGTGTGGTGTGCCACAATGTAGCCACGGCGGCAGCGGTTTGCCGCGCTGTCGAACACGGGGAACCCCTGCTGTCCCGCATCGTCACCATCACCGGCGGCGCCGTCGCCGAGCCTCGCAATCTTGAGGTTCTGATCGGTACGCCGGTGATGGAGCTGCTCGCCAGATGTGGGACCGATTTCAGCTCTCTGCAGGAGGTAATCATGGGTGGCCCGATGATGGGAATCGCCCTGGCAAACCATGAGGTGCCGCTGGTCAAGACCGGCAACTGCCTTCTCACTGTAAAACGTGGCGAGATGGAGCAGCATCCCGCCGTCCTGCCCTGTATCCGCTGCGGTAACTGCGCCGATGCCTGCCCGGTTTCCCTGCTGCCTCAGCAGATGTACTGGCATTCCCGAGCAAGTGATTTCGACAAGATACAGGAGTATGATCTGTTCGACTGCATCGAGTGCGGCTGCTGCGCCTATGTCTGCCCCAGCAACATCCCGCTGGTGCACTACTACCGGTTTGCAAAAAGTGAAATCCGCAGTCAGCAGGAGCAGAAGCGCAAGGCGGATATTGCCCGTGAACGGCACGAGCACCGGGAACAGCGTCTGGCCCGTGAAAAGGCAGAGCGCGCCGCCCGCCACGCCCGCAAGAAACCGGGCACCACAGATGAAAACAAGAAGGCTGCCATCCAGGCTGCGGTAGAGCGGGCCAGGGCCAGCAAACAGGGAGCAAAGCCGGAAGATGTTTAAAAAGGCACTCAGCTCACCCCATATTCACAATCCCCCTTACAGCACCCAGGGGATGATGTTCAGAGTCATCCTGGCTCTGTTGCCAGCCGCCGCTGCCTATGCGTGGCTGTTCGGCTGGGGCGTGATTATCAATATTCTGCTGGCGGTGGGGGTGGCGCTGGTCTGCGAAGCAGCCATGCTGGCGCTGCGCGGTCGTCCCCTGTTTCCGACCATTACTGATGGCAGCGCCATACTCACCGCCCTGTTGCTGGTATTCGCACTGCCACCCCTCGCCCCCTGGTGGTTGACCACCATTGGCGTGGCCTTCGCCATTATTGTCGCCAAACATCTGTATGGCGGGCTTGGTTTCAACCCCTTCAACCCGGCCATGATCGGCTATGTAGTCCTGCTGGTCTCCTTTCCGCGTGAACTGACCCTCTGGTCGCTTCCGGCCCAGCTTGCCGGGCACTCTCTGGATTTCAGTGCCACCCTGAACTATATTTTTTCCGGCATCCTCCCCGCCAATCTCACCATTGATGCGTTGACATCCGCCACACCGCTGGATGTGATGAAAACCCGGCTGGGGCTTGGCCAGAGCACTTCTGAAATCATGGCGGCCCAGCCGGTATTCAGCTTCGTCGGCGGCAAGGGCTGGATCTGGATCAATCTGCTGCTGTTGGCTGGCGGGCTGTGGATGATTTACCGGCGGATTATAAATTGGCATATTCCCGTTGCCCTGCTGGGCAGCCTGTTTGCCATCTCATTGTTGTTCTATCTGCTGGATCCGGAGCACAGCCCGTCACCACTATTTCATCTGTTCAGCGGTGCTGCAATTCTTGGGGCATTTTTTATCGCCACCGATCCAGTGACAGCAGCAACCTCCAATACTGGGAGGCTTTGGTATGGAGCCGGAATCGGTATTCTGATCTATGTTATCCGCAGCTGGGGCGGTTTTCCGGATGGCGTTGCTTTTGCCGTGCTGCTGATGAACATGGCCGCTCCCACCATTGATCACTACACCAAGCCGCGGGTTTACGGTCACGGGGACAGGGATGCTTAAAAAGGTACTGACCAGCGCTATCCTGCTTGCCCTGTTCGGGCTGATTGGAGCTACACTGGTCGCTATCACATACGAAGTAACCGCGGAGCAGATTGCCACCAACCACCGGGAGGCGCTGCTCAAGCGGCTGAATGTGCTGATTCCTCCTGATCGCTATGATAATGATATGGTCAGCGATACCATCCGGATAACCGATCCGGAGCTTGCTCCGCGCAGATATCCGGTTACTGTTTATCGGGCTCGCCGGATGGGCAGGCCGGAAGCAGCGGTCTTTCTGGTGATCGCACCGGATGGATACAACGGGGCCATTACCCTGCTGGTTGCTGTGAACCAGGATGGAACTCTCGCAGGCGTGCGGGTGGTATCGCACCGAGAGACCCCGGGGCTTGGGGATGCCATTGATGAGCAGCGCTCTGACTGGATCCACGGCTTTACCGGGCGCAGTCTGAATAATCCTGACGAGAAGGGTTGGGCAGTGAAACGGGATGGAGGTGTATTTGACCAGTTTACCGGTGCTACCATCACACCAAGGGCAGTAGTCAAAACCGTTTATAAAACCCTGAAATATTTTTCACTACACCGCAAGGAGCTCTTTGTCCGAGACTCAACTCCTGTGGAGATCAAACATGAGTAACCAACAATATGCCGACATCACCCGCAATGGACTCTGGTCCAACAATGTCGCTCTGGTTCAGATTCTTGGCCTCTGCCCCCTGCTTGCAGTTACCAATACCACCGTCAACGGGTTGGGGCTTGGTATAGCTACCACGCTGGTGTTGATCGCCTCCAACCTGATTGTGTCCTTGATCAGAAATATTGTTCGAACGGAGATTCGTCTGCCGGCCTTTGTGATGATCATCGCCTCGCTGGTGACCGCCATCGAGCTGGCTATGAACGCCTGGTTTCATGACCTGTTCAATATCCTGGGGATATTCATTCCGCTAATCGTGACCAACTGCGCCATTCTCGGCCGTGCCGAAAGCTTTGCGGTAAAGAACCCTCCCCTGCCTTCTGTTATCGATGCACTCGCCATGGGATCCGGTTTTACAGCGGTACTGGTGGTTCTGGGCGCCATGCGGGAGGCCATCGGATCAGGTACGCTGTTTGCCAACGCCCATCTCATGTTTGGTGACTGGGCCAGCGT
>JAJRUX010000037.1 GCA_024277575.1 Gammaproteobacteria bacterium | reverse complement strand
GGTCTGTCAGCGTTCAGGGCAAGGCGCGCCTCACAGGGAATGGCCTTAGTCCTTGCCAAGAGGCGCAACGCGGCCATGGACGCTGACAGGCCAACCCTTCGGGCGCTCCTGTGGTGCTTCGCAGCGGCGTTGCAGCGCTTGACAAGGGAGACGGCCATTGCCTGCGCACTGCGCCTTGCTGCGAAGCACCACAGGAACGCTGAATCCTAATTTATTACCTTGAAAGAGTACTAGAGTGAAACCGGGAAAACACGCCGCAAAGAAAGGCAAGAAAAGGGTCTCTTCCTCAGTGGGGGAGTTTTCGATGTGGCGTCACTCAAGCATGAAACTGAACGTTGCTTTGGCTGGGGATGCGCTGGCTCTGGCTAAATCAGAGTTGGATAGCGATAAACCTGAAGCGGCGGATGCAGCCCTGGCAGTGCTGCAGAGTGAAGGGGTGATATTCGAGTTCGACGAGATTGAATTGCCTCTGCTGGAAGCGGCGGACAATCTCAAACTGGCAGAGCTGGAGCTCGGTGAAGGCAAAGGTGCAGCTGCCCGCGCTACCTTGAAGCTGGCCTCTGATGATTTGAAAAGATATGAGCAGATCACTGGCGAGAGTCGCGCAAAAGAGGTGCGTGATCTGCATCATAAAATCGACAAGCTAATCGAGTCACTGGGAGCTGAGAATCATCCCGGTGGTGAACTGGAAAAAGCAAAAAAGGAGATTGGGTCGTATTGGAAACATGTTGTGAAATGGTTCAAATAATCCATGTAGAATGCGCAATGGTGTCTCGCGATACCATTGCCTTTTTTATGGAAAAATAATCCTGAGGTGCTCCCATGAACAAAACGTCCGCCAGGCTCGATCTGAAACAGATGATTGCCATGGGCGTCGGGGGCATGGTGGGCGGCGGCATTTTTTCCGTGTTGGGACTCGCTATCGCCCAGGCCGGTCATGCTGCTCCCATGGCATTCGCATTGGGTGGGGTGATAGCCCTGCTGACGGGGTATTCCTACGCCCGGCTGGGTCTGGTCTTTCGTTCTGACGGCGGCAGTTTTACCTATCTGGAAAAGGCCTTCAAACCTCATTGCATTGCCAGAATCGGCGGCTGGTTACTGCTGGCAGGCTATATTGGCACCATGGGTCTGTATGCCTTTACCTTTGGCGTTTATGGTACAGCGATGCTGGGAGGGAACGGTAACCCGGCCATGCATCATCTGCTGGAGTCGTTCGTGTTGTTGCTGTTTCTCGGTATCAATCTCTACGGTGTGCGTGAAACGGGTAACACGGAACTGTTAATCGTTACAGCCAAGGTACTTATTCTTCTTCTGTTTGCGGTCATTGGCTTGGTGAATATCAGGCAGGATCACCTGTTACCGTTGTTCAACCAAGGTGAACTGCCGGTGCTGATGGCGGCGGCATTGATTTTTGTTGCCTACGAGGGATTCGAGCTGATTCCCAACGCGGTGAATGAAATGGAAGATCCGCAACGCAACCTGACCCGGGCGATTATGTGCTCCATTGCCATTACCATCGTCATCTATATTACGGTGTCGCTGGTGGCGGTGGGCAATCTGCTGCCGGAACAGGTGATCCGTTATAAAGAGTATGCACTGGCAGTTGCGGCCAAACCGTTTCTGGGAGAAGCCGGTTTTTTGCTGATCGGTCTGGCGGCGCTGTTTTCCACCGCCTCGGCGATCAATGCCACCATGTTCGGCACTGCACGGTTGGGCAGTGTGATGGCCGGCAGCCGGGCCTTGCCACAGGTGTTTGGGTTTCGGCGCAAGCAGAACGACATTCCCTGGGTCAGCTTGCTGATCATCACCGGTATCACCCTGGTGTTCGTCAACACCAGTGATTTGACCTTGATCTCCTCTTTTGCAAGCGCCACTTTTCTGTCTGTATTCGCCGCCATCAACCTCTCCGCCTTTCGTCTGCGCAAGCAGATCGGGATCGGGATGCTCACAACGCTGATCGGTCTGCTGCTTTCCGCGGCGTCGCTGGTGGCGCTGCTGGTCTATCTCTGGCAAAGCGATGCAGCCAGCCTGGTAAAACTGGTCCTTATCTATGCTGGCGTGATCATGGCGGAGTTGTTGTTCAGCATTGGCCTGTTTTCCCGGGAATGAGCGCGGCCGGTAATGCGAATTTCTGTCAGTGAGCTATCCTTGCTGATGGAGTATCAGGAAAACCGGAATCATGCTTGATTATGCAGAATACATAAAAATATTTGTCGGCCTGCTGGCGATTGTGAATCCTTTCGGGGCGGTTCCGCTGTTCATTACCATGACCGCAGGGGACGACAGTTCGCAACGCCGCAAGACCATCAACCAGGTCGCCGTTTCGGTGCTGATCATTTTGCTGGTTACTCTCTTTCTGGGGGATCTGCTGCTGCGTTTTTTTGGTATCTCCATCGACTCGTTCCGGGTAGGAGGAGGGATACTGATCCTGCTGATGGCGATCGCCATGCTGCACGCCAAAACCAGCCGGGTGCGGCAGACGGAAGAAGAGGCCGAGGAGTCCATCGACAAGGAGTCGGTGGGGGTGGTGCCGCTGGCCATGCCGCTGCTGGCCGGGCCGGGTGCTATCAGCGCGGTGATCCTGGCGGCGCATCAATCGCATACCTTTGCCCATCATCTGGTGATTGCCGCGGGTGTTTTTCTGCTGAGCCTCGTCGTGTGGAGTGTGTTGCGCCTGGCCCCGTGGATTGCAAATCATATCAGTGCCACCGGAATCAACATAGCCACCCGCATCATGGGTCTGATACTGGCGGCAATTGCGGTTGAGTTTATCGCCAACGGCCTCAAGGGGCTGTTTCCCGTGCTGAATTGAACATACCGGGAGAGCCGGATAATGCAAACCGATTACTATTTCCCCCGCGCCCTGCCGGAACCGCTGCAAGGACTGGCGACGCTGGCGCTGGACCTGCGCTGGAGCTGGAACCACGGCGCCGACTCCCTGTGGCGGCGGGTTGCGCCCAAACTCTGGGAGGCGACCGCGAATCCCTGGCTGATTCTGGTCACCGTCTCCGATCAGCGGCTGCAGAAACTGTCCACCGATGCAGCATTTCTGGAGAAACTTCAGCAGCAGCTGGAAGCCCGCGAGGCCCACTTCGGCGCCGAATCCTGGTTCTCCAAAAACATCGATGGATCGTTTTCCGGCCACATTGCCTATTTCTGCATGGAGTTCGGGATCTGCGAATCGCTGCCCATCTACTCGGGTGGACTTGGGGTGCTGGCAGGGGACTATCTGAAGACCGCCTGTGATCTGAATGTGCCGCTGATTGGTGTGGGGCTGCTCTATCAGCAGGGCTATTTCCGCCAGGCGCTGAACGCCAATGGCGAGCAGATCGAGTTCTACCCCTACAACGACCCGACCATGCTGCCGGTGATGCCGCTGCGTGACGACAAGGGGGAGTGGGTGCGCATCACCATCGATCTGCCCGGCAGAAAGCTGCGGCTGCGCACCTGGCGCGGACGGGTGGGACGCCGTACCCTGTTGTTGCTGGACAGCAACGATCCGCTCAACCATCCCGGCGATCGCGCCATCACCAGCGAACTCTATGGTGGCGGCGAGGAGATGCGCCTGCAGCAGGAGATCGTTCTCGGGATCGGCGGCTGGCGGCTGCTGGAGACGCTGGGGATCGACTGCCCCGTCTGCCATCTGAACGAAGGCCATGCCGCTTTCGCCATTCTCGAACGCGCCCGGCAGTTCATGCGGCGCACCGGCCAGCCGTTCCTGGTGGCGTTGCGTGCCACCCGGGCGGGGAACCTGTTTACCACCCATACCCCGGTGGTGGCGGGTTTCGATCGCTTCAGCCCACCGCTGTTCGGACTCTACTTTCATGACATGGCGGCCGAACTCGGAGTGGAGTTGAAGCCGCTCCTGGCCCTGGGGCGACGCAATCCCGATGATGATGAAGAGCCTTTCAACATGGCCTGGCTCGCCATGCGCGGCGCCGGGGCGGTTAACGGAGTCAGCCGCCTGCATGGCGAGGTGAGCCGGCGCATTTTCCAGCCGCTGTTTCACCGCTGGCCACGGCTGGAGGTGCCGGTGGGCCATGTCACCAACGGTGTCCATGTACCGAGTTGGGACTCCGCCGCTGCCGACGAGCTGTGGACCGCCGCCTGCGGCAAGGCCCGCTGGCGTGGCACCATGGATTCAGTGGAAAAGGATCTGCGCCGGTTGAGCGACCAGGAGCTGTGGAGCTTTCGTGCAGAAGGGCGTCAG
>JAJRUX010000036.1 GCA_024277575.1 Gammaproteobacteria bacterium | reverse complement strand
TTCAGCGCGGGTTCCAGCGAGCTGTGCAGCGTAGCCGGAGAGGGGTTTGCTACCATTGAAGTGGGCACAGATCTCAAGTAGATGACGCACAGCCACTACCTTCAATCCGGCCACCAGTGCGGCTTCCTCAGCGTTCTGTTCCGGTACCACAAGGATGCGTCCCGCTGCATGCGTCTGAAGTGCTGCCGGTAGTATTCCACGCACCGGCCGTAGTTCTCCACTTAACGCAAGCTCGCCAAAAAACTCGAATTTCTCCAGGGCCTGAACCGGAATCTGCTCCGATGCGGCGAGGATGCCAAGGGCGATGGGCAGATCGAAACGGCCCCCCTCCTTGGGTAGATCGGCGGGAGCCAGGTTGATGGTGATGCGCTGCATCGGGAATTCGAAGTGGCTGTTCAGAATCGCACCGCGTACCCGATCCTTGCTCTCCTTGACCGCTGCTTCGGGGAGACCGACGATGCTCAGGCTGGGCAAACCATTGGAGAGGTGCACCTCGACTATTACGGATGGCGCGTCGATACCTGCCTGTGCCCGGCTGTAGATTGTGGCCAGCGGCATACGGGTTTCAGCTACTGTTTTTGAGCTGTGCTTCCAGTTCGGCTATCTGTTGTTCCAGTTGCTCCAGCTTGGTGCGGGTACGGGCCAGCAGTTCAGTCTGCAATTCAAACTCTTCACGGGTTACCAGATCCATGCGGTTGAACACGCCCTGCATGGCCGCGCGCAGGTTCTTTTCCAGATCCTTTGTCAGTTGGCCATCACCGCCAGGCAGAGTCTGTATCACTTGACGTACGAGATTGTCCAGGAAGTCTGTCTTTATCATGGGGGAAATTGTACCGGGAACTGCGCCGGGTTTGTAGCACTGTTTTTATCCGATCCGTTATCGGGCATAAAATCATGGTGTCGCACCGTTATGGTGCGCGCCATGCCGGTTGCGTGATATTATTCTTTCCGGCGTACTAATCACAGAGGATAACAACCATGAAACTGATAACGGCCATTATCAAACCCTTCAAGCTCGACGATGTGCGCGAAGCGCTTTCTGATATCGGGGTACAGGGGATCACCGTGACTGATGTCAAGGGCTTCGGACGCCAGAAAGGGCATACTGAACTCTACCGTGGTGCGGAGTATGTGGTGGACTTTCTGCCCAAGGTGAAAATCGACGTTGCTATCCCTGATGACCTGGTGGAGAGAACGATAGATGCTATCAGTCGTTCTGCCAATACCGGTAAGATTGGTGATGGAAAAATCTTTGTCCTGGAGCTGCAGCAGGCGGTACGTATTCGTACCGGAGAATCGGGAGAAGAGGCGCTGTAATTCTGACTGGATCTTGTTGCAAAGGCAGGTCAAACAAAAATAACTGTAAGCAGGTGGAGCGGGCAATGTATCAAAATTCCAGGTGGAACTTTGTGGGTGTGCTGTGGATTCTGTTGTTTCTTCCCGGCGCGGTGTTGGCGGATGAAGGGACCATGAATGGCGCTGATACGGCGTGGATATTGACATCCACTGCGCTGGTGCTGTTCATGACGTTGCCGGGACTGGCCCTGTTCTATGGCGGTCTGGTACGAACCCGGAACGTGCTCTCTGTATTGATGCAGTGTTTTGCCATTGCCGGGGTCTCCTCGATTCTCTGGTTGCTGTTTGCCTACAGTCTGGCTTTTGGCGATGGCAACGCCTTTATCGGTGATTTCAGCAAGGTAATGATGGCCGATGTTGATCGGGATTCCGTGGTGGGGACGATTCCCGAATCCTTGTTCATGCTGTTTCAGATGACCTTCGCGGTGATTACCCCGGCGCTGGTGATTGGCGGGTTTGCCGAGCGGATGAAATTTTCCGCCATGCTTATCTTCAGCGCTCTGTGGCTGGTGTTGGTCTATGCACCCGTCACCCACTGGGTCTGGGGTGGCGGTTGGCTCGGTAAGATGGGGCTATATGATTTTGCCGGTGGTACGGTCGTACACATCACAGCCGGAGTTGCCGCCCTGGTTGCTGCAGTGGTACTGGGGCCAAGAAAGGGCTTCGGCAGTGCGGCCATCATGCCGCACAATATGACCATGACCGTGACCGGTGCAGGCATGCTGTGGGTCGGCTGGTTTGGTTTCAATGGTGGCAGCGCGTTGGCTGCCGATGGAAATGCTGCCATGGCCATGCTGGTGACCCATATCTCCGCTGCAACCGGAGCGTTAACCTGGATGTTCATCGAGTGGAAGAAGTTTGGCAAACCCAGTGCTCTGGGCACCGTTACCGGCATGGTTGCGGGCCTTGGCACCATAACGCCAGCCTCCGGTTTTGTCGGACCGGGAGGCGCCCTGATCATCGGTCTGTTGGCTGGTTTTGTCTGTTTCAACGCAACCCAGTATCTCAAGCAGGTGCTCAAAATAGATGATTCGCTCGACGTATTTCCTGTGCATGGCGTTGGTGGCATGCTGGGAACTTTGTTGGCCGGAGTATTCTCTTCCGTTTCATTGGGTGTCTTCAGCGGCTACGGTTTTGCTGAAGGGATTGGCTCCATGGGTGGGCAGATCTACGTTCAGTTGATAGGGATTATTGCCACCGTTGTCTTTACCGCTGTTGTGACCTGGGGAGTATTGAAAGTTGTGGATGCGCTGGTCGGCCTGCGAGTGTCCGAAGATCAGGAGATTGAAGGTCTGGATATTGCACTCCATGAGGAGCGAGGATATAACCTTCAATAGACAGTTGTTTGCACAGATATAAAAAAGGGCTATTTGGCCCTTTTTTTTCGGGTTAGATTGGTGCGTGACCAACAGGAAATGCACCATTGCAGTGCGTCGATTATGGGGGTATTGGCGTTATTAATGGTCCAACTTGCTGAATACAAAAAAAATATTGATATCTGGCACAAGCCGTGCTCACCTTCCCTTGTCAAGTTCCAGCAGTGTGACATCATCGAGCAGTAGACGAGCCAGACAAACGGTTTCAGCGTGACAGGAGAACTGAATATGAAATTAGTAACAGCCATCATCAAGCCTTTTAAACTTGATGATGTTCGTGAGGCGCTTTCCGAGATTGGGGTGCAGGGCATTACCGTGACTGAGGTCAAGGGTTTTGGTCGGCAGAAGGGGCATACCGAGCTCTATCGTGGAGCCGAGTATGTGGTGGATTTTCTGCCCAAGGTGAAGATTGATATCGCCGTGAGTGACGATCTGGTGGAACAGGTTATCGATACGGTTTCCAAGGCGGCCAACACTGGCAAGATCGGTGATGGCAAGATATTTGTCGTGGGGCTGGAGCAGGCGGTGCGTATTCGTACCGGTGAGTCTGGTGACGAGGCACTCTAATTAAAATATCCCGGTGGAGGGTAGCCAAGTGGATGTAGCAAATAACATTAAAGATCTGAGTTATGCGCTGGACACGTTTTATTTTCTGATGTCCGGTGCGCTGGTGATGTGGATGGCGGCAGGTTTTGCCATGCTGGAGGCGGGTCTGGTTCGTGCCAAGAATACTGCCGAAATCCTGACCAAGAATATCGCCCTGTTCGCCATCGCCTGTATCATGTACATGCTGATGGGGTACGGCATCATGTACCCATCGGACGGTAACGGTATTTTCCCGGCGCTTGATTTGTCGTTCATGTTCGGTGGTGACAACGATCCGACTGAAGTCCTGGCGCAGGATCTGGGTACCTGGTACGACGGCAGTTACTACTCCGGTATGTCGGACTTCTTTTTCCAGGTTGTGTTTGTGGCAACCGCCATGTCCATTGTTTCCGGTGCTGTGGCGGAGCGGATGAAGTTGTGGAGCTTCCTGGCGTTCGCCGTGGTGATGACCGGTTTCATCTATCCATTGCAGGGTTACTGGAAGTGGGGCGGTGGTTTCCTGGATGGCTTGGGTTTCAATGACTTTGCCGGTTCCGGTGTAGTGCATCTGTGTGGTGCCTCTGCCGCACTGGCGGGCGTTCTCCTGCTGGGTGCTCGTAAGGGAAAATATGGTCCCAACGGTCAAGTGAATGCTATACCGGGCGCCAATATGCCGTTGGCGACTCTGGGTACCTTTATCCTGTGGCTGGGTTGGTTCGGCTTTAATGGCGGTTCCGAGCTGATTATCTCCAATGTGGGTGAGGCCAACGCCGTTGCGGCGGTATTCGTCAATACCAATGCTGCTGCGGCAGGTGGTGTGGTCGCTGCGTTGATTACCGCGCAACTGCTGTTCGGCAAGGCAGACCTTACCATGGCACTGAACGGTGCACTGGCCGGGTTGGTGGCCATTACTGCCGAGCCGCTGGCTCCATCGCCGCTCTGGGCGACCCTTGTGGGCGGTATTGGTGGTGTTTTGGTGGTGTTTGCAATTATTACCATGGACAAGCTGAAAGTTGATGATCCGGTTGGCGCCATTTCTGTCCACGGTATTGTGGGCATGTGGGGTCTGCTGGCCGTGCCGCTGTCAAACAGTGATGCCACCTTTCTGGCCCAGATCATCGGTCTGGTTACCATTGCCGCCTGGACCTTTACCGCCAGTTATATAACCTGGTTTATCATCAAGATGATCTGGGGGATCCGGGTCAGCGAGGAGGAGGAATACGAAGGCGTCGATGTGGGTGAATGTGGTCTGGAGGCCTATCCGGAGTTCACTAACAAGTAGGTGCTTTTTGTAGTCAAACCGGCAACAACTGTAAAAACGGGTACTTCGGTACCCGTTTTTTTGTGTCTGTGCCGCGTCGCCGGATACAATGCATGGATGAGACATTTTGAGTCAGGGGAACCACGCTGAGCCGGTTGCGTATCGAGAGAGTGGTGACTCATCATGTTGGACCGGTGGATCTGGTGGTGGAGTCTGCCCGGTGTGTTTGCCTGTCGGGATCATCCGGCTCAGGTAAAACCCTGCTGTTGCGGGCGATAGCGGATCTCGATCCTCACCAGGGAACTGTCTGGCTGGATGAGCGGCCTTGTGAGTCTTTTCCGGCACCTGAATGGCGCCGGCGGGTCGGACTGCTGCCTGCGGAGAGCAAATGGTGGTATGAACGGGTGGGTGATCATATGGAAGTGCTGGAGCCGGACTGGCTGGAGGATCTGGGGTTTCCTGCTCAGGCGCTGGAGTGGGAGGTAAGACGCTGTTCAACCGGAGAGCGTCAGCGGCTGGCGTTGCTGCGGTTGTTGGCTAACCGTCCCCAGGTACTGTTGCTTGACGAGCCTACCGCCAGCCTTGATCCCGCCAGCGTGGGGCGGATGGAGACCCTGTTGGAGAGATACCGGCTGGAACAACGTGCCGCCGTGCTCTGGGTGAGCCATGATCCGGCGCAGATACGGCGTGTTGCCAGCCGCCATTTTGAGCTGCAGGATGGCAGCCTGCTGGAGCGTATGCAGTGAATATCATCCCACTGACTCCGCTGGATCTGGCACTGGCCTCCATTCTAGTAATATTGCTGGCGGCATTTAGCCGAGTATTGTGTCTCGGTGTAGGGAAACAGCTGATTATCGCTGCGTTGCGTACCACGGTGCAACTGCTGCTGGTCGGGCTGGTGCTCAAGGCGCTGTTTGAAAATACACGTCTGGCGTGGCTGGCGCTCGTTTCTCTGGTTATGTTGCTGATGGCAGGGCGGGAGGTCATGGTGCGACAAAAGCACCGTTTCCGTGGCTGGTGGGGATTTGGACTCGGTACGTTGTCCATGTTCGTGTCGTCGTTTGCGGTGACTGTTCTGGCTCTCACCGTTGTTATCAACAACCAGCCGTGGTACCTGCCGCAATACGCTATTCCCTTGTTGGGAATGTTGCTGGGAAACACCATGAACGGCGTGAGTTTGGGGTTGGATCAGCTCAGCAGGAACGCCTGGGAGCAGCGGGACGTAATCGAGCAGCGCCTGTTGCTGGGTGGCAGCTGGAGCGAGGTGATAGCAGATATTCGCAGGGAAGCGATGCGGGTGGGGCTGGTGCCGATTATCAATGCCATGGCAGCAGCCGGTATCGTCAGTCTGCCCGGGATGATGACCGGCCAGATTCTGGCGGGAACCCCTCCTGTCGTCGCGGTAAATTATCAAATTCTGATTATGTTTCTGATCGCTGCCGGTACCGGGTTTGGGACCATGGTTGCAGTATCCTTGGGGGCCAGACGTCTGTTCGATAAGCGGCACAGGTTGTGTCTGGGGCGGTTGAGTTGATCCCTGAATCACGTCTTCGCTGGCGCTGCAGACGGGGTATGCTGGAGCTGGAACTGCTGCTGAACATGTTTCTTGACCAAAAGCTCCACGAGTTGACTGTGGCGGAGTGCTCCGCGCTGGAGCGGTTGCTGGAGTATCCTGACCAGCAGTTGCTGGAGTATCTGTTTGGTCGGATCACTCCGGCCAGTGAGGAGATTGTGCCGATTGTCGCAAGAATCCGCGCCGCTGTATCTTGAACTGCATCCTTCACGGATCTTTGCTGCCGTGTTACTGGTTGTTCATGGAGGTGCGGCGGTGTGTGCGTTGATTGTTTCCTTGCCCTGGCTGGTGCGGGTTTTGTTTGTGGGTTTTATCCTGTTCAGCCTCCGCCACACCATTTTCCGCTGGGCGCTGATTCGTCACAACAAGGCGGTAACGGCGCTGCTGTGGGATGATCTGGGGGAGTGGACGCTGTTTTCCAAGAATGGAAAACAGATGGCGGTGCGGCTGGAGCCGGGCAGTTTTGTCTCCCCCTGGTGGGTGGTGCTGGACTTCTCTGCCATTGATGCTCCCGGGCGCTATTCCGCAGTTCTATTTCCCGACTCTTTGGATAGGGAGAGCTTCCGGCGATTAAGGGTGCGCCTCAGGCTCGATGGACGGGGGGAACCAAGATAGTGTTATGCGGAGGGTGCTTCTCGTCTGGTTCCGGGTGATCCAGATTGTAGTGCAGGCCCCGGCTCTCCCTGCGCTCCATGGCGCAGCGCACAATCAGTTCGGCAACCACTACCAGATTGCGCAGCTCCAGAAGGTCGCTGTTGATGCGGAAGTTGCCGTAGTATTCGGCAATCTCCCTGCTTAACAGCTCCACGCGATGCATGGCGCGCTCCAGCCGTTTGTTGCTGCGCACGATGCCCACATAGTCCCACATGAAGCGGCGCAGTTCGTCCCAGTTGTGGGTAACCACGATCTCTTCATCGGAGTCGGTAACCCGGCTTTCATCCCAAGGGGGAAGCTCCTCTGGTTGTGGCGTTTGCTCCAGCTTATCGAGGATATCCCGGGCTGCTGCGGCAGCGAATACCAGGCACTCCAGCAACGAGTTGCTGGCCATGCGGTTGGCGCCGTGCAGACCGGTGAAGGCAACCTCGCCGGCGGCATACAGGCAGGGGATATCGGTACGGGCATCCAGATCGGTTACGATACCGCCACAGGTGTAGTGGGCGGCCGGTACCACGGGAATCGGTTCGCGGGTAATGTCGAAACCGAATTCAAGGCAGCGCCGGTAGATGTAGGGAAAATGCTGTTTGATGAACCCGGCGGGTTTGTGGCTGATATCCAGCAACACATATTCCAGTCCGTGGCGTTTCATCTCGTGATCGATGGCGCGGGCGACAATGTCGCGGGGAGCCAGTTCTGCGCGGGGATCAAACCGCTCCATGAATGGTGTGCCATCGGGCAACAGCAGGCGGCCACCCTCACCGCGCACCGCCTCGCTGATCAGAAAGGATTTGGCCTTCGGGTGATAGAGGCAGGTGGGGTGAAACTGGTTGAACTCCATGTTGGCAACCCGGCAGCCGGCCCGCCAGGCCATGGCCAGACCATCGCCGGTGGAGAGATCAGGGTTGGTGGTGTAGAGATAGACCTTGCTGGCTCCGCCGGTGGCCAGCACGACGATGCGGGAGCGGAACACCACCACCCGATCGTTATTGCGATCCAGCACATAGGCGCCAAGTACCCGCTGCTCCTGCTGCCCCAGCTTGGCGCCGGTAATGAGATCCACCGCAATATGATGTTCAAACAGGGAGATACCGGGGTGCTGCTGAACCTTTTGTTCCAGCGTGGTCTCAATGGCATGACCTGTGGTATCTGCGGAGTGAAAGATGCGGCGCTGGCTGTGCCCGCCTTCCCGGGTCAGGTGGTATTGTGACTCTCCCTCGGCAGAGATTTCACGGGTGAAGGGTACGCCTTGGTCGATAAGCCACTGGATGCTTTCCCCCCCGTGTTCAATGGTAAATTGAACGGTTTCTTTATTGCACAGGCCGGCGCCGGCGTTCAGGGTGTCCTGCACGTGGGATTCGATGGAGTCCCCGCTCTCATCCAGCACGGCGGCAATTCCGCCTTGGGCCCAGAGGGTGCAGCCTTCGAGCAGAGCTCCTTTGGAAAGCACCGCAATGCTGGCCCTGCCGGCCAGGCGCAGGGCGAGACTCAGACCGGCGGCACCGCTGCCGATGACAAGGACATCGCAGTCGTGCCGTAAGCGATTATGGTTTGCAGTGGTCATAACAAATAAACAATAATAGGAATGTGAAAATCTTCACACTATGGCGAACTATAACTTAACCGCAATGTCATATCGAACAAATGCAGCAAAGACCTGCATGCAAAGGCAGGTCTGAATGGGGGAGGAGAACAGCGACGCGGTTCTGGTTGCGCGTGTGCAAAAAGGGGATAAAAAGGCCTTTGATATCCTCGTTCGCAAATATCAGCACAAACTGGCAAAGCTGATTTCGCGCTATATCCAGGATCCGTCCGAGGTGATGGACGTGTCGCAGGAGGCTTTTATCAAGGCCTACCGGGCGCTGCCGAAGTTCAGGGGTGACAGTGCTTTTTACACATGGCTTTACCGCATTGCCATCAATACCGCCAAAAACCATCTGGTTGCGAAAGGGCGGCGTCCGCAAAGCGTTGATATCGATGCCGATGAGGGACAACGTCTCGAAACCATACCGAAGCTGCGTGATAATGCCACACCCGAACGGCTTATATTGCGAGATGAGATCGGGCGGGTGATATTTCAGACCATTGAAGAGTTGCCCGACGATTTGCGTACCGCCATTACCTTGCGTGAACTGGACGGAATGAGCTATGAGGAGATTGCAGAGGCGATGGATTGTCCGATAGGGACAGTACGCTCACGAATTTTTCGGGCACGGGAAGCAATCGATAGTAAATTAAAACCCTTGCTGAGTGCAGAGTAATCAAGATTTCTGTGATAAGTGGTGGATTAAAATGACAGACAAAATACAAGAGCAGATTTCTGCGTTGGTCGATGATGAGATTCACGACACAGAACTGAAAGCCGTCATAACCGAGCTAACCAAAAACCGGGCATCTGCTGAATGCTGGCAGCGCTACAATCTGATAAGCGATGCGCTGCGTAACAATCTGCCGGATGCCGTAGAGCCGGATTTGGCGCACCGGGTTCAACTGGCTCTGGAAAATGAACCGACTGTATTGGCGCCGCAGCGGATGCGGATTCCGGTAAAAATGCTGCCCGCACTCAAGCAGGTGAGTGGGATGGCGGTAGCGGCGTCGGTGGCGGTGGTCATGGTGGTTTCGCTACAGGATGAGCAGAAAGGTTTGGATGCGGGGCAACAGATGGTTCAGCAACAGGAGAGTGTGCTTCCCACCGCACCTGCCGCCTTGGTTGCCGATGTAAAACAGGCGGCTGTTCAGCCGCAACAGCCGGTAGCTGTATCTTCGCGGCCTGTGCTGGTTGCAGATATTGATCGTCCCCAGCCGGTAGCGGTTTCTCCGCAAGCTTTTGACCCCCGTTTTGAGAGTTATTTAATCAACCATAGTGAATATGCTGTTACCACCGGCATGCTGCCTTATACCCGAGTGGTGGGGAGTGCTGTCAGCACCACTCAGCGCGCGAGTGGTGAATGAAGCGGGTTGGATATAATCCGCGGGGAGTATGGGTTGCTCTGCTGGCTTGTCTCTCGCTGTTATACGCCGGTACAGTCGTCAGCAGTGAAAATCCAGGCCAGACAGAAGCACGGGCATGGCTGGAGAAAATGTCCAGCGCGGTTCGTAAATACAGTTACGATGGCGTATTTATTTATCTGCATGGCAGTCAGGTGCAGACCGTGCGCATCATTCATAGCGTGGAAGGGGGTAAGGAACGCGAAAGAATGGTGCTGCTTAACGGGGTTCCACGGGAAGTACTGCGAAGCAATGACAAAATAACCTATATCATCCCAAAGAACCGCTCGCTGGTGCTGGAGCGCCGGCGGGATCATCCACAAACAGGTTTTCCGCTGATATCTCCAAAACGCATCGACAAACTGGTTACTTGCTATGATATTTCGCTCGATGGCCGGGACCGGGTTGCTGGCCGGGATGCACAACGCCTTACCATCGAGCCGAAGGACCAGCTTCGTTACGGGTATCAGTTGTGGCTGGATATGGAAACGGGATTGTTATTGAAAACGGTGTTGTTGAATAAACAGAATTTGTCCGAGCAATTTATGTTCACCACCCTGCGTTTCCTCGATACTGTGCCCCCTGCCCTGCTTGAACCGCAGGTTCAGGGAAACGAGTTTGTTTTTTTCAAGGATCGTTCAGGTGACGAGGGCGGAGTAAAAACGACTACTCCCTGGCATTCTAGCGGGCTGCCCTTTGGATTTGAGCTCAGTACCCATCGCCGTTATTCGGCAGCAGGCAGCCATGGTTATATGGAACAACTTGTTTTTTCTGATGGTCTCTCTTCCGTTTCTGTTTTTATTGAACCGCTAAAATCCAAACAGGTACCGCTGCGAGGAAGATCCAGTCTGGGCGTGGTCAATGCTTTTGGTACTACTCATGATGATTTTCAGGTTATCGCTTTGGGTGAGGTGCCGCCTGCGACCGTCCAGCAAATAGCCACATCCATCCAGCGACACACAGGAACAGGAAAATGATTGAAGAGACAGCCGTTGTTAGCCGGGTTGCAGAGGGCGTGGCTTGGGTACAGACTCAGCGGAAAACCGCCTGCGGTGGCTGCTCATTAAATAAAGGGTGTGGTGTTTCAGTGCTGGAAAAAATGCTGGGAGGCCGAAACAGTACATTGAAAGTTATCGATCCCCTGTCCGCCCGGGTGGGGGACGATGTTGTTATTGGCATTCACGAAAGTGCGTTGGTGAAAGGTTCTGTCGCGGTTTATATTGTGCCACTGCTGACGATGATACTGTTCGCCATTTTTGGTTCCTCGGTAGTGGCTCCCTGGTATGGGCTGTCTGCTGAAGGGAGCAGTATTCTCATGGGGTTGGCGGGGCTCGCTGTTGGTTTTGGCTGGGTGTCCGTGTTCTCTAGCAGGATTAAACAGGACTCGCACTATCAACCAGTCATATTGCGTAAAACAGGATATGCTTCTGTTCCAGAAAGGTACATCCCCATAACCAGAATCTGATTTTAAACTGAAAATATAGGTAATAAATGAACGCCATGAACAACACTAGGATTGGTTTTACATATGCACTTTTTGCTTTCGTGTTATCACTTTTCCTGTTTCAGTTTCCTGCTATGGCGGCCAGTCTGCCGGATTTCACCAAGCTGGTAGAGAAAAATGGCCCGGCTGTTGTAAATATCAGTACCACACAGAAAACAAAGCGGGCGCATCCCACCCTGCCGCCAGGAATGGAGATTCCCGATGAGGGGCCATTCGGTGATCTGTTTCGGCACTTTTTCGGAGAAGAAGGAGAGGGGCGAGAATTTAAAAGTCAATCTCTCGGATCCGGTTTTATCATCTCGGAAGACGGTTATATTCTGACCAACAATCATGTGGTCGATCATGCCGATGAAATAATTGTTCGCCTCAGCGATCGGCGTGAATTAAAGGCGAAGCTGGTGGGGCATGACAAGCGTAGTGATATCGCGCTGCTGAAGGTGGAGGCTGATCATCTGCCGGTGGCGAAAATCGGTCACTCCAGTGAACTCAAGGTAGGTGAATGGGTGCTGGCGATTGGTTCTCCGTTTGGTTTTGAGCAGTCAGTCTCGGTAGGTGTGGTGAGCGCCATCGGCCGCAGTCTGCCCAGCGAGAATTATGTGCCATTCATCCAGACCGATGTGGCAATCAATCCCGGAAACTCCGGCGGGCCGCTGTTTAATCTGGATGGTGAGGTGGTGGGGATAAACTCCCAGATATACAGCCGCACCGGCGGATTCATGGGGCTCTCGTTTGCTATCCCCATCGACATGGCGATGGATATTGTTGATCAGCTCAAGACCAAGGGAACGGTTTCCCGGGGCTGGTTGGGTGTGTTAATCCAGAATGTGACACGTGATCTGGCAGAGTCCTTCGGTATGGATAAACCGATGGGTGCTCTAATATCGCGGGTGCTGCCTGACAGTCCGGCGGCAAATGCCGGGCTTGAAGTCGGTGATGTGATTATTGAGTTCAATGGTACCAAGGTCTACTATTCATCCGATCTGCCGCCGCTGGTTGGCCGGATACGGCCGGGTACCACAGCGAAGGTCAAGATTGTTCGCAACGGCAAGACCTTGACCAAGAAGGTGAAGATTGAAGAGCTTCCCGGTGAGGAGGAACTGGAGCTATCTTCTGGCGAACCGTCATCCCGCATAAACAATCGTCTGAAGGCGGCAATTGCCAATCTGAGTGAGCAGCAGCGCAAGGAGATGAAGCTGGGAAAACAGGGAGGCGTGTTGATCAAAAAGGTTCAGGATGGGCCGGCGAAAGAGGCCGGACTGCGTGCGGGTGATGTGATCCTTATGATCAATAACATCAAGGTGAAGGACACAGCGCAGCTCAAGGAGATACTGAAAAAGCTGCCAGAGAACAAGGCGATCCCGTTACTGGTGCAGCGCCGGGGTAATCCGCTGTTCTTGGCTCTTACGCTGGGTGGTGATGATTAAAGAGTAAACAGTTTATAAAATGTACTTTTTCCGCGATAGCAGTGTCAGTGTTGTTCCTGAATCGATACATCGTGATTTTGTGTGCGATGCTTCCTCGCTATTGCGGAAAAATTACCGGTACCGCAATCAGTGAATTTGACGCTTTATACACGTAGTTACTGCCATCTGTGTGACGATATGCACAAGGCATTGCTGCCGTACCAGCAGCGTTACGGGTTCAAGCTGGAATTGATTGATGTTGACAGTGACGCTCAGCTTGAGCGTCGCTTCGACGAACTGGTTCCGGTTCTGATGGCGGGAGAAGAGGAGATCTGCCACTATTTTCTGGATGAGGTCGCCTTGCAGAATTATTTCAGTCAGCAATAAAAATCGTGTAAAATCGATGGTTTGCATATTGCCTCCTTTCAAGGCGTGTTGATGATTAAATGACTGAACTTGGCCACATCCGCAATTTCTCTATTATTGCCCATATTGATCACGGAAAATCAACGCTGGCCGATCGCATTATCCAGCTCTGTGGTGGTCTGTCCGAGCGGGAAATGGAGGCGCAGGTGCTTGATTCCATGGATCTCGAGCGTGAGCGCGGCATCACCATCAAGGCCCAGAGTGTTACCCTGAACTATCGGGCCGGTGACGGGCAAACCTACCAGCTGAATTTCATTGATACGCCGGGTCATGTGGATTTTTCGTACGAGGTATCCCGTTCGCTGGCCGCCTGCGAAGGGGCCTTGCTGGTAGTGGATGCTTCACAGGGTGTTGAAGCGCAGAGCGTTGCCAACTGCTACACGGCGATTGAGCAGGGCCTCGAGGTTATGCCGGTGCTGAACAAGATTGACCTGCCGGCAGCCGACCCCGAGCGCGTGGGTAGGGAGATTGAGGACATTATCGGTATCGAGGCGGAAGACGCACCCCGGGTTAGCGCCAAGACCGGTGCAGGCGTGGCGGAACTGTTGGAGTTGCTGGTGGAGCGTATTCCAGCGCCGCAAGGCGATCGTGATGCTCCGTTGCAGGCGCTGATTATCGACTCCTGGTTTGACAACTATCTGGGTGTCGTTTCACTGGTGCGCATCAAGCATGGTGTATTGCACAAGAAGGACAAGATTACCGTGATGTCCACCGGGCAGAGTTATCAGGTGGATCGGTTGGGGATTTTCTCCCCCAAAATGCACGATACCGATTTACTGCAGGCGGGAGAGGTCGGTTATATCATTGCCGGCATCAAGGAGATCGAAGGAGCGCCGGTCGGCGATACCCTTACTCACACAAATCGACCGGCAGCTGAGTCCCTGCCTGGCTTTCAGGAAATCAAACCGCGCGTATTCGCCGGTCTGTTCCCGGTTAGTTCGGAAGATTACGAAAACTTGCGTGATGCGCTGGCCAAGCTGCGCCTGAATGACTCCTCCCTGTTTTATGAACCAGAAACCTCAACGGCACTGGGATTTGGTTTCCGCTGTGGTTTTCTCGGAATGCTGCATATGGAGATTGTGCAGGAGCGGTTGGAGCGTGAATACAACCTGGATCTGATTACCACGGCACCAACGGTCATCTACGAAGTAGTCACCACCAAGGGTGAAATCGTTTATGTGGACAACCCAGCCCGGCTGCCGACCGGAAATGTACTGGAGGAGATTCGCGAGCCGATTATCAGTGCAAACATTCTCGTACCCCAGGAGTATGTGGGAAATGTGATTACCCTGTGTATCGAAAAGCGCGGTGTGCAGAAAAACATGCAGTACCTGGGTAACCAGGTATCCCTGCAGTACGAGTTGCCCCTGAACGAAGTTGTGCTGGATTTTTTCGACCGTCTGAAATCGGTCAGTCGCGGTTACGCTTCGCTGGATTATGACTTCAAACGTTTCCAGGCGGCTGATTTGGTGAAAATGGATATTCTGATCAATGGAGAGGTTGTCGATGCCCTGGCGCTTATCGCTCACCGGGACTTGGCGCAGAATCGTGGCCGGGAACTGGTGGAAAAAATGAAAGAGCTGATCCCACGGCAGATGTTTGATGTAGCCATCCAGGCGGCTATCGGCAGCAAGATTATCGCCCGCAGTAATGTCAAGGCGCTGCGCAAGAATGTTACCGCCAAGTGTTACGGCGGGGATATTACCCGGAAGCGTAAACTGCTGGAAAAACAGAAGGCAGGCAAGAAACGCATGAAACAGGTTGGCAGTGTCGAAATTCCGCAATCCGCTTTTCTGGCTGTATTGGATACAGGTAAAAAATAGTGAACATAAACTTTCCCGCATTTCTGGTGTTGGCAACACTTGTTACCGGCGTGATTTGGGCGCTGGATGCGCTGATATTTGCACCCCGGCGCCGGACGGTTCTGGTCTCCTCGGGTGGGGCTGGGGTATCCTCTTCGGAGCAGGAAAAAGTTCCGTTGATTGTGGAGTATTCCAAATCATTTTTTCCTATTATTTTGGCCGTGCTGCTGTTGCGGTCATTTCTGGTGGAGCCGTTCCGCATTCCATCGGGCTCGATGATGCCCACCCTTCTGGTTGGTGATTTTATTCTGGTCAACAAATTTTCCTACGGTCTGCGTCTGCCGGTGTTGAACACCAAAATTGTAGATATTGGGGAACCCCAACGGGGTGACGTTGCTGTGTTCCGTTATCCGGAAGATCCGAGTATCGACTACATAAAACGGGTTGTTGGTGTTCCGGGTGATCATATTCGCTATGCCGGGAAAAAACTCTACATTAATGGTGAGCTTGCCCGGCAGGAGCCGGTTGGGAAATATATCGCCGATGGTGCAAGTGCCAGCATGACTGGGGCGATGCAGTACAAGGAGACCATCGGCAGCGTTACCCATGACATCCTGGTGCGCTCCAACGGATTCAACCGAGACTTTGAATATACTGTGCCGGAAGGGCAGTATTTTGTGCTGGGAGACAATCGGGACAACAGTCGGGACAGCCGCTACTGGGGAACCGTTCCGGAAGGAAATCTGGTTGGAAAGGCATTTTTTGTCTGGATGAACTGGGATCCGGTAGAAGGTGGAATCACCTGGAATCGCATTGGCACAATCATCAAATAGTTCATTGCAGGACCGTTTAAGCCAAGCGCTGGGTTATGTTTTTCGCGATCCGGTTCTGCTGGAAACCGCGCTTACTCATCGCAGCGCAGCCAGTGAGAATTATGAACGGCTGGAATTTCTGGGCGATGCGGTGCTTGAGTATGTTATCAGTCACGAACTGTTTCACCGCTATCCGCGCTGTAAAGAGGGTGATCTGAGCCGCCTCCGTTCCAGCCTGGTCAAGGGGGAAACACTGGCCGAGATGGCGCAGAATCTGGCCGTTGGTGATTATCTCAAACTTGGGCCGGGTGAGCTGAAAAGTGGTGGCTTCCGCCGCACCTCCATTCTGGCTGACGCCATGGAGGCAATCTTCGGTGCAATCAGTCTGGATGGCGGTTTTGAGGCTGTCCGTTCTGTGATACTGCGGCTCTATCAGCCCTGCTTTGATTCACTTCCCGAACTGGATAAACTGAAAGATCCGAAAACCCGGCTGCAAGAGTTTTTGCAGTCGCGCAAGATGCCGTTGCCCTCCTACCAGATCGTGGGGGAAGAGGGCAGTAAACATGCTCGTGTTTATGTGGTGCAGTGCGAGATTGCCGCACTTCCAAACCGGGTGGAAGGGAAGGGTAGCAGCCGCCGCAAGGCAGAGCAGGCTGCGGCTGAGGTGGCCTTCAGGATATTAGCCAAAGATGAGTGACAGCAATCATCAGCACCGTTGCGGATATGTCGCTGTTGTCGGGCGGCCCAACGTTGGAAAGTCCACACTGGTCAACCACATTCTCGGCCAGAAAATCAGCATTACCTCCAGCAAACCGCAGACCACCCGGCACCGGATTCTTGGCATCAAATCCACTGATCATGCCCAGGTCATCTATGTTGATACCCCCGGTATTCACGAGCAGGCAAAACGGGCGATGAACCGTTATATGAACCGGGTGGCGACCGCCAGTCTGCAGGATGTGGATCTCACTATTTTTGTGGTGGAGGCGCTGCGCTGGACAGCAGAGGATGAAGCGGTGCTGGAGAAACTTCGGCAGACAAAAGCACCGGTCCTTTTGCTGGTCAACAAAGTGGATACCGTCACCGATAAAGAGCAGTTGCTGCCTTTTTTGCAGGAGCTGGCAGAGGAAAAAATATTCACGGAAATCATTCCTGTCTCTGCAACCCGGCGAACGAACATTGCCCGGGTGGAGCAGGTGGTGGAAAAACTGCTCCCCGGACAGCCTCCTGTTTATCCTCCCGATCAGCTGACTGATCGCAGCGAACGTTTTCTGGCTGCTGAAATTGTTCGTGAGAAACTTATGCGCCGTCTTGGACAGGAGTTACCCTATGCGCTCACCGTGGAGATTGAAAAGTTTACTCCTGACGATAGCGGGTTGATAGAGATCAGTGCGATCATCTGGGTCGAGCGTTCCAGTCACAAGGGGATAGTGATCGGCAAGGGTGGCAAACAGCTTAAAAAAGTGGGTGAGCAGGCGCGCAAGGATATGGAGCTGCTGTTTGGACGCAAGGTGTTTCTGCAACTCTGGGTCAAGGTGAAGGAGGGCTGGTCAGATGACGACCGGGCACTGCGCAGCCTGGGATATGGCGATGAAACCTGAGCGGGTTGAGCTGCAACCTGCCTACATTCTTCACCATCGACCCTACCGCAATACCAGCAGCCTTCTGGAAGTGTTCAGCCGTGATTATGGCCGCTTCGGCATGGTTGCGAGGGGCGTCTCCTCAAGCCGCTCCCGACTGCAGGGGAGGCTGCAGCCGTTTCGCCCGCTGCTGCTTTCCTGGCACAGCCGCGGTGAACTGGCAACCCTCAGCGGAGCGGAACCTGATGGTGCGCCACTGATGTTTTCCGGTGCGGTACTGATGAGTGGTTTTTATCTCAACGAACTGCTGCTGCGGCTTACCTGGCGTCATATCAGCTATTCCGGTTTGTTCCAGATATACCATCAGACATTGAACCAGTTGGGCGAACGGAGGGTCAATCAGCAGGCGCTACGCATTTTTGAATGCCGTCTGCTGGAAGAGCTCGGTTACGGCATGATCCTGGATCACGATGTGGAGAGCGGGCGGCCAATTCAGCCGGATGTGCGCTACTGTTATCATATTGAGCGTGGCACGGTTGAAGCTTCAGCAGAAGCGGGTTCAACTCTGCAGGTGACAGGAAGCAGCCTGCTGGCGTTGGCAAGCGGTGTGCTGGCTGATGAGGGGAGCCTGAAGGATGCGCGGCGCCTGATGCGTGCGGTACTGACCTTCTATCTGGGTGACAAACCGTTGCGCAGCCGTGAACTCTTTCGCACTCTGGAGAGCCACCAATAAAGGACTGATGTTGTGAAAAATGAGATTTTGTTAGGGATAAATATCGATCACGTTGCCACTCTGCGCCAGGCGCGCGGAACCCGTTATCCTGATCCTGTTCAGGCAGCAATGTTGGTGGAGCTGGCTGGCGCGGATGGTCTTACTCTGCACCTGCGTGAAGACCGACGTCATATACAGGATCGGGATGTCAAACTACTTAAACATATGCTGAGTATTCCGATGAATCTGGAGATGGCACTGACCCGTGAGATGCTGAGTATTGCCGTACAGATGAAACCGGAAAACTGCTGTCTGGTGCCTGAGCGGCGTGAAGAGTTGACCACCGAGGGCGGTCTGAATGTTGCGGGAAAATATGAACAACTTCGCGATGGCTGTCAGCGGCTGGCGGATGCCGGGATTTGTGTCTCGTTGTTTATCGATCCGGAACCGCGGCAGATCGAAGCGGCGGCGCAACTGGGTGCGCCAGTGGTCGAGATCCATACCGGCGCCTATGCGGATGCCAGCAGCGAGCAGGAAAAAAATGATGAATACCGCCGCATTGTGCGGGCGGTTGAGCTGGGCTCCGAACTGGGTTTGCAAGTCAATGCCGGCCACGGCCTCAACTACCAGAATGTAAAGTCCATTGCATCGCTGTCGGCGGTTCGCGAACTTAATATTGGACATGCCGTTATCGCCCGTGCGGTGTTTACCGGGCTGGATGAAGCGGTGCGGGAGATGAAGCGGTTGATGCTGGAGGCTCGTCAGGCGTGATTTTTGGTATTGGTACAGACATTGTCCGTGTCTCCCGCATGCATAGCAATCTCGACCGATACGGTGACCAGTTCGCCCGGCGTATTCTGGCGGAACAGGAGTGGGCGGCCTTCCGGGCTAGCAACCGCCGTGCACATTTTCTGGCCAAACGTTTTGCGGCCAAGGAGGCCGCGGTCAAGGCGATGGGAACCGGATTCCGCAACGGCATTACCCTGAAGCAGATTGCCATCACTCATGAGCAGGATGGCCGCCCGCTGCTTGTCTTCAGTGAACAGGCGCAGGAGTTTATCATCCGTAGTGGAATAAAATCGGCCCACCTCAGCTTGTCTGACGAGGAAGAGTATGCACTGGCGTTTGTTACCCTGCAGTGTAAAAATTGAATATCAAACTGGAACTAT
>JAJRUX010000002.1 GCA_024277575.1 Gammaproteobacteria bacterium | reverse complement strand
GATGGACTTACGAACAACACCGAACAATAACGCTATTTTTATACGCCTATATTTTGCGAGTCAATTACAGCATCACCCAAAATCACAATAAATAAAGAGATATTCCAGCACACCCACCACGAAAGCACACAACCAATTACTCACAGCCGAAAACACAGACACCAAAAAATATTACCAATGTTTTTGGTATCTATTCACCACGTGAATGAGCCAGGAGAAAGGGTGTTTTTTTATCTTCAAAACAAAACACGGGCTCACAAAAACGAATAAAAATATCATTAATATAATGTTTTACTTCCAACAAAAAATAGATGTATTTTTCATTTTTTCGTCCTCCTGTTTTTTATGTGGAAAAATCTCACCCCCCAACCCGGGATAAAAAAACCAAAGCAGGCAATGACGGACAAGACGAAAATAAGTATTTTCTCTTCTTACTGCAAAACACCTGTCGGCATCCTTTATGACTCCATCTTCATGGAAGATATATCCCTCGCAACAGACACTTCCCCTCAATAACACACTTCAACCCATTAGCGCACTGGAGAAATCTGAAAATCAAACCGATATATTCATGGGTTCACACCAAGCTGGTGTTGACTCCAAAAGTGATGACAAAACCAGGATGGGAGAGTCTGTTGCAAAAAACTCTCCCCGGGAGTCTGTCGGGTTTAGGGGATCGTAGCGGGGCGAGCGGGAATGGAAATCGAGTCCATTTTTTCGATCTTTTGAGGCGAATAGTGGGTCTTGTTTAACAAAAAAGAGCGGATAAATGGGCCAATTTCCCATCGCCGCGGCAGATTCATCCTAAATCCGACAGACTCCCAGGGGAAGGAATCAGTTGACCCATGCTCATCGACTCACGGATAATCCCTAGCTGTTATGTAACGACCTGGATAGTCGAGCGAGGCTCAATGTGATAGCCAATTCACCTTGCGTCTTCATTACAACAACTTTGGCAGGTTTTCTTTATAACTATAATTCACAGTAGATGAACCTCTCGCTTTCACTCAAAAAGGCCTGGTACGGACTTATATTGCTTACCAGCTTTATCCCGGTAGCCCTGCTGCTGTTATGGGGTGGTTCTTTCTACTACGGCCTGCTGCTGGACAAGGCGCTGCAGCAGGAGGCGTATTTCAAGGAGTTAAGCACCGATCACGTCAATCAGGAGGTATCGCGGCTTCTTACCCTGCTTCAAAACAAAGGGGATCCCATGGCCTATACCCTGGCACCGGGCCGCGCCATGGATCGACAGCTGCTCGATGAGCTGTTCAGCAAAATGATGGGCAGGGAATCCGCACTCAATACACTGATGCTGCTGAAGCCGAACGGGCAGATCATTACGGCACTGGAACGCCATGACCCTTACGCGGGACTCCCGGTCAATCGGCCCTCTTTGCTGGGGCATTGGCGAACCGATTTCGACACACCGCCACCTGAGCTGTCTGTTCCCCTTGACGGAAAATCGTACATCGGCCCGGTCAGACATCACTATGAGGGTTCCCTCTTTACCATGGCAGTTCCTGTCGGGCCACCGGAGCAGCCGTTGGCGGTCCTGCTGGCGGACATTGATGCCTACGCCCTGTGGAAGCCGCTGGTCAAGCATCTGGATAACGTTAATGCCTACCAGGTCACCAGTTATCTGGTTGATAAAAAGGGGGCCCTGCTCAATACCGGCAACGGCGGCTCTATCAAGGCAGGCAAAAAAATTGATTCATTGCCAATTGTCGAGGCGTTCATGGCGGGCCGTGAATGGCCCTCAACCCAGGTCTACCAGGGACTGCTGGGAAAACCGGTTTACGGAATGACGGTCAGTGTGGAAGGGATGAACTGGGGCATCATTGTGGAGGTAGAGAAGGAGCAGATCGTTGAACCAATCCGCACCAACATGCTGAAGATGCTGGCTGGCGTTACCGCTGCTGTCGTACCGTTTGTCTGGCTCGGTCTGATACTGGTTTACCGAATCAACAAACCCATCAGGGCTCTCTCTGCCGACTTTGCCCGGGTGGGCAAACAGGACTACCGTCCCTCCAGGGTATCTTCATCACTGAAAGAGCTGAAGGCACTGGTGGCGGGATTCAACCATATGGTCACCGAGATTGATAAATCCCAGCGGGATCTCAAACAGGCAGCTGTGGTTTTTGAAGGTACTTCAGAAGGAATCATCATCACCGATTCACAACACCGGATCATTGCCGTCAACAGCGCGTTTACCCATATCACTGGATATACCCTGGAAGAGGTTCTGGGGAAAAACCCTTCGATACTCCAGTCAGGGCGCCATGATAAAGCTTTTTTTCAGGCCATGTGGCAATCCCTTAAAGAGACCGGACAGTGGCAAGGAGAACTCTGGAACCGACGCAAAAATGGAGAGGTCTATCCCGAATTACTTACGGTCAATGTAGTCAAAGACAGGGATGGCCAGACTACCCATCACGTTGGAATATTCAGTGATATCAGCCGGATCAAGGAGACCGAATACAAACTCGCACACTTGGCACACCACGATCCCCTGACCGAGCTTCCCAACCGGCTGCTGTTTCACGACCGGCTGGAACAGGCCGTACTGCGCGCACAGCGAGAGGGAACTCAGGCAGCAATCCTGTTTCTCGATCTGGATCGCTTCAAAAATATCAATGACTCCATGGGGCATGCCAAAGGGGATCTGCTACTGCAACAGGTAGCCGACCGCCTGAAAGAGGCCATGCGAGCTGAAGACACCATTGCCCGCCTCGGCGGTGACGAGTTTGTACTGATTGTCGAAACACTAAAGGATCAGGAGGATGCCGCTGCTGTCGCAAAACATATCCTCAGCCTGTTCAGTCAACCATTCTGTTTGGAAAACCAGGAGGTCTTTGTCGATGCCAGCGTGGGCATCAGCCTCTATCCCAAAGACGGGGAGGACGCCCAGACACTGGTGCGCAATGCCGACGCTGCCATGTACCGGGCCAAGGCAGAGGGCCGAAACAACTACCAGTTCTATACCTCTGACCTCACCGCCAGCGCCACAGAACGCCTGACCCTGGAAAACCAGCTGCGACGTGCCCTCGAACGGGAGGAGTTTGAACTCTACTATCAGCCCCAGTTTTCCCTCAAAAATGGCGGCACCCTGGACGGGGTAGAAGCACTCATCCGCTGGCAGCAGTCAGAACAGGGGTTGATCCTGCCAGACAGATTCATCCCGGTAGCCGAAGAGACCGGATTGATCGTACCGATTGGCGAATGGGTACTGCGCACAGCCTGCATGCAGCATCAGGCATGGGTCAAGGCTGGCTACAAACCGGTCAGAATGGCGGTCAACCTCTCTACACGCCAATTTCACCACCCGGGGCTGACCAAACTGATATCAACCATCCTCGAAGAGACCGGGATGCCCCCCTCCTGGCTGGAGTTGGAACTGACCGAAAGCATCATCATGCGGGATACAGAGACCACCATCAAAATGCTGCATGAACTGAGTGATATGGGAATCGCCCTCTCCATCGATGATTTTGGAACCGGGTACTCATCCCTCAGCTATATGAAACACTTCCCCATCAACCGGCTGAAAATCGACCAGTCCTTCGTACGCGACATCAGCAGCGGGGAAATAGAGGCGGAAATGATTATTCCCATCATTGCACTGGGCCACAGCATGAAGCTGCAAGTGCTCGCTGAAGGGGTGGAGGTTGAAGAGCAACTACGCTATCTGAAAGAACAGGGCTGCGATGAAGCCCAGGGCTATCTATACAGCCGCCCCGAACCACCTGATGAGCTGACAAAATTCTTTGAACAGGAATCGAGTTGAGATCCGGGAAAAAGCGTGAAGCAGCGATAGAAATATGGCGGCTCGTGGGCGACACAAGCCAAATAGTGCTGACTATCCGGATACCACTGCTCCCCAGGACTACCCTGAAACCGCCACAGCCCAAATGTTCTTGATAGCGCCGAAGTTGACATATTGGCAACCAGTCGCTATAGTTGCCAATATGTCAACCGGAGAGCGGTATGCACGTTATTTCGAAGCAGCCATTCAACGATTCAGCCAGGGCACACCCCAACCACAGGCAAGCCCTGGAAGACCTGTACAGGGTGCTTCGAAAGAGCAAGTTCAACTCTCCTGATGAGATGCGGCGCGTATTTCCTTCGCTGGATAACTTCAAATACAAGGATAAATGGTGGGTCATTGATGTTGCCGGGAACCACCTGCGCGTCATCGCTTTCATCCAATTTGTCCACAACCGTATGTATGTGAAGCATATCCTTACCCATGCGGAGTACGACAAGCTTTGCAAACGTTATGTACGAGGTGATCTGAAATGACAGCCGTCGCTTTTAAAGATGCCTGCCACAGCTTTGCCCAGGCTGCGGCACCTTATTATCACATCACTGATGATGGGCACTACAAGGAAGCGCTTGGGTTGATTGAGGAGCTTCTCGAAGAGGCGGAGGACTCCCCGAATGACCCGCTGAATGCCGTTATCGAGATGCTGGGCCACGCCATCGAAGCCTATGAAAACAAGGATGAGGAACTGGCGGCATTCGAAAAACAAGCGATGGAACAGCCCGCCGATCTGGCCATGCTCAAATTGCTGATGGACCAGCATGGTCTGGGGACCGCCGACCTGCCGGAGATCGGCTCCAAGTCAATGGTATCGCGGGTGCTATCGGGGAAGCGTACCTTGAACAAAAAACACATCCAGGCACTGGCGGAGCGATTCGGCATCGATCCAGGGCTGTTTTTCTGAAAAACCTGCTCGGGAAGGTTCGAACTCTAGGTACGCTTGCCGTTACCTGGCCTGTGTACAGTTCCTTGCAGGGAATCAACAGGTTACTTGGCAACCCAATGGGATTCATGTCGGTTTCTAAGGGTTGCAGCAAAGAATTTCGTGGAATTGCGTAATTGGCGGAGAGAGAGGGATTCGAACCCTCGATACGGGGTTACCGTATACACACTTTCCAGGCGTGCTCCTTCAACCACTCGGACACCTCTCCGGGACAAGCGCTGTAGGATAAACCAGACGCCGCTTTGACGCAATCATACCAATGCGATGTGTTAGCCCAAAGCAGTAATGTCCCCTTCGTCCAATTCTAAAATGTCCCCTTTTGGTTTCAGGAGGGGCCGTGACAGAGGAGCACATTACGATGAGTCAACGGGAGTTGGATCGAGTGGGGGTGATCCGGCAGGTGGT
>JAJRUX010000035.1 GCA_024277575.1 Gammaproteobacteria bacterium | reverse complement strand
CACATCCTCACCCAAGGGGAACCCCCAGTCCCCCTCGATGACGAGAAGAGTGTCCATCACACCGTCGAGCAGGCCAAGGCCCGACAGCAGGCCAATCCCAAATGGAAGCCACCAGCAGACCACCCGTGGCGACGTCTCCTGAATGGGGATTCAAGCCCTCCTTCCAGCCCATAAACACACTAACAATAGGGGACATTTCTGAATTGCAGAAAAGGGGACATTTCTGAATTGGATTGACATCATACCAATGCGATGCCCCGAATAACTTGTACATTGAGTACACCCTGCTCAAGCTCGGGAAACAGCCTGGACAGAGCTGTCATCAGCACCGGACAGACGTAGAATCCGTTGCTCAAACTCAAAAGCCGGCAGCGGCTTGCTGATATGGTTTCCCTGGATCAGATCACAGCCCTGGGAAACCAGAAAGTCCCGTTGCGCCCTTGTCTCCACGCCCTCGGCCACAACAATCAGGTGCAGTTTCTGTGCTAACGAAATAATGCTGGTAATAACGGCAACATCACTGGGGTGAGTTCCGGTGTCAGGCACAAAGGAGCGATCAATCTTCAGCACATCGATAGGAAAATGGCGTAGATAGCTGAGGGATGAGTAACCGGTTCCAAAATCATCAATCGCCAGTGTAACACCGAGTTCCCGCAACCCCTGCAGCACGGAGATCACTCCGTCGGCATGCTTCATGATAATATTTTCAGTAATCTCCAGCTCAAGCAGATCGGCAGGAAGTCCTGTTTCAGCAAGAATACCCGCCACACGGGTTATCAGTTTGTCTCTCTCGAGCTGGATAGCTGACAGGTTTACCGCAACCCGCAAGGCGGGATACCCCTGCCCCAGCCACTGTTGCAGCTGGATACAGGCTGAACGCAATACATAATCCCCCAGCGGAACGATAAGCCCGGTCTCCTCTGCCAGCGGAATAAATTCAACCGGTGGGATCATGCCGTGTTTCGCATGGGGCCAGCGCACCAGAGCTTCCATTGCCACAAATCGCCCGGTAGCCAGATTCAGCTGGGGCTGATAGTGAATCTCAAGCTCATTGTTCTCCAGCGCTCGGCGCAAATCACTTTCAAGCTCCAGCCGTTTGGTAACCACCGACCCCATTCCCGGACGGTAGAAATGATAGTTACCCCCATCCTCCTTGGCACAGAACATGGCCATATCCGCCCGTTTTACCAGTGTATGTACATCCATGCCGTTGGCCGGACTCATGGCTATACCGATGCTGGCGGAGATATACATCTCCCGATCGGCAAAAACGAATGGTTCGGACAGCACGCCACATATCTTGTCGGCAATTCCGGCGACCTCCTCGGTGGAACGAACTCCCTCCAGAACAATAGTAAACTCATCACCACCCAGCCTTGCCACCAGATCACGACTGCGTACACAGCCAGTTATACGCCCGGACGCGGCTCTGAGCAGCTGGTCACCAATATCATGTCCCAGTGTATCGTTGATTAGTTTGAAACGATCCAGATCGAGGAACAGCAGTGCCAGCATGTCACCCCCGGTTTGCCCCTTCTGCAGCACCGAAGCAAGGTGCTCCATGAAGTAGGTTCGGTTAGGCAGCTCGGTCAGGGAGTCGTGATAGGCAAGCTGGTGCATCCGCCGCTCGGCATAGCTGGCCTGCAGCAGTCGCGTGATACGTTGCCGCAACAATCCGAAATGTACCGGCTTGGGGATATAGTCCGTTGCCCCCACCTTGAAGGCCTTTTCAATTGACTGCTCATCATCGAGGGCGGTGACCATCAGTACCGGAATCGTTCTGCAACCGGACAGTCTGCGTATCTTTTCACAGGCAACAAATCCGTCCATACGGGGCATCAGGGCATCAATCAAGATAAGATCCGGTATCTGGCGCTCGCAGAAAGCAATCGCCTGCGCACCATTGGCCACCTCCTCCACCTGATACCCTGCGCTCTCCGCAACGCTGCGCAAGGCAAAGCGCATACCCCGATCATCATCGACAATCAGTACGAAGGACTCCTTTTCATCCAGTGGCACAGACTGGCAACAGCCACTATCCCTGTCCACTTCATCTTGCAGCGCAACTCTGACCTGAGTCAGCTCTTCCTTCAGCCTGGCAATCAGCCGCTCCGCGCTGTCTGTTGTTCCGCTGCGACCCAACTGCTCCAGCTGCCTGGCAACCTCGGCAAGACGGTTCGCACCCACATTGCCACTGCTACCCTTGATAGCATGTGCTGCCTGAACAAGGGCGGAGGCATCTTTGTCTGCAACACTCTTTTCCAGTGTCTCGATATAACCGGGAATATCCTCCAGAAAAACCTCAAACAGACCTGCCAGATTGTCGCCGATATTGTCACGCAACTCGTTCAATACGGAATCTTCGAGTATTGCCAACCGCTCTTCTTCAACATCACCAGAACTATCAGGCCTCTCCTCCAGCCATTTGTAGAGTTTCTGTTTCAATAAATCGAGCTTGATAGGCTTGGCCAGGAAGTCATCCATTCCGACCTCCATACAATGCTGCACATCCTGCTCATGCACATTGGCGGTCATCGCCACAATGGGAATACGATCCTGTTGTTCAGGTTCCTTCGCACGAATAGCAATGGTTGCAGCAAACCCATCCACCGCAGGCATCTGACAATCCATCAGAATCAAATCGTAGCTGTTGCGGACGGTCTTCTCTATCGCCTCTTCTCCATTGACAGCGATATCGACCCGGCACCCCAGACGCTCCAGCATCCCCCGGATCACCAGCTGATTGGCCCGATTATCCTCGGCCACCAGAACGGAGTGCCCTGCCTGAATCAACAACTCTTCAGAATGGACGCTGCCACTGGCCTCCACTACCTGTGAATTGCGGATAATCGCACTGACCGTTTCATAAAGTACCGGTTCACGTACCGGCTTGGTAAGACACTCCACAACACCAAGCGATGCCTCACTTCTGCAGCAGCACTGCTGAAAGCTCATCATGATCAGCTTGACCGGCTTAATGCTGTTGTCATCAGCTATGTTGCGCGCAAGCTGGATACCGTCCATCTCCGACATGAAATAGTCAACGATGGCCAGTTCGTAAGGCCGGTTCTCGAGGGTGGCCCGGCGCAACTCCTCCACCGCATCCTGTCCGCTTACCGCAACCGAGGGACTTGCTCCCCAGCTCATCATTATATGCCTGAGGTAATCCCGCCCAATCCTGCTGTCATCAACGATCAGCACCCGCATTCCAGCCATATCCGTATAGCGCCGTCCACTTGGCTCTTCGACCGTGGCAGCCGGCTCCAGCGGGATGGTGAACCAGAAGGTGCTACCTTCTCCCGGTGTGCTGACCACACCGATCTCCCCACCCATGAAATCAACCAGCTGCCGGCTGATGGTCAATCCCAGCCCGGCGCCCCCCTCCGCCCGTGCGGTAGAACCATCAGCCTGGGAAAAGGGCTCAAATATGTGTTGTTGAACTTCGGCGGAAATACCACATCCGGTATCGATAACGTCAAACTTGAGCAGGGATTCACCCGCCGGGCCTTGATGGGTACGCACCTCAATCGCCACTTCACCCTCAGCGGTAAACTTGACTGCGTTGCCCACCAGGTTGAGCAGCACCTGGCGGATACAACGGGGATCTCCACGCAGACTGGTTGGCACATCAAATGCGGTGACATACCCCAAGTCCAGATCCTTGTTCTGTGCCTGGGTAGCAAGCAGCTGGACCACATCTTCCAACACATCCGGCAGTACGAAGTCCACCGGTTCCAGTTTGAGTTTGCCGGCATCGATACGGGAAAAATCAAGGATGCCATCGATCAATGCGAGCAGAGATTCGCCCGAATTGTGCGCCACCTCTACATATTCCCGTTGCCGGGCAGTCAAGCCCATTTCACGCAGCAGCTCGAGCATACCGAGAACACCATTCAGCGGCGTGCGCAGCTCATGGCTTACATTGGCTGCAAATTCGCTCTTCACGCTGGCCAGTTCCAACGCCGCATCGCGAGCCACTTTCAACTCGGTCTCATGTTTTTCCTGCGCCTCCATCATCCTGTTGAAGGTTGCCCCCATGGCAACGATATCCCTTGCGCCACGGATATTGGCACGCACATGCCCCTCACCTGCCCGCGCCCGCCGCATTGCGCCAGCCAATCCACTCAATGGTTCTGTTACCCGCCGGATAATCTCCAGCAGGACCAGCAGCAAAACACCTGCAAGTAAAAAAGAGACAAAAAGATTGCGCCCCAGGATATCCCGCTCCATCGCATGGAGTGTTTCCTTCCCCATCACCAGCCGTACAAAACCGATTAGCTTTTGGTTGCTGGTGGCATCGGTAATAGCTGAACCCAGATTTCTCGTATAGTCCGGAACGTAGACCGGAGCAATAAAAAACCAGGCGTCTTTTGTCTCCCGCTCCAACCGCAGATCTAACGGCCAAGGCCCACTGCTGCTTTTCAGCAAACTCTTGCTGTCGCCCTCTGAATACAACAACCTGCGTTCTGAGTCATATAGAGCCAATCCATGTACCCCCGGAAAATCCAGAATTGCCCGAATGGGTATTTTTGCACCCTCTTTACTGCCATACAGCAATGCAAAGGTACTTTGACGGGCGAACATGGCAGTGATCTTGTGCGCCTCATCAATCATGATCTCCTGCACCTTCCAGCTGGAGAGACTCGACATCGAGACAGAAAGAACGACGGCAAGACAGACGCTGACAAGCGTAAATGCAACAGCGAGCTGGCGCCGAAAACCAGAAGGTATCAAGGCACCTGACAAGGCTTTGATGCGTTGAAACATCAACTGAACGTTCCCCCCCGGGATGTATTAACCCACTATCTTCAGTGTGTGGGCATGCTGTTTTCTTTATGAATCGCACCCGCATATAGGCATGGGGTACTTGTATGTACTAGTACTCTTTCAAGGTAATAAATCAGGATTCAGCGTTCCTGTGGTGCTTCGCCGCAAGGCGCAGTGCGCAGGCAATGGCCGTCTCCCTTGCCAAGCGCTGCAACGCCGCTGCGAAGCACCACAGGAGCGCCCGAAGGGTTGGTCTGTCAGCGTCCATGGCCGCGTTGCGCCTCTTGGCAAGGACTAAGGCCATT
>JAJRUX010000034.1 GCA_024277575.1 Gammaproteobacteria bacterium | reverse complement strand
GCATCCCTGACCATTTTCAGTTGGTATCTTTGCGCAGTAACATTCAGCGGTGTCAATACATCATCCAGAATCAAACCCTCCGGCAACGGTTTGTATAAATCGCGCCGAATGGCATAAATCGCACCAGTGGCCCCAACCGTTGAGTCAACCCGGCTCTCCGCCGCACGAATTGCTTTCTCATAGCGCCAGTATAACCCTACCCCTTTGGGCTCGCCTCCATCCTTTGACTCGCATAGAACCAGTTCACCTGTGGCACCACCCACCCGCGAATCGGCAAACGGCTGCACCAGCAACTCTATAGCATCGGGGGCAAACCACTGCCGGCTATCGGTAAATACAACAATATCTCCCGTAGCGGCAGCAACCCCATGATTCAGCGCTACCGCCTTGCCTCGATTGACCGCAAGCTCAATCACCGTCAGGCGCGGCATATTTTGCCTACTCAGAACCGAAACTGTATTGTCCGTGGAACCATCCGATACAACAACGATATTCAGCTCCTGCTGCGGATAGTTCTGGGAATATATATTCTCCAGCCGCGCCACAATCCTGTCCTGCTCGTTGTGAGCCGCAATCACAACGGTTACCAAGGGATAGCGTTTTTTTTCAGCATCAACCGCCATCCCGTTACCGCTCAGCCGGGCCCACAGGGCCATCAACAGCGGATAACCCAGATAGGTATATAAAAGAAAACCAAAACTGCTCCAGAAGAGAATTTCCATCATCACCCCAAAAATCTTGCGCGTACCTTTTCGTACAGCCGGTTTCCCAGAACCGCTTTCATATTGTCAAGTATGCGCTGGCGCAGCACACGCCTCCCTATCTCCCATCTGTCTCCACTAACCAAACGCTTGAATGACACAATACCCATCTGCCGGGTAACCGCTATCCGCTTCAACGCAAACAGATCGTCTTTGGGAGAGTTGATGCCAAGCTCCGAGTTGCAGACATAAAGATATCCAGCCTCCCTGGCCACCTTTACCACGTTGTCTCCTCCCCTCCCACCTGGCAGAGCCAGCCCAATCACCGGACGACCGAGAATTTCCTCCAGCATCTGCTTGCTGCCACTCAGTTCCTCAGCAAGCTCGTTATCACCCAGATCGTTAAGATAGCGATGACTCCTGGCATGCGATTGAACAGACATTCCTGCTTCATCCAGCGCACGCAGCTGCACCGGATTCATATAGCACTCTATGTCTATCCAGTCGGTAGTAATAAAATAGTCTGCGGTCATACCGAGTTCCCGAAGAACAGAAAGTGAAACGGTGTAATTGGACAGGTCACCATCATCAAACGTTATGACGACGGCCTTTTTGTCAGACGGGACATCCCTTATCTCGGCACAGGTAATAGTGCTGTAGCCACTCTCCGCCAACCACCGCATCTGCTGCTCAAACTGCTGACGGGTAATGCTGTACACCGGATCGAAATGACCGTCCCTGCCAGTAACATCATGGATGCCGTGATACATTAAAATGGGAATCTTCATGCTATCTCAACCCGGACAAGTTTATCAGAACCGGGTTCTCCGCTGACCGTCAATAATCGAAAGCTGATGCACCCGATTATAGGTATGGGTTGCAAGAAGATTTTTTTCCCAGTCGGGAAGAACGGAGGTAACGATCTCCTCTTGATAATCCTTTTCATTGAGGCAAGTAATCCTGTTAATGTGGAAACCGTATCCATACCGTTTCGAGCAGTTTTGCGAAGGCCTGTACAAGCAACCGTTTTCAGAAAATATTTTTCCAGCAGGTCGGGCTCTTTTGACATCTGAAATAATCGGATTTAGCGGATGGGGGCTCCAGCTGTCTCCGAACAGATCATCCGAGAAAAACAGAAACAGCTCATCACAAGAGGAGGCTCCCCTGTTCTCGGCGATATTCACGAACATCCACCAACGACCTTCCTGGTAGTGCAGTGTAGCATCAACCGCATTGACACCGTCAAGCAATGTCTTCTGGTGCTGCCACTTGTTTGGGAACTCCACACATTTGTAGAGATCCACCGTTCGATTCTCTGCGCTCTCAGGAACCATATAATAGTCATCTTCAAACTTGAAAACAAATGGATAAGAGAGATGATAGGGCTTCTCTAAAACGGGAACTGGTTCACCGTAATTCCCATTCTCGTCCATTAACATTAATGAAATGTGACCCCTGTTTTTGTCAAACAGAAACTCCTCGATAAACAGATAGTACTTCCCCTTCTCAAAAATAATGTGTGGATCGGCCCAGAATCGATCCTTGGGTGGCAATATCTTCTTGTAGCGCCACATTGAACTGTACCCGGAAGACCCCAGATGATACATCAGGAACCACTGGTCAAAGTAAAATTTGTTTGCATATTTGTCTTTTAGCTTACCTGCCGCCTTGGTACCAACAAGCCGAAGACGCTCAATAGTACAGGGCTGGGTATACAGGCGTCTTGAATATAGATTAACCTGAGAGTTTTCCCGATCTACCTGTTTAAAAAATGATTCCTCACCAAGCTCATAGAGCTGTTCCAGCTTTCGTGGTATGAATGATAGTGTTTTCCAATAGAGATTGTTTTTGTTATCGGTCACCGTTGGCTGTGTGCAGGAGTAGGAACGACACAACACTCTGCCATTATCTATATCTTCAGACAGGATCTGCAACATGGAACCCGTCTCCGGCCAGCCCTCCATTGTCTCCCAGAATCCTGCTGGACCACCTCTGTTCACTGCGTTGTCTCCATGATGATAGGACCACACGCCATATTTTGTAGTGCGCAGAATTTCACCCCTCAATATTCTGAAGCCTACCCTTATAAGGAGATCAATATTGTGTTCCCTAATCTCCGCAATATCTTCATCTCTGAAATAGTCGGATACCTTCTTTTGAATCGGAGTCACCTCAACCACGGGAACATCTTCCAGCAACCCGGACAGGTCTTTCAACTCAAAAGCGTCGGGAAGACGGGAGCCTCTCTCAACAATCTTTTCCTCCGCCAGATCAAGCATACGGGTCATCACTACCGGAACAATTTTCTTGTATCCGTTTTTTATTTTTTTTATAACAGATGTCGCGGAGGAAGATTGGGTATTGTTCAGAACAACCAACTCAACAGAGGCGTAATGACTGCTGCATATTCTCTCCACCATCCGGTATACCCATGCACAAACCATCGTGTCATTTAACAGAATGCCCACTCTCAACTTGTTCTTGTTCATCTTGGTTATCGGATTGTATTTTTATAGATTTTGAGATAGCTGCTCCCCATGGACTCCAGGGTAAAAGCATCCAGGTAAGTTTTTCTTGCCTCCATCCCGATCCTGCCAGCCAACTCGATATCGGCAGACACTTCACCCAGGGCCTGCGCAAGGGAATCTACCTGCTTTGGCTCTACCAGCCAACCATTAATCTTGTGTTTGATCACCTGTCCTATTGCCCCCACATCCGTTGTTACTATCGCCTTTCCAAATGCCATTGCCTCAAGGAGAGCTATCGGTAACCCCTCCTTGTACGAGCTGATGACAAACAGATCCGACATGGCCAGAAATTTTCCGACATCTTTCTGATAATCGGCAAACACAATCTGCCTTTCCAGAGACAGCCCAGCGGCCAGCTCCCTGAGTTGATTTTTCTCATCTCCCTCACCGACAAATACAAGAAAGGTATCCTGATGCAAAAACTTCCGTGCAAAGGCTTTCAACAAGGTGCTGTTTCCCTTGTCTCTGTCCAGGCGGCCAATACGAAGAAGCACTTTGCTGCTCTGCCCCATGTTATACTTTTTGCGCAATAATTTACTCTCCTGCTCCGGGTAACTGACATTGATGTCAGTTCCATTGAAAACCAGGGAGCTCTTTCGGGGATCAATTCCAGCAGAAGCCACCTCTTCCAGAAGCTGAGGGGATACCACGACAACATGTTCAAACAATCGCAGCACCAGCTTATCTGTTTTTTCATAGGCTACCAGTCTGGCGGTTGTGCTGTACCAGGTATGGCATGTCGCTATCCGCCTGACCGGACTCAGAATCCCCGCAAGACCAGCCAGAACATCGGTACGATAGCCATGACTATGGACGATATCTATCCCGTTGCTACGGATATGCTTCCTTAATCGCAAAGCAATGCCCAATAAGCCCATGCGCCCGACAGATATCATGTCACATCTCACATTGTGACTTTTCAGTGCAGAAATTACTGCGCCAGCGCCAGGACTTTCAATGACCCATACCTCGATCTGATCCCCGTTAGCCTTCAGATAAGAGGAAAGCTCAACCACCACCCGTTCGGCACCATAAAACCCTCCTGAACTGATAAGATGAAGTATGTTCATTCAGAACTGTCCAACCAGAGCGACTCCAGATCACGACCGATAACGCCACTCAGTTTCAACACATCCTCCCGGTAGTTTTCCGATAATCTCCGTTTCAGCACATCGCTGATCCCGGGGCGTTGCTCATAGGATGTATTGGCCTTGGCCAACAAACGCCACAGCGGCTTTCTAAGTACTCCGGGGACAACCAGCTTCCCGACTGATATCAGGTTACCGGGCGCGTGATACAGCAGATTATGCAACAACATGCTTCGCCGGCTTCTATTGGGGTTTTCTACCACAAACTCCGGCCGGTACTCCGTATCTACGTTGAGAAACTGCAGGGTATCCCGGTAAACCCCGGCCGTTTTTTGTTTAAAGTCATCAAACAGGATGACATGGACATTATCACGTCCAAAGACATCAAAATACCGCTTCACCTGCACAGAATATTTGGCTATTTCAGAGTAATAAAGACCGTCCACAGGATAGGGATTATGCACCGGGAGACGCTGACCGTTTTTTCGTTCGCCCTCTGCATCCAATGCCTGGGCGAAATCGCGAATGTCCTCATTACCCCACGCCAGCCGCTGGCTATGATACGAATAGACCATCTCCACCGGATTTCTAAGCATAATGAGAATTTTTGCATCAGAACAAAATTCCCGTATCTCCGCTGCGGCCCTTTTTGAATACAGGTACCAGACAGAGGCCTCTCCAACCACCGCCTCACCGCAACAGTCGGAAAAAAGATTCAGATATTCATCCCTGTCGCGAACATAGAGAGGCGAATAGATATCACTACCAAAATGATGGGGCTCTTTTACCTGTGGAAAAAAAATATCGGGGTGGCTGCTGAGATAGGCATACATGGAAGTGGTTCCACACTTTGGCGCACCAACGATAAAAAAATTTGGCCTGTTTTTTTCTGTGCTCATAATAACTATCCAACCACTGTCGGACTGATACCGACATTTTGAAAAACAAAAAAAGCAAACATAATGTTCCATAAAAACAGCGTCAACATGGAAGCTGTCGCCGCCCCTTCAACACCCCAGACAGGAATCAGGAAGGCATTCAAAACAATGTTCACCACAACACTGATGGCCGCCCCTTTTGCCGCCAGGCCGCCATGATTGGTCATGGTCAACAGCACCCCTACTGCACCAAAGGCCGTATTCAGTATCTGCCCGGTCAGAAGAACCAGCAGGGCGGAATAGCCGGCAACATACTGCTCGCCAAACAACGACAAAAAGGGTTTTCCAAACAGTATCATTACCACAACAATCGGCAGTGTGGCTGCAAAGATTGCCCGGCTGCTCGTTGTCACAAGCCGCTGCAGCTGCTGCTGCTCTCCCTGCGCATACATTCGCGCCACCACGGGAGATATCACCCCGGTAGCTGCAACCAGTACAAAGGACGCCAACATGGCTCCTTGATAAACTACGTTGTAGATAGCAACATCCACCGCCCCTCGCATGGCACCCAGCATAATGATATCTACACGGGTATTGATGATCTGGAGACTGGCCAGCAAAACCAGAGGGGCTGCACTTCTGAGCCAAAGCGCTGGACTATATTCGGATACGGCCCTTTTGACTGGTTCGGGAGTCACCCGCCTCAACAGCGTGGCGCCAATAGCAAACGAAATCGCAACCGCGCAGATATTCATCCCCACCGCAGCCTGCGCATCAAGCCCTCCCGGGAACAAGGAGTAAGAGAGCAGAATGAACAATATAAACAACACGGGGCGCAATACGATCTCAGGAAACGTTCCCTGAACAACCCGGTGTAATCCAATCATCGCCGCACTACGCAATCTGGCCAGAGCAATCAGCGGTATAAGCACCGTTGCGATACGTAGCGGTTCTATCAGTGCAGCATCAATATAATCAGCAAACAGATGCGTAGCCGAAAAAACAGCAAGGGCAACTACCACCCCAAACCCCGCCACAATCCAGTTTGAAAAGCGTTGAATACCCCGCATCAGACTCCATTGACGGTTCGCCTCAAATATTGAAACATGCCTGATCATCAGTTTGTCCAGCCCCAGCACCACCGGAACCACCAGAAGGTTTACCCAGGCCAGTGCATAGGCATATCCTCCATACTGTTCAGGGTTGAGCAGTCGAGCCAACATCAGAGTGCTGAAAAAACCCAATACAACCGAGAGAATCTTCATCAAGAAATTTCCGGTAGTGGCACGAATCAACCACTGTTTCAGATTTATTGATTCAATCTCCATTGTTCAACAAAAGGAATTCACCAGGGACGATGCGGTCGCACAGCACTCATTTTCCTGACGGCCACAACGGAAGATATCAGCATGACCAGGTCGAGATAGCATCAAACATCCAGTTTTCGAGCTGAATACCGACCCATAAATGTGTGGTGCCGTAGCCAGTATTTTGCTGGAATACTCACGCCATTTGCCCACCATAGCCCCCTGATTTTCAGTTGGGAGAACAATCCGGGTTCCGGCAGTGATAGATCGGTTTGATAATTCTTCTGGTTGAGCATATCTTTCAGGCAACAAGTGATAACCTGTTTCTCCAACTCCGACATTTCCCTTTCCCATCTGCACACTCCTTTTTGCGACAGCCCAACCATACTCTGTTCATAGGTGGTATTTCCTCCCTGCAGCGCACCTTCGCCCCGGGAATCAATTAGTTGATAGTCCAACTCAGTACCGACAAACAGATTTATTTTGTCAAGAAGCGCTTGATCCCGCTGAACAAGATCTTCGTAACGAAACTCCAGATATCTGTCCCCGGCCTCCCTCCGCAACCAATTACCAAATTCCATCGCGCGATACCACAACCGAGCCGCACTAATCAGCTGACGCAGGGCATCATTACTGCGACTCGATACCCACCCCTTGTTTCTCAAGGAGAGTGAAACATCTCTGCCGTCCCTGATGACATGAAGAAATCTGGCGTCCGGAAACCATTTGACAAGATTCTTTACCTCAAATATATGCTCAGGTGTTTTCTCCAGCCAGCGGTTTTTTCCCTGTGCACGGGCAACCTGCTCCATAAACAGATTCAGAAACTCACCATAGTTTTCAAAGTGACGATCGGCGCTTTGAAGAAACCTGTCTTTATCCAGACAGGAGCGCTTGAACTGCTGTGACTCAACCCATCTCGCAAGAAATTTATCACGTTTTTTTTTGTCGGAAATATCCCCATATAGGGGTTTGCATACATCAAACAGATGCGTCTCGGCCTTGTAGACAGGAAACTGTTCGGAAACAAGCAAAACACAGTATGCCAGGCTGGTTCCGGATCTTGGCGCACCCAGAAGGAAAACGGGGCTATCCATTTTTCTGGTCGGATACAGGTCTTTCTGGTTGTTGGTTGAATCCATAATACTCTGACCCTAATAGCTCATCTGACCAAACCTCAACACCGGGTTGTTTTTTTGCTCGGAAGAGATTTCCATGGCCTCTTTTTCCATGAACATTTTTGCTCTCAGGACCAAAGCCAGATAGACCCAGAAATAGGTACTGAGGGGATAGTGCGTGAACCGATCACCAAACAGATTTGCTACGGACAAACAGACCACAGTGGCGATCATTCCCAGCCCAAGTGCTTTAAAAACCGGTTCATTGGACTTTTTCCACAGCTCGTTCGAATTTCTGTACGCTCGCCACAGTATCAATATAAACACCAACAACCCGGCGGGACCATTCTCCACCAGCAGCTTTATGTAATAGTTGTGGGTATCCTTGTTTTCATAGCTGTTCAACGTGTTGAATACTCTGTATCCAACCCCAATGACCGGGCTGCTCTTATAAGCCTGAAATGCATTCTCCCAGATAATAAAGCGTGACTCTGCGGACTTGTCCCGCTGTTCGTCATCATCCACGAATATGGTGTCGAACCGTTCCTGCACCGACACGGGGAACAGATTGATAAGCACCGGCGCGGATAGCGCAAGAATCATAAAAACCAACAGCACCCGGAATTTCCCGGTTTTGTACAAGACAAAAAGAAGGGTAACCAAAAAAGCCAGCCACGCTCCCCTGGACTGCGAGTACATCAGCGAGTACAAGTTAAGAAAAGCCAGTCCTGCCAATAGAAGCTTGTATCTGAGTTGCCGAACAAAAACTGCCAACAGTATTACGATGAAGCTGTATGCAGCATAAAAAGCGGCCAGTTCGTTGCTTCCCAACATCATGAACGTGCCCTTAACGAAACGAAGGTTATCCGAATAGTGCCAGCTGTAGACGCTGGAGAACTGAGAGTAGAACACGCGGAACATATAGGCCAATGGCAGCAGCGTGGCAACAATAACTGCCAGGATTCCCCTGCGATCACGAACACTGTTCAGTACGATGAAAAAAATCAGCAGGGGCAGAAAGAGATCCTTGAGGGAACTTATATATTGATCTGGCAACTCACCCAGGGAAATAACCCCATGAACACCCGAAAAGATATAGATGGCAATAAACCAGTAAACAGGATAATGCAGATTAGTAAAGGAGGGGATTGCCCTGTCCCGGTTGCTTTTCCAGGCTATAAATGCAGCAATAGCCATCAGGTTAATGAAGTTGATTCCGGCACCTAATGTAGGAATTTTTCCCAGATAGATATTCTGCAGCGGAATCATCGCAATCAGCACCAGCAAAGGCCAGTTATGAGGAATCTCCTCCTTTTTCCGGACATATGGATTACCCCCATCCGCCAGCATGGACTTTTCCATACCACCAGCTACCGAACCGGAATCCATCCACATTACGCTACTACCCCTTTTAATCTCATGACAATGAATTCAGCACTCCTGAACTGGTTCACTGCAAGGCAGAGTTCGCAGAAAATGGCCACAGTCCTGAAACCCTTAACCACTCAGCCCCAAACCCTGCTGAATCGCAAGGTCATATTTCCGTACCATGACGTCAACGGAGTAAAGCTGTTCCACCCGCTGCTGACCCGCACTCCCCATACGCAACCTCATGGCGGGATCATCCGCAAGTTTTCCGATCGCCTCCGCCATTGCCATATCATTTCCAGCCGGAACCAGATAGCCCGTCTCACCCTCTCCAACAAGCTCCGGATTCCCTCCCACGCGGGTTGCAACCACGGGTTTTGCAGATGCCATTGCCTCAAGAATGGCATTTGACATTCCCTCGGTCGTGCTGGAAAGAACAAATATATCTATGCCAGCCAGGATCTGTGGGATATCATCACGCACACCGAAAAAATGGACACTCCCCTCCAGCTCCAGTCGAGATACCTGTTCGGCAAGTCTATCTTGCAGCTCCCCTTGACCTACTACGACGAGGACCACCTTCCGTCCCGCCTGGTTCAGTTGATAGACAGCCCGCAACAGGGTCTGATGGTCTTTCTCCTTACTTAAGCGGGCAACGATTCCAAGCAACAGATAAGCATCGGTTATGCCGAGCTGTTCACGCAGTCGCTGCCCGTCAGCACAGGAAAAACGCGCTACGTCGACTCCGTTATGGACTAGGGTTATCTTTTCTGGAGGTGTCCCTTCCTCAACCAACGAATTATAAACGGCCGAGGATGGCGCGATAACCTGATCGAAACAGCGATCAATATACCGATAGGCCAAACGAAGTTTGCGGCTGTAGCGGAACCCGGTATCACGACGGCTGGATAAGATGCAACGCACGCCGGTAATGCGGGAGAGGAGGATTGCCAGAATGTCTGAACTCTCGAAAAAAGAGAGAATACACTCATGTCCGTTAGCGCGAATGAACTTGAAAAGCCTGTACATGCGTCCAATGCCGTGTAGGGAAAGAAGCCTCCTTGTAGGCATATGCCAAACCCGTACCCCGCCGATATTTCCCTGTTTGAGCAAAACAATCTCACCCAGCTGCAAAACATCAATCTTGTACCGGGAAGGATCCATCCGCCCGACCAGCATTTTAAGGTGCTGCTCTGTACCCCCATCCCCACCGATATTTGTATCTGTAATAATCAGCAGCCTGATCATGACCCTTTCCCGTACATCCCTGAACCCCTGAATGCAATCTATATTGTTGCCGGCTTAATATTTTCTCCATGCCTGGAATTCCGCCGGCACAAAAATCACGGCAACCAAACTACATGGTCAGCTTTACATAGCAGGTAACGCGGTTTTCATGGTAGCGATTTTTCTTGCTATAGCCATACCGATCCAGATAGCGAAACAAACACGATGCCGATGTGCGACGGTTCAACTCCCACAAAAACCCCGCCTCAACACTCCAGACTTTTCCCTCGAAACGGGTAAATCGATATACCCGGTGCTGATAGTTGCCACCAGACAAAAAATCCGTCACGGGTGTCAGGTGATGTTTCCAGCTCGTATACAAACCATAGCTTGTCTCACTGTCACCCTGCTCCAGATAGTTACGCCGCTCATAAAACACCATGGCTGTAGCGGTGTTGTCCGCGGTTTGCCAGCTATAGACCGATTGCCCACGCTTGCGGAGATAACTCTCGTCAAACAGGCCAAAATCATTTAAAGCCAGGACGGTAAGATTTCCGGCATTAGGGTAATCCACCTGCTCACCCGTATCCGGATCAAGATATACAGGCGTTAGTTTCCCGGAGTCCGGATCAATCTCTCCAGGAAGATATTGACCCGTATCCGGGTCACGGAATGAGTAGAGTCCCCGCTCACTCAGCGCCTGCTGCTGAGCAATGACCAGCTCTTGATAACTGGTCAGCCACACACTGCGCCGAAACTGCACATTAAATTCACCCCGCCAGCTCGCTCCGGGATTCATACCGTAAACCCTGTCACGCCAACTGAGTTTAAGATGAGTTCGTCGGGATGGATTCCAGAAGGCCCGAACCATTTTGAAATGGTCACCGTACAGTGTATCCAGCCTTAATGTATGCCAGATGCGCCAGCCAAATCCGCCCGCCCAATAGCTGCCATTTTCGTATTCCCGCGTCCAGGATGTTGATAGCCCAAGGTTGTGGTTCTCAATCCCCCCTCTGACAAGAAACGCAAAACGCCGACTGGCCCGGTAACGCAAATTGGCGGACGCGGTCTCATGATCCATTAGAAAATAGTCATCACGTTCCAGCCGCTCCTTTTTATAGTTGATATTCCATATCTTTTTTCCCCAGCGTTTATTCGCCAACCGGAATTCGTAACGGTTGGTTATACCATCTGAAGCATGCTGTTCCACCTGCGTCCGGCTATAGGTATAACGCAGTTTTATCTGCGCAAAACCACCAAGATCCTTGTGAAAAAAAGGGCTCACTTTAAGCATTGCCACATCAGTTCGATTGCCGGGTAAATAATAGTCCGCCGGAATGCCCGGGTAGGCATAGAGAGGATACTGAATGTTATAGGCCTCGGCATCAAAAAAAAGGTGATTGCGAATAACCTCCCCGGTTGCGCTAGCCTCCAGCTGATGATTCGTAACATCATATTGTTTCTGATGCGCGTAGAACAGGTTCTGCATCCGATAAACAGCATTCAGCGAATATCGCCGCCCCTCACCCTTTACCCAAAAACCGGGAGTAAGCTCGGAAATGATATCCTGCCTTCTTTTCCCGAATACCGGCAGCCCGGAATCAGAAACAAGCCCGGCATTATCACTCAGGCTCATACCTGTTTTCAGGGAGGGTTCCATCAACCATTTTGCAACGGCGGGAGTATAAATCAGTCCTCCCCCGACGCAAATCAGGAACATCCACAGCAAACGAAACACGATATTCTTCTTTTATCTTTTATACAAACAGGAACAGCACAACAGTTTTCCTGCTGGCCGCATATCACTCTAGAAACCCGATCCAATAACAGGCTACAGAATTATTCGTACCGACCATAATAGCCCCCATAGTAGTCACTTTTCAGCACCTCAGGACTCTTGTTCAGTATCATGCCTATGGGTTTATTTCTGTCAATCTGGGCAATTGAATCCTGTACGGCCTGCAAGGGGGTTTTTCCTGCCTCCACCACCATCAGAATCTGCCCCATCAGTTGTGCCAACACCGTTGACTGGCTTGTGGCCAGCAGGGGGGGGGTATCGAAGATGATAATCCGATCAGCATAGCGTTCAGAGAGTTCACGGACCAATCGCTGCATGCGTTCACTGGCCAGCAGCTCGGGAATATGTCCCAGACTTCTGCCCACTGGAAGCACACGAAGCCGAGGCAGAGAGGTAGAAAGAATGGCATCACCCAGATCCAGTTCAGGATCCTGCAATATATCAATCAACCCGACAGAATCCTCCATCTGCAACAATTTACTCGTGCTACGCCGCAGATCATCGCAATCCACCAGCAAGACAGTAAAATCCTGTTCCATGGCCATACTGATGGCCAGATTTATTGAGGTGAATGTCTTGCCCTCGGCCGGCATCGCGCTAGTGACCATAATCAGATTCCCGCGCTCAACCAACGCCGCTTCCTTGCCAAAGGCATTATTCAGCAGCGGCCGTTTAATCATCCGGTACTCTTCTGCCTGTCGGCTCCGCCTGTCAGTGGGACTCAAAAAACCGCGCTGCTTCAGATCCGCAAAATCTATCGGACAAACCGGTTTGGATTTTGCGGATGGCTGCCTGGTGCTTTTATCCAACATCGCTTGGGAATCCCCCCCTTTATCTTCATCTTCCATTGTCTGCCCGGCCCCGGTTGCCACTTTTGTTCCGACACTTCTCTCCGAGCGCTTGACCGCTTTTTCAAGGCTGCTCACATCAGTTCACCATGGCCTTGACTGCGCCTAACGCACCTGAAATCTGGATCATTACCACCAACCCATAACACAACAGCAACATCGCCAACCCTATAAGGAGAACTCTTCGTTCACGATGCTCAATAAAACGGATCTGAGGTGTTACGACACGACTGACGGTACCAAGTACCGGCAACCCGGTAGCCTCTTGCAAGGTCCTGCGATCATAGATTCCGGGTCGAATCTGAGTTAGCAAAAAGGCAAATCCAAGGCCACCACCCAAACCGGCCAGCAGGACTACACTACTCCACAGCAGCCGGTTTGGGCCAGATGGCGCCAGAGGAACAAAAGGAGGCTCCACAATTTCAATCTTGAACTCTCCCCCCGTCTTTTCGGCATCTTCAGACAGTTTGGCTTTTTGACGGCGCTCAAGCAGCGCCTGATAGTTTTCCCTGTTCACCTCATAATCGCGATTGAGTTGCTGCAGTTTTGTCTCAACTTCCGGCTGAGTATCCACCAGTTCCTGCAACTGAGCCATGCGCTGCTGATATTCATCCACTATGGCTTGTGTTGCAGCCACTTCCGCATCTGCAGATCCAAGCGCAAGCTTCAGCTCCTGAACATAGGGACTGGAGTCCTTCTGGTCCGGCGTAGCCATCGACAGTTCACGCTGGCGCTGCACCTTCAATTCACTGATAGTTCGCCGCAATGCCTGGATGTCCGGGTGTTCGTCAGTAAACCGGAGGGCTTTTTCATCCAGCTGTTCCTGTAAAAGATTGATGCGCTCATCAAGGGCTGATGTCTGGGGATTTACTCCCGAATCCCCCTCT
>JAJRUX010000033.1 GCA_024277575.1 Gammaproteobacteria bacterium | reverse complement strand
CTCGCGCATCAGGCGGCGGGAGAAGCCGTCCCGGCGCATGCGGCGCTTGCGGATGCGGGGGAAGCGGCCGCGGCTGGTTTCTGATTGAATCAATGTTCTGCTCCTTCTGTTTCTGCGCTAACCTGTTAGATGTCTTGCCAACAATCCAATCTTACTGCAATCGGCAGGCAGCGGGATCCAGATCCGGTATCCACCACCGGGCACCTCTTCCATCCGCTCGCCGTTGAGATCTTCCATGTGTTCCAGTGTCAGGGTTTGATTGCCGGAGGGCAGGATCAGTTCCAGCCGGTCGCCGATGCAGAATCTGTTTTTGACATGAATCTCTGCCAGACCGCTCCCTTCATCGATATCACGGATTTCGCCCACGAACAGCTGCCGCCTGCTGTGGGAGTAGTTGCTCAGGTAGTTCTGGTACTCGTGGCTGTGGTGCCGCTGGTAGAAGCCGTCGGTGTAGCCCCGGTTGGCCAGGTTCTCCAGCTCCCCCAGCAGGGTGGGGTCGAAGGGGCGGCCGGCCATTGCATCGTCGATGGCGCGGCGGTAGATCTGGGTGGCGCGTGCAACATAGTAGTGGGATTTGGTGCGCCCCTCGATCTTGAGGGAGTCTACGCCGATCTTCACCAGCCGCTCCACATGCTCCACGGCGCGCAGATCCTTCGAGTTCATGATGTAGGTGCCGTGCTCGTCCTCCATGATGGGCATCAACTCGCCTGGACGGCCCTGCTCCTCGATCAGCCAGCTGCGGTCGGCCAGCGGGTGGCGTTCCCCATTGCCGCATCTGGCGAAGGGCTCGGGATTCTGGATGGCCTTCATGGCATCGAATCCGATGGGCTGCAGGTCGCCGCTGACATCTTCACCGGCCTGGTGTACCTTGTAGTCCCAGCGGCAGGAGTTGGTGCAGGTTCCCTGGTTGGGGTCGCGGTGGTTGAAGTAGCCGGAGAGCAGGCAGCGGCCGGAGTAGGCGATGCAGAGGGCGCCGTGGACGAACACCTCAAGCTCGATGTCGGGACAGCGCTGGCGGATCTCCTCGATCTCGTCCAGCGACAGCTCCCGTGAGAGGATGACCCGGCTGATTCCTTGCTGCTGCCAGAACTTCACCGCCGCCCAGTTGACCGTGTTGGCCTGTACCGAGAGGTGGACGGGCATCTCCGGCCAGCGTTCCCGCACCTGCATGATCAGGCCCGGATCGGCCATGATGAGCGCATCGGGCTGGAGTGCGACCACCGGCTCGATGTCCTGCAGGAAGGTGGCCACCTTGGCGTTGTGCGGCATCAGGTTGGCGGTGACGAAGAACTTTTTTCCCGCGGCGTGGGTCTCCCCGATACCGGAGGCCAGATTCTCCAGGGTAAAATCGTTGTTGCGTACCCGCAGGCTGTAGCGCGGCTGTCCCGCATACACCGCATCGGCGCCATAGGCCAGGGCGTAGCGCAGGTTGTTCAGGGTGCCGGCGGGGGAGAGGAGTTCCGGTTTGTTCATGGGCAGGGGTAATTGGACTCTTTATGCTGTTGGGATTATTTTACCAAAGATGAGGCGGCAATGGTTTTATCTGTACACAAGATGATTCTGGTTTGGGCCGGGTTGAGTGTTCTGTGGTTGTTGCCGCAGACAGTCATGGCGGAGCAGTCACCAGAGATTATGCTGGAGCAGGCCGCCGAGCAGATGCTTGCTGAATTGCGTGAGCATGACTCCGAGTTGCGCAGCAATCCGGAACAACTGCACGCCCTGGTAGAAGAGGTGCTGGTTCCCCATGTGGACTTGGAGGTGGTGTCTCGCTGGGTGCTTGGGAAGTACTGGCGCACCGCCACTCCTGGGCAGCGTACTCGTTTTGCCAGGGAGTTCAAGGGGATGTTGATCCGGTTTTATTCGTCGGCTTTGCTGGAGTATGCGGATTTCAGATTCCGGTTTCATGCGCCCAGAATGAAAAAAGATGCACGCCGTGTGGTGGTGCGCTCGGAGGTTATGCGTAGCGGTGGGCCGCCACACTCGGTCAACTACAGCTTGATCCGGCGAGATGATGAGTGGAAGGTCTATGATGTCACAATTGACGGGGTAAGCGTGGTGACAACCTACCGGTCCAGTTTTGCAGAGGAGATCCGGCGTGGCGGGCTGGATAGTCTGCTGAAAAAAATGGCTGACTGGAACCGGCAGGAGGTTCTTTCACCGGAGGACAAAAAGGCAGGCAGTTAACTGCCTGCCTTTTTGTCTGTGTTTTTCTCTTCTTTCAGGAAAATTTCTATGTTTGCCTTCTCCCTCAGTTCTTGTGTGTGAGTAGCTACGTTTTTTCGTACCGCTTCTGTTTCCAGGTACTTCAGAAGAAAATCCCTTGTTTTTTCATAGGGAGTGAATGTGGCGGGTTTTTTATCGGCAATCATCAGAATGTGGTAACCAAATTTTGATTCGATTACATCACTTATTTTCCAGGGCATGATTGAAAAAGCGACACTATCAACCTCTTTGGGCAGGACTCCTTTCTTGATATAGCCACGCTCCCCACCAGACACTACCAGCTCGGGATTTTCTGACAGCTTCTTGGTCACTTCATCGAAAGTTTTTCCATCAAGTAGCAGCTGTTTCGCCTGTTGTGCGGATTTCAGTATCTTTTTTTTCTGCTCGGGAGAAACATCTTTATCGGTCTTTATGAATATCTGGCTTAATTTTACCTGCTCCGGAATCCGAAAACTTTTTTTCTGCTGTTCATACAGTGCCTTGATATCTTCCTCAGGTATTTTTGGGGTGGTCAAACCCATCTTGTCGAAATAGGCCTGAACAAGATAGGACTTTCTGAAATAGGCACGCTTTTTTTCCAGGGAGCTGTTTTTTGTTTTCAGGAACTTATTGTAATCTTCTTCGCTGCCAAAAGTGCTTGCCAAAGAGAGTATCTGCTGGTTTACTTGGTCTTCGACATCCGGCAGATCCGCTGCCATACTGGCCTGGTAGAGAACGGCAGAATTGATAAGTTCATCTAGAACCTGCATCTTCAAGGCATAGGCCACATTGGGCTGAAGATGATTTGTCTGCATGCCATATTTTTTGCGTTTGTTAAAACGAAGTGCCAGTGACTCGTTCAAATCCTTTTCGTAAATGGGTGCGCCATTGACTTTCGCAACAATTTCACCGCGGTCATTTTTCTCCTGCTGTGGTGCGCTGTAAGCTATGGATGATATGAGCAGCAGAATGGTGGCAAAGAGTACTGGATATTTATTGCGCATATATTTTTTCCCTTATTTAGTGATGGTTATATCTGCAGAAGAACCGATTTTCCCGAATGGTATGAAAACAACCTTGAGTGATGTGTTGGTGGCATCGAGCTCAAAATCAATCTGCTGGGGCAGTTGTTGCCGGTATCCTTTGAAAATATGCACGCCAGAGAGATCGCGGCGAAATGTGCCGTTCTCGGATACCCAGCTGATCATGCCATAAAGAGAGTTGTTTTGTATGGATACGTGATGGTTTCCATTCTCCATAGTGTACGCCTGCCATCCCGCCAGCCACTGTTGGGTTCTTTCCAGATGTATCTGGATGGCGGGTGGAATTGCTTTCTCTACATTGACCAGACCGTAACCGAATAGTTCGTCCTTGCCCGTATCTCCCAGATCATCAGTAGATGCCTGTAGCTCCAGCCGCAAGTCCTTGTTGTTGATCTCACCGTCGCTGTTGAGGTCTTTCAGTTTTCCCGATGATAAAATCAGGGCGGCCATGCCGGTTACGTGGGGGGCTGCTTGTGAAGTGCCGCTCAAGGTGCCATAGTTGTTGTACCGGGTTCTTGCCGTCGAGAATATGGATTCCCCCGGGGCGGAAAGTTCTATTTCGGGGCTGACTGGTGCAGAGCTGGCAAGGTTGTTGTCCTTGTCGGTATTGGTCACAGCAACAACAGAGTCATATGAGGCGGGATAACTTGCTGATTGTCCATAGGTATTGCCGGCGGCCGCCACAATCAGCAGGCCGGCGTTGTAGGCGGCGTCACAGGCTGCTTTGAGCGATGCCTTGTCTTCTCCCTGAATGCTGATGTTTATGATGTCCATGTTGTTGTCAACGGCCCATTGGATGGCTGCAACGGTATCGCTTGTCAGGCCGGATCCAAAGCTGGTCAGCACTTTCAGTGCATAGAGTGAGGCCTCGGGAGCCACTCCAACAACCCCGATACCGTTTTTCTCTGCGGCAATAACGCCTGCTACATGGGTGCCGTGACTACTATAACTGTCGTCCCTGGGGTCGTTGTCATCATGGACGAAGTCGTATCCACCCTGGTAGTTCCCATCCAGCTCTTCATTGCCATAATCAATACCACTATCGATCACGGCAATTTTTACCCCTTTTCCAGTAATGCCCTGGGAGTGCGCCACTTCGCTTCCGATATGCTGTACTCCCCATGAGTGCGCGTACTCATCCTGTGTGCTGGCGGCGGAAAGGCCGGTTGAAGCGGACAACATCGACAGGTAGGGTGGATCTATCGAAGTGACTTCAGTGTCTTGCTCGACATAGGCTACCAGTGGATGGTTGCGCAGGGCGGCGAGATTGGCCGTTGGCATCTTTGCCACAATGGCGGGGATTAGGTTGTATTCACGATAGATCTGCCCACCAAGGCTTTCAATCAGCCCTCGCTGAGAGGCGCCGGGATGTTCATGGAATCCCACAATTACCTCATGCTCCGCTGCCATGCCTGGGTATGGAGAAATAACTCCTATAACAACAAGTAGTGTGGCAACAAGGAAATTCCGGTGTTTTATGAATGGCATACGGTTTCTCCGCTATTTACCCTTCGGGTCAGTATGTTCACAATATCGATGCTATCTATGGAACCAGCGCCAGGAAGACCACCAGTTCTCCATTAACCACCATTTGGGGCGCGCCGTAGAGTGGATTGAACTGTCACAGATACCAGTCGCGCCGCCGAATACGCTGGTAACTTTAACAGAGCCTGATGCGTTCCGGCCACAATCAGCGACAATCATTGATGTTGTCCAGGTTTGAATGTCGCATTTTTCTGTGTCGCCGGGGGTGGAAAGTGTCGTTGCAGAGGCCTCGTTTTCCAGATAGCGGCCAAAAGCGGTACCTCTGACTGTGACGGTACCGTCGTCACTGCAGGTAACCTTGTTAATCTTTACCTTGGGTAATGCCGCATCAATAAGTCCGTACCCATAGAGTTCATCTCTTCCTGCTTGTCCCAGATCCAGAATGGACATTTGCAATTTGACTCTGATATCTCTATTTGTATCCATACCGGGAAGAACGGGATACCGGGGTATCCGTGACATCATCAGGGCGGCAGTTCCTGTCACATGGGGTGCTGCCTGTGAAGTGCCGCTGAGCATCCCGTACGTGCTCTCTTTTGCGGCAGACAGGATGTTTACTCCGGGGGCACTCAGCTCAATCTCCGTATCAATGGGAGCAAAAAAGCCGAACTGGTCATTTCTGTCAGTTCCGGTCACTGCAACCACAGAGCTGTAGGCTGCAGGATAACTTGCTGTCCCTCCATAACTGTTTCCGGCAGCGGCCACAATCAGCAAGCCAGCGTCATAAGCTGCGTTGCAGGCCGCCTCCAGGGCTTTGGTGTGCATCCCCTGAATGCTGATATTGGCAATGTCCATATTGTATTTCACACTCCACTGCAGAGCGGCGATGACACTGGCTGTTAGTCCGTTACCCTGGCTGTTTAGCACTTTCAGGGAGTAGATTGATGCTTCAGGTGCAACGCCGACAACACCGATACCGTTTTTCTCGGCGGCGATAATGCCGGCTACATGGGTGCCATGGCTGTTGTAGCTGTCATCCAGTGGATATTCATTTCCATCAACGAAGTTGTATCCACCACGGTAATTGTTGTTCAGATCCTCATGATGATAGTCGATACCGGTGTCAATCACTGCTATTTTTATCCCTTTCCCGGTTATACCCTGTTGGTGGGCGGCCTCGCTCCCGATGCGCTGCACTCCCCATGAGCGTTCGTATTCATTTGATGTGTTGGCAGTAAACAACTCCGGTGTGTATGAGGCTTCTGACTCCGCGGGTGATTCTATGGTGGTAACGATTGCGTTTTCTTCTATGTAGCTAGTCAGTGGATGATTATTCAATTCGGGGAGCGATGATTTTGGTAGCGTTGCCACCAAGGCGGGTATCAAATCATATTCATGTTGGATAACACCGTCCAGACTATAAATCAGCTCTCGTTCTGGTGATCCAATCGGCTTGGAAAATCCAACAATGATTTCCTGCTACTCAGCTGCCGCACTGTTGGAAAGAAAAAAAACAGTAATAAGAAAATAGTTGCACTTGAAACAAGGCATAAAACTTCTCCCTGTATCCGCCAATTCATGCATTGTTCTGGCGGTGGCTGGAATTGATATGCTCTTTGATGAATCTACGGGTAATAAACAGAGACATCATAAGATCCTGTGTTTATCACCGTGTGCTTTTTGATTATGCTGTGTATGTTTTTCTGTGAATGCACCGTGCTTTTTTGCATCAGGGGGATGCTCTCTGATGTTGATAAAAATCAATATTTGATATATGGGTACCTCTAAAAATGCGCCTTTCCGCGACAGTGGTGTCAGCGCCGTACTCGAATCCTCATGTATGCCCTTATACACCTCGGCTCTGTGCGTGGCGCTTCCTTGGTTCTCACGAAAAAATCACTATTTTTAGAGGTGCCCATATGAATTTTGGTATTATCTTCTCGACCAGCTCCAGGAGGACCACCAGCTCCAGATAGTCCACCATTTTGGTCTGCCGGAGTCGATTGTTCCTCCACATGCGGCATCAGCAATGGTGCTGCCAAACACACCATCGACTCTTATATCTCCTTCAATGCCGGAACTGCAGTCAGCAACGATACGGGTGTTGCTCCAGGATTCCACGCGGCATTTGTCCAGGGTTGTGGTGTCGGAGATGCTGGTTCCTGAGTTCTCTGCGTTCAGATAGCCACTAAAGCCACTGCCAGTAATTGTAACCTTGCCGTTGTTGCAACTGATTTCATCAATGGTGACATCTGGTCTGATAACCAGGTTGGCAATAGGACTTCTTACTGCTCCTTTAGCCAGATGAACATCGTAGCTACCTGGTGCGAGGTCATCAGGCAGCACTACCTCCAGCGTGGTCTGCGTGATGGAGTCAGCTTCGTACTCATGGGAAACGCCGTCTTTATCGGTCAGAACAACTTTGGCAATCAGCTCAACCGGACCATCCGGACTTTCCAGGATGCTGATAAACCCGGAACCGGTAAAGGTCAGAACTCTTGGATCAGGATTGACTGCTGCACTCCACATTCCACTGCCGCCCCGCATCCCCCGTCCTCTCATTCCCATACGTCCGAAGGTGGGGACGATGTTTGATCCGGCGGAGGAGCCTTCCCCGGTCTGGAGTATGGCTTCGACACCAGCTCCTTCAAAATTGCCGTGGCAGCCGCGGCAATTGGCCGGACTTCCAATATGGCCCCAGAAAGGCTCCTCTCCACCGGGTGTAATGCCGTTACCATCCTGATCGAACTCGATGTTATGCAGGGAACTCACACCGTGACATTTTTCACAACCCCGAATGGTGTGGTCAGGAGGAGTAAAGTCATGACAGAGATCGCAACCGTGTATTGAACCACTGTTTGGCTGGCCAACCCCGGTTCCATGATGGGTCCGATAATTTGTGGGAACAATGCGGCCGGTAACCTGATCAGTTCCCGAATAGTGGCAATGGGAACAGTTCCCCTTGCGCCGACCGTTGTACGCAGCGACGGGGGGATCATACTGACTGGATGGGCTGCTGGTGTCATAGTTGTCACCCGGCCAGGGGGTGATAAAAGAGATATCGTAATCCGGAATGTAATGATCGTCCTTGGGGAAATTAACCAGGCTCCCGTGGCAAACGGGGCATTGGGCTTCCTGGGCTTTCTGTGTGAGATGGTGGACCGAAGCGATACCCGGTTTTTGTTCATGACAGTTAAGACAGTCGCGGAATTCGGGTTCGGTTGGTTCTTGCGCAAATTTGAAATATCCCCCCAATGGCCGGGTTGGGTCGACAACCCAGTCCACCAAGTGACAGGTAGTGCATTTATGTGTTCCATCGGGAGATTTTTCGGGATAAGGGGAGGCGGAATACTCACCAATGGGGGTATCGACCCGCAGGTGGTGTCGATCTGGAAGATAACCGATATTTACCGGTGCCGGTGCATTTTCGGGGTCACCATGGCAGCCAAGACAGGTGTGAAAAGTCATGTCATTGAACACCCCATCCGGGATTCCAATATTCTGATTTACCGGGGGGGGAGGAATACTGGCCCACGCAGCAGCAACCATTGTTGCTGATATCAGTATCAATCCTTGCAACAGTTTGTTCATCACTGTCAATTCCTCTTGTCTTTGCTGTTCGACGAGCTTTGTTATTGACTGAAGTCAGTTAACTACAGCCACCGCCACCCATGCCACCCATACCCCCGCCACCGCCGCCTCTACCACCACCCATGCCACCCATGCCACCACCGGTGTAATCGTACGTGCCATCGTCATATATCGTTATGCCGTGACATGCATTGCACGGACGTCCCATCATCGGGTGACGGTTACTCATCGGTGGACCGGTTACCGTGCTTGCCGGATGGCAATACAAACAATCTCGAAAAACATCAAACTTATACGAAACGGATTCAGCATCCCACTTAAACCGATGGCATGAAGTGCAGTCATAAACGTCTCCGAGTGTTGCGCCAGGCGGCCCGGTGGTACATTTAACTTCGGTGCCAACCTTGAGGTGATGTTTGTCTGGGTTGCGAACCCCCAGCCACTCGGCCAAAGGGCTGTCGCCTTTGTCAAAGCGAACCTCATGGCAAACCCGACATTTTATCGCTGTCACCTCATCACCAAACAGATCCATTCCTCGCATGGCGAGGATGGGGGTTGACGTGAGCGCGCCGACAAGTAGTGCGGGCAGTACCAGGAATAGATGAATAGTTTTGTTGCTCATATAAAACCTATTGACCGTTGGCAATGAGATGCTCCATGGGGCTGATATCTGAATCTTCTCGTCGGGTACAGAAATTCTCTGTTCTTCCTGCTAGGGTCTGTCAGGTTTGGGAATAATCCACTGCGGTGATGGGAGAGCGGCCAAAATGCCCCCGATTTTTCGTTAAATAGACCCACTATTCGCCTCAAAACCGGAAACATTTTTGACTCGCTCTCCCACCATCTTGCTACGATTACCCAAACCCGACAGACTCTTGGGGTTTTTGTGATATTTGATTTAAATATTTAACTTAAATAGTATCGGTTGAATGCCAAATAAAAGTTACCTGAACTGAAAAATAGATGTAAATATTCCGATCATAACCTTGTTGTTTTTGTGGTATTGGTTGCGATTGGAGTGCAGGTCATTAAATGCCATTTAGACTCAGTACAGTCTAGTATATAAAAATTGTTTTGTCTCTGAATGGACTTTTATTTATTGGATATTTGCTTTTTTTGTTTGTGTTTTTGAGCGGCATGGCGCTTGAGAGCGTCCTGTGAGAATGAATTTGTTTGATTGTAAAAAAATAGATTTATTTTAGGAGGGAGGCGAATACAAAAGTTATTTTGGTTATTATTATTTTATTTAAAAAATAAATAATGAATTCACGATGTTTGTCTGGGTGTTTTTGTTAAAGAGAGCGAATTTTTTGGTCAATTGTTTTCGACTGGACGAGCGTAGTTTTGTTAATGGTCCAAAAATAAGCATTTGGTGTGAATTTGCATATTATTAAACATTGTCCATTGATTCGGCTCGGGCAAATAGAAGAGAATGTTGTGTATAGGCTGCGAGTCGGATATAAGATAGCTAATATCGAATGAAGTTGGTCGGATAGATTTATAGCCATGCAACTGTCAGCAATCTTTACAGTCCGGCTTTTTTTTTGTGGCGCCTGATAAGTAGTTAATTGATATTTATTGATTCCGAAGGAACTGGCGTATAAATTGCCTGAAACTGATGTTGGGGTTTTGCTCTGTTGGCTGAGTGATCCCAGGGAGTATCTCCTGTTCCCGAAGTAGTTGAATATCAGGTTTATGAGGCGAATCCGCTTGATGTTGTATCGCTGTGTTTATGAGAGAGGATGATGGCTTATCAGTAGCCGAACTGTATGCAGCTACAGCCTGTTTGCTGTAATAGCAGACGTAATCATTTTTCTGTACTGGTAAAGATAGTGTCCTTCAGATTAGTCTTCTGTCTTTGGAACTCTGAGGGAATAGAAAAGGTTTTCATCTGATTTGGTGTCCTGAATTATTATTTCAGCACTAATAGCAGGGGGTTATTTTATGCGTATCAAAGGTTTTCCAAAAACAGTATGTGTATTGACGGCAGTGGGGTTTTTCAGCCCGCTGTGGGCGGCGGAGTTCACTGTTAATGATTTCAGCGATGTAATAGATTCAGACTTCGAAGATCAGTTGTGCAAGACTGCGTCAGGAACTTGTACCTTGCGCGCCGCTGTTCAGCAGGCCAATAAGCTGGATGGAACGGATAGCATCATTGTTCCGGAAGGAACTTATGAACTGACTTCGGGCAAGGAGCTGAAAATCACCTCCAATCTGAATATTCGGGGTGTTGGTGCGGACAAGGTTGTCATCAGTGGCAAAAACAGCTCCAAAGTATTCTCTGTATCAAGTGGTGCCACTGCAACGATTTCGGCTGTTACCGTTACCCAGGGTAAGGCATACGATGGTGCCGGAATCGGGGTTTGGGGTTACTCAAAGCTGTCTCTTGTTGATAGTATTATCTCGAATAATACCTCGGACAATAATGGGGCTGGTTTATATATCAGCGTAAGTACGGTGGCTCTTGATAACACCACTGTTTCCAGTAATACGGCAAATGGCTCTGGTGGCGGTATTTATGTTGCGGGTAAGAATTCGTCGTTGGTAGTCCTTGGGGGTGTTTTTGAACGGAATAGCTCGATCAGCGGCGGTGGGCTGTATTGTAATGGTGCTGGG
>JAJRUX010000032.1 GCA_024277575.1 Gammaproteobacteria bacterium | reverse complement strand
CCGCCGAACGGTTTTCATCGATATCCTTGAAGGCGAAAAAGGGTGTTCCGCTCTGTTCGATAATCTGTTCGATCAGGTTGTAGAGTGGCGCATCATGGCCACACTTGAAGCTCGACAGCTCCATGCCGATCAGTAGCGGGTGGCGGGCGACATATTTGGCGGCCCAGATCTTGCGGTTGCTGTTTTCGCTGTATGAGTTTTTCCATACATCGCCGATATCGCGCCCGTCACGAATCTGCCCGGAGCGGATGTCGTCTGCAAACAGGGCGTCCAGAATATCATCATCCAGTGGCAGGCTGTCGATGGTGAAAATCGGGTATCCCAGCCGCTGCAGCTCCTCCACAATCTTGTGATTGATGCCGGGGTCATTGTGGTAGGGCCGGCCAAGCAGTACGATACCGAGCCGTTGCTCCTGCTCCAGTTGTTGCAGAATCTCCCGTCCCTTGCTGCGCAGCTGGTTGTTGAACTGTTCCAGCGCCTGCCAGCCGGCGGCGCAGGCGCGCCGGTTTTCGCCGCGGCTCAGCTGGAGCAGAGGCGTAAAGGTTTGCCACATCTGGCGCATCAGCAGTTCCGGTTCGGCGAAGCTGAGAAACGGGCTGATGTACTGGATACCCTGTTGCTCGAACAGATCTCCCTCCTTGCAGAAAGCGGCCCGGACCGATTCCGGCGTGGCGGTAGCGGTTGGACAGGCGGCGGCAGCTATCGTCTGGCTCAACGGAGAGGGCAGGCTGGCTATCTTGGGAAACAGAATCCAGTCCAGCGGTTTGCGCGGGTGGTGTTTCTGTATCAGATTGTGCAGATGGGCGATGGCCACCTTGCTGGGGAAACAGGGATCGATGGCCCCCCGTTTTGAACCCTCCTTGAACAGCTCTTCGGAGGTGTAGTCGCTGAATACCAGGTTTTTGAATGGTATGCCCAGGCTGTTCAGGTACGCAGTAAAAAAGGGGGCCAGGGAGTAGAGGTTCAGCACCCGCGGCACTCCGATGCGCAACTGGCTGCGATCCTTGCGGCGGCTGAACAGGGAAATGCCCCTGCCGGTGATCGGGTCGGGCTTGAAGTTCTGCCAGGCGCGCCGTGCCGCGTAGTCGGAGAGGTTGGGATTGGCCTTTTTCAGCCGGTTGCGCTGCAGATTGATCTCCCGTACCGCATCCAGCTCTTCCACCTGGCCGCGATCACAGGGGGCATTGATAAAGCGCCGGCTGGCCGGGGTGGACGGTACTACCGACAGACCGCTTTTCTGCGCTGGATTCACTGTCAGTTCGATATCCACGAAAGTGCGCAGGCATTTGCTCTTGCAGAAGTCGCAGCGGGTGGACTCGTCCCGTTTGGTCTGGTAGGTGAGGTTTGCGAGGGCATCCAGGCCGATGAACGGCGTTGCCTGGCCGGGCCGGTGGACACGTATCACCTCCAGCGCCGCCCCGATGGCGCCGGATTCGCCGGTGAAGCGGTGTACCGAGATCTGCGGCTCGATTTCGCTCTGCTGGCTGAAGCGTTCGCGGATGAACTCCACCTGCGCCCGCACGGCGGCGAGGTTGCGCTGGGTGCCGCCCTGCAGGACAAAATGGCGTCCCAGCCGGGGCAGGTTGGGAAGCTTGGCAACATAGTGCCAGATGTTTTTCGGCAGCACCGCGGCCAGTCCCGCCAGGATTTCGTGCGGCTCCCACCCCTGGCGCTGGAAATCCACAATCTCCGCCTGCATGAATACGGCGCAGCCGTAGCTGAATTCGGGGTAGGAGCGGGCCTTGAACGCCTGTTCGGCGTAGTCGTTGATATTGAATCCAAAGCTGTTGCAACTGCTCTGCAGAAAGTAGCCGTTGCCGGCGGAGCACTGGGTATTGAGCTTGAACTCCTTTACCGTGCCCTCCCTGAGGAAGATCAGTTTGATATCCTGCCCGCCCACGTCGCAGATCACATCCACGTCGCCGTAGAAATGCAGCGCGCTCCGGGTGTGAGCAACGGTCTCCACTACTGCCGTGTCACAGCACAGCAGTTCACGCAGGATATCCTTGGCGTAGCCGGTGGTGCCCACCCCCAGGATCTCTAGCTGCGCCCCCTGCTGTTCCACATAACGGCGCAGTTCACCGATCCGCTGCTGGGTGTCTTCGATAGGGTTCCCCTTCGACAGGCCGTAGGCGGTGGCCAGCACCCCCCGATCAGGGGAGAGCAGCGCCGCCTTGGTGGAGGTGGAGCCGGAGTCGATGCCGAGGAAAGCGGCCACCTTTTCGCCGGGTTCGAAGATTGCGGGCTCAAATGGCGCAGGGCGGTAGTGATTCAGAAACTCCTGCAGCTCCATGTCACTGTTGACCAGTCCTCGGGCGGAGGCGCGTTTTTTCAGGTTTCCGCTGGAGCTGCTGTCCAGGTACTCCTGCAGCGGTTTGATGCCGCGGTAGTTCTGTTTTTCCACCGGCTGCTGGCGGGCAAACTCCACCGCGCCGATGGCGGCAAAATAGTGGGCATCCCGCGGTACCGCCACCAGCTGTTCAGGAGATGCCTGTTCGGGCAGCGGGATGTTGCGCTCCCTCCAGAGCCGGGCGAGGTTGTGGCGCCACGCCTCTCCCAGCCCCTTGATGAAGGTATTGGGTCCGCCCAGCAGCAACACGGTGGGCAGAAGGGTGTTGCCGCGGGTCAGCACGGCCAGATTCTGTTGTACGATGGCGTCGAACAGGGAGGCCATCAGCTGCTCCGGTGGCACTCCCAGTTTCTGCAGGCTGTTGATGTCGGTTTCGGCAAATACGCCGCATTTGCCCGCTACCGGATGCAGCTTGACGCCGTGGTAGGGCATGTTGCCGAGCTGGTCGGCAGGGAGATTGAGTTTGGCGGCGATCTTGTCCAGCACCGCGCCGGTTCCTCCGGCGCATTTGTCATTCATGGTGCAGATCTTTTTCTTCTGGCCGGTGGCGGGGTCGTCACGGAACAGGATGATCTTGGCATCCTGGCCGCCCAGTTCAATCACCGAACCGGTCTCCGGGTGGAGCTTCTCCACCGCCAGGGAGACGGCATTCACCTCCTGCACGAAGCGGGCGCCCAGGGACTCTGCCAGTGCGTTGCCGCCGGAACCGGTGATGCTGATCTGCAGCTGCTGCGGCTGTTGCAGATCGATGGTTTGCTCAATCTCCTGCAGGAACGCCCGCACCTGCTGGCCCTGTTTGCCATCGTGGCGCCGGTACTGCTTCCACACCACCTGATCGGTTTCGGTATCGATTACTACCGCCTTGACCGTAGTGGAGCCGACATCCAGCCCCATCTGCCAGCGGATCACGGCTGCTGATCCATCCGCCGGGCGATGTGGGTGATAAAGTTTGCCGCGCTGCCGGCCAGCTGGCTCCCTTCAGGGGGCTTGTAGAGCGCAGTGTTCAGCTGCGGGTTGTGCTCCAGGTACGCCCTGATCTCCTCGAGAGTCCGGCCGGTGGCCTGCAATGCGGCGTCAAACTCAACCACCGCCCGGCGGCGCGCCTCGCCCAGTGCCATCTGTACCCGGCTGTGGGCGTTGATCTCCCCTTCGCCGGCGGTCTCGATGGGCAGGAAGATCATCTCGGGATAGTCGGATACCACCTCGGCCATGGCGCCATCCGACTGGGTGGAGGGCATGCAGCCGAACGGTTTGAGGGAGAGGATCATGTGGCAGTCATGGTGCTGTACGGCATGGATGCTTTTGGCCACCTCCAGATGCCCCTCGCCGCCGGTGATGCGGGAGTGGTAGTAGCGGTGTCCCAGCCGTTGCAGTTCGTCCAGCGAAACCGGCTCCTTGATGGTGCCGCCCAGCGCCTTGCCCAGCCGGGCATAGGTGCGCAGGAACAGTTTTTCTCCCAGGGTAATGATCGCCATGCGGTAGAGATGGCGCAGCGGATTGCGATTGCCCTTGAGTCCAAAACGCTCCCCGTAGCCTGCCTTGATATCCCAGAACACATACAGCAGCCAGGCGGAGACCGGATTGATACGCACCTCGGCCCCTTCCCCTTCGAGGAAACGGAACATGTTGAAATTGCCGTCCCCCTCGGCAAGCTGCGCCCAGAACTCGCCGGTGATCTGTACCACCGGCTTTATCCGGGTCCGATCCACCTCGATGCGGGAGAGGATATCGCGGCACTCCTCCAACGCACTGACAATGTGAGGTGAAGAGAGAAAGCGGTTCAGTTTGCGGGTGGTTTTCAGCAGCTCTCCCAACAATGGAACCGCACCCAGAGCATGCATCAGCCGGCTGTTTTCCGGCTCATCGCGGCGGTTGCGGATCGTCTGGTAGAGAATTTCGGCGCACTGTTCCAGGGCGCGGTCGGTAGCGCCACTCTCCCGTTCATAGGGCCGGATCTGGTAACCCGCCTCGTTCAGCAGATCTCCCAACAGTACGCTATGGATGATGGAGAGGTAAAAATCGAAACTGGTCTGCAGCCCCGCCTCCATCTGCTCGGCATCGTACCCCTGGTTCTGCTGGAACAGCAGCACCCGAAAGCCACCGAACCCGGCATTTTGCAGCGCGTTGTTGTACTCCGCCTCATACATTCCGAACCGGCAGGGTCCGCAGCTGCCGGCGGTCAGAAACACATAGTTGTCGATAATCTGCTGCCGGGACTGGCCTGCCTTCTCAAGATCCTGCAGATACTTGACCAGATTCCCCACCGTAAAATAGGTGGGGTTGCACTGCCCGTTGTTACTGTACTCCTTGCCGGTTTGCAGCGAGGCCAGATCGGGAGTGGGCAGGTGCTCACAGCGGTAACCGAGGTTCTCCAGGCAGGCTTTGAGCAGCTGTTCATGTTTCAGCGTCAGGCCGCCATACAGCAACGTGGTTCTGCTGCGCTGCGCGGCAGTAAACGGCTTCGGGGCAGGGCGCCGGAAATGTTTTCCGCCGCATGTTGACGCCGATTCTGCCGAGTGAAAATGTTGTCCCCCATTTCGGGAAAAACCGCTACAATCGTCCATTGTTCCGGGGTGTCCTTTCAGGCACTGGTATCCAGACAAGAAAGACTATGTTCGCCTGCCAGATGTGTCAAGGCAACACATCCACAATTTAGATGGGAGATTAAAAACAATGAAACGTGTTGGAGCACATGTCAGCATATCCGGAGGGGTGCAGAATGCGCCGCTGAACGCCAAAAAGATTGGCGCAAGGGCCTTTGCCATGTTTACCAAAAACCAGCGCCAGTGGCATGCCAAACCCTATACTGACGAGCAGATTGAACAGTTTCATGCCAACATGGCGGCGGGGGGATTTCGACCCCGGGATGTGTTGCCCCATGACAGCTACCTGATAAACCTGGGCAACCCGGACGAACAGGCGCGGGAAAAGTCATTCGACGCCTTTGTGGACGAGTTGCGGCGCTGCCGGCAGCTGGGACTTGTCTATCTGAATTTTCATCCTGGCAGTCATCTGCGCAAGATCGATGAAACCCCCTGTCTGGATCTTATTGTCGAATCCCTCAACCGGGCGCTGGAGCAGACGGAGGGGGTGACGGCGGTGATTGAAAATACCGCGGGTCAGGGTTCCAACCTGGGCTATCGTTTTGAGCATCTGGCCTATTTGATTGAGGGGGTTGAGGACAAATCGCGTATCGGTGTCTGTCTGGATACCTGCCACACCTTTACCGCCGGATATGATCTGCGCAACCGGGAGGCCTATGACAAGACCATGCGGGAGTTTGATGAAATCGTCGGTTTTTCCTGGCTCAAGGGGATGCACCTCAATGACTCGAAGGTGGATCTGGGCAGCCGGGTTGACCGGCATGAGAGCCTTGGCAAGGGGAAACTGGGAATTGAGCCGTTCCGTTTCATCATGCAGGATGAGCGGATGGACGAGATGCCACTGATTCTGGAGACGGTGGATGCCGATCTCTGGCCGCAGGAGATTGCCATGTTATATGAGTTCAGCCAGCATTAAAAAAAGGCCACCGGGGGACGGTGGCCAAAACTATCGTAGTGATAGTGAGCCACGATCCCTGTGCCAAGCCATTATCGGTGTTAGACGCTGATTCCAGCTAGTGGAATTTGTGACAACTGTGTAAATACCTGAATTCGTGGGTTCAGGGCGGATGCAGGGTGCAAGATATTGATTTCACAGTGGAATCAAAAAACCTTAACTTCACCCTTGGGTTAAGCGGGCATTTTTTGAACCGCTGTGGAATCAAGAGCTTGTGCTATGCGCCGTCATGAACCCACGGATTCAGGTAAATACTCAGGTAAAGATGTATTGAATAGGGCACATCTAACTGTGCACTTACTTAAAGACGCCCGTTTGGATGCCGTTGCGCATAAGCCTCTGCCAGCCGTCCTGTTTCCCTGCGCAAGGTGGCAACGAGCTCTCTTTTCCCTTTGGATGTGAAACGGGTTGCCAGCATTTGCCAGCCATGGTTCTGCAGGACGCGCAAGATCAACAGATCCTTGCCCGGTCCGGTGAGAACTGCGGCGATATCCCGATCCGCCAGTGCCGTGATGACCAGCTTTCTGATTGATGTCATGCATACCTCGTAACCGCGTTTGCCGAAGGCGAAAGAGGTGATGTCCCGCCACTCCTGCGCATATAAAGTGGTGGGGGATTGCGGCGTTCCTTGGAGCAGGCGCAAGGTTACTTCCGGTTCCAGGTTGCTCAATGGATCTGACAGTAGTGTTGGCAGCTGTTCCCACAGACGGGACCGGAGTTGCTGCTGCATTGCCGTTCCCTGTGTCGATACAGGGTGGAGCATGAATGCGGCATGGCTGCCGCTGCTGGCCTCCCTGCGCAGACCCATGCGTACAGTGCGGAATGCCGCCCGATGCCAGAAATCCAGCAGCTGCGGAGTGGCGCCGAAGCTGGTGCCGATGGCATCGACCCCTTCATCTGCTCCCTGGTGTATGATCTCTGTTACCAGCTGGGTTCCCAGCCCCCGCCGTTGCGCTGCCGGGTGGACCGCAAGCCGCATTATCCGGGCATAGCGCATCCGGGCCGCTTCGGGAAAACCGGCATGAACCGCTAGTGATTGCGCCATCAGATGGCCATGAGTGCGTCTTCGACCCAGCCAGACTTCGTTGGCCAGGGCCTCATCCAGCCCTCCTTCCTGAACCACCAGTGCCGTTGCAGCCACATGGCCGTGATGAAGTAGTGCGTAGATGGATAGGGCCGGCCCATCGAGCAGATTACGCAGATCACTAGGGCGGGTTCGGTAGTGTGCCAGTACCAGCAGGCCGAACAGTTCACTCAACAGCGGCTCATTGTTCAGTAACTGGTCACGACTCAACCGCACCAGTTTGCAGCTTTCCAGACTGGCGTCTTTCACTGTTTCATCAGCAGCCGGGGAGGCATTCAGCAGCAGAGTGCGGAAAGTAAACTGTTCTACCGGATCATTTTCTTCCCAGCGAATCGGCCGGGAGAGGTGAAGTGCCTTCCACTCCGGCGTCAGTCGGTTGAGCGTGTCCCGGAAACGGATGCTAAATCCCCGTCCGGTGCCTTCGTAACCGTGAATAGTGGTGGAAAACACGATGCGGGAGTAGTGCTTCAGCAGGATCTCCAGCAGGGGTGCCGGAATGGCAGCGGCCTCGTCAACGAGTAATAGTTCGGCTTTTTGTGGATGTTGAATTAATTCATCTGGTGCTATAAACCGGATGCGGCTGTTATTCCATTGCAGTACTCCCGGGCTATTTTGTGTTTCTGGCAACAGGCGGCTGGCCTGATGGAAAACCACAGCCGCCGCCTTCATACCGGGGGCGGTGACCAGAATCCGGGTCAATCCTTGTTGCAGCAGTTGTGCGGCGGCGATACCCAGGGCGGAGGATTTACCGCGCCCACGGTCGGCGGTCAGCACCAGGGGCCGGCGGCGATGCCCGTGTACCACATGGCAGATGGCGTTCACTGCCAGCTGTTGATCCGGTGTGCGGCAGATCCTGTTAGGGTCAAAAACTATCGCTGATGGCGGGGAGGGGAGTTCAGGGAGTTGATTGCCCTGATTGATCCGCTGGATGGAATCAGTTGTTGATATGATCCGTGCCAGGCGTTGCAGGAAATGGCTACGGATATCCCGATAGCTGAAGGGCCAGGTGGTGAAACGCTGCAAGGCGGGATCGGCATAACCGGGCCACTCAGCCAGTGGCGGGGTCAGCAGCAGTACCACACCACCTCCACGTACCATGCCGGTGGCAGCGCCAAAGCTGTCCGGATCGAATCCTGCCCAGGCGTCAAATACCAAAGCGTCCAGTTCACTGCCCAGTCGGGGAGACAGCTTTTCGGCCGGCACCGCCAGGCCTTGTTCTGGCGGGATGGTTGTTACCCACAGCACCTGGTGGTAGTTTTTTTCTGCCAGTAGTTTTCTGGCTGTGGCGCGGCACCATGTGGCGCTGTTACTCAATACGAACAGCTGGCGGTGACGGGGATTTTCTACTGTTGGCGTGATTTCAGTCACGAATGATTATTTTGACAGGCCAGCAGCCACCAGTCTTACTTCACTGATGAATATAATGAACGGAAAATTCCGGTTCAGGCTGTTGCTATGGAAGTTTTTCATGATTGCGCCGTTGGGGAATTTTATTCTTGCTCCCTCGCCCAGCTTCTGAACCGGTGCGGCCAACCAGACCACAACGCCATCATCCATCCTTACCTGAAGATAGCTGTATTGCTCCATTTTGATGTGTTTGGTAACGGTACCTTCGTGGGGCAGCTCAACCTGTTTTTTACTGGCGGCCGCTGTGATGGACTTTTGCTGTGCTATTTCTGCAGGCGTTGCCAGGAAACCGATCCCCCCATTTTTATTGAATGTGGCGTAAGAGACGCTGTTATGGAAGCCGTTCTTGTTGCTTCCGCCAAGCAGATAGAGGGTGTCATTGAGCACAACAGCAGTCGCCCCCTCCCGGGCAGAGGGCATCGGGGTGGTATATTTCCAGGTTGAAAGGCGGCCTTCTGCGTCAATGCGGGTCTGTTCGATGGTATCCAGATAGGTAGCGCCGCTTAATCCTCCGATGGCGTAGATAAATCCATTGTGTGATGTGGTAGCCAGACCGTAGCGCCCGGTCTGAAGTGGTGCACGCCTGACCCAGGGTTGAAAAAAACCGTCACTTCCCTGTTTGCTCCACTCCACATCCCGAATTCCTCCGCCGGTCTCCTTGTTGTGGCCGCCAATCATGTAGACTCCGTTATCCGCAACTTCCACACCATGTATATAACGCGCCACTGTCATCCGGTCGGTAGCCATCAACCACTCGCCCAGTGTGCCATCGACCCTGATTTCGGCGCGCTCGACCGTATCCAGCAATATCCCGCCAAAACCGCCAAAAGCGTAAATGTAATTACCGATGACCGCCAGCTTTACACAGCGCCGCGGGATGTTGAGTCTGTTTTCCTCCAGCTTCCATTGACCCAGTGTGCCGTCCGGTTTGATCTCGGCTCGCTCCACGTTGTTGAGAAGATTTTTTCCGTGCGGGCCATGTGCCCCGCCAACTACATAGAGATGGTTTTTATGGGCAACGGCGGAAAAATAGCCCCGTTCGATATTGAGCTCGGGGCCGAATTGCCAGCCGGACAGTGTGCCGTCCGATCGGATTCGGGAAAACTCCGAAGAGCGCATAAACATTTTGGCGGTTGATGCTGCCACGTCCGCGCCCACCTTCCCCTTGACCACTTCACCACCGATTCCGCCGATCATATGGATAACGCCGTTGGCGGCGTAGTGGGCTGCCCCGGAGCGGACCTCCCGCATGGGCGATGTCTCCCGCCAGGCGGCCAGCCACTCCTTCTGCTCTGCGCGTATTTTTGCCGGAGCAAGCATGGTGACCGTTACCATGATCAGGAGAAGCAAGAGAGGGAGTGGTGTAGCGGCGGATTGATGGTTCATGATGGATGTCCCTCTCACTGTTTTGATGGATGTGACGGATCAGGCTCAGTTTCCCATCACCTGGCTTCTGATCTTTTCCATCAGCTCCGGGGTGATCCTTTTCTCACCAAGGTCAATAGCGCCTTGTTCAATCTTCTTTCTGGCAATCTTGCGGGCGAAGAAGGGGATTTTCTTTAGTGTTTCCAGGGCTTCATCTTCCCAGATCAGATCATCTTTATTCATTTGATACTCCATTGGCTTGTGGGGAGGATATGAAAAATACTATAGCATGACTTTCTTCATACTCCGGTCTGCGGTTTTTCGTCAACTAACGGTTCGCCATAGCATAATGCTGCCTGTGATCAGCAGTATAGCGATGAAGGCCTTGTGCAGATGTGCATTGGGTAATCGTTTCAGCAGATGGCTACCGATGCCGGTACCCAGAGTGGCTAGCAGGCTGAAGAGCAGTACCATCACAAACGGTAGTTGAAAAGTACTCAGGTAGGCAATGGCGCCGGTGAATGCGTTGAGAGTGATCAGTACCAGAGAGTGAGCGACGGCGGTGGGAAAGTCGTTTATTCCCAGATAGATCAGGGCGGGAACCAGCAGGAATCCTCCCCCAACACCCAGTACTCCAGTAAGCAGTCCTATGACAAAGCCGGTGATGGCGGCGGGGATGAAACGGAATACGCTGACCTGTTCGGTGAGGCTCACTTTTGTCATCCACCAGCTTACCGCAAAGATGAGTAGCGTAAACAGCCCGAGCTGAGCTCGCTCGGCAATGACATGGGCCAGCAGGGAACCGGCTATGCTTCCCAGAATGCCGGTGGTGCCGAATGTGAACAACAGTCTGGGTTGTAACAGCTTCCAGGCGCGCTGCTGTACCACTGCGGCGAGTGAGGCAATAGCTACCACCCACAGGCTGATGCCGATAGCCTCCTTGAGCGGTATGTGCGCCAGATAGATCAGAACCGGCACGGTGATCAGGCCGCCGCCTGCACCGAATAGCCCCAGCACGATGCCGATACCAAGAGCTGCGGGCCACAGTATGAAATTCACGGGCAATCCTGTCTCAATGCCACAGACCGCTGATATGCCAGCGGGGAGGGCGTGTTACTGGGTGGTCAAGTCGTGAGGCTGGAGTGAGTGACGGTTGTGTGAGGGTGATCGGTTGTTTTGCTTCAGGCGGTATCTGCAGCTCCCTCAGACGGCGTATCCGCTCTGCGGTGGGAGGGTGGGTGCGTAGCAGGGAGGGATCGGGAGTGTACCGGCCAGGGAGAATGATCTGCTCCAGAAATGTTCCCTGCTGCCGTTCGATTTTAATCAGTGCACGGGCAAGACCTTCCGGATCACCGGTCAGCATCACCGCGCTGAGGTCGGCGTTGTACTCCCGTGTGCGGGAAAGCCCCAGCTGCGCCAGCGCACTTAGACTGGGGGCAAAAATCAGGATCAGGATGGCGAACCAGTTTATTCCCGCATTTGAGAACACCAGCAGTGGCAGATTCAGCAGTAAAAGGAACTGCCCGAACAGGGATAAGGTGCTGGTAAGGCGGCTGAACAGATCGGCGAGTCCCATCACCCACATATCATTGTGCTGGATGTGGCTCAGTTCGTGGGCGAGAACGGCTACTGCTTCGCGGCTGTCGAGTGTCCGTAGCAGACCATCGGTGACTGCAATAGCGGCGTGTTTCTGGGTTCCCGTCGCAAAGGCGTTTACCATACGGCTGGGCAGATAATAGAGTGTTGGTGGCTGAGGCAGTTTTGCACGCCGACTGAGCTCTTTCACAGCGTTGTACAGAGCCGGTGCCTGTTCCGGCGTCAGCCGGGTGGCGCGGTAGAGGCGCATCAGCAGCTCCGGGGAGGCAAGAGGGTTGAATAGCACCAGTACGACCACTGGCATCAGCAGCCAGATGATGCCGCTTGCACCCCATAACAGCCAGCCAAGCAGTGCCAGGAAGCCCCCCATAACTGTCAGCAACAGCAGGGAGTGGAGACGGTTTGTCAGCGTGTGCTGATACCAGAGTTCAGCATTCATATTCCACTATCTGCAGTCGGGTGCGCAGTGAATGAATTTCATCCATCAGCTCCATGACCAGCGCGGCGCCGGCAAGATTGACCCCCAGATCCTGTTGCAGATGTCGTATGGTCAATGCCCGCTGCAGACTGACGGCAGGGAAGTGCCACTGGCCGGAGTCGGGAGAGACCGGCTCCAGAACCCCTTCGTCCACAAGTTCCATAATCCACTCGGCATGTACCGCACAGGCGCGGCACAACTCACTCAGCGTTACGGTATTCTCCTCATCGAGTAGTACTCCGGTCAGGATGGGCAGCATTTCATTATTCATGACTACACCCCCAGTTTGGCTCGTGGATTGAACGCCAGCTCCCGCTCCATCTGGCGGTAGAGCGCCTTTGCCTGCTCACTGTCTGCTGGCGGTAGCACGATCTGCAGAACCACATAGAGATCGCCCGCCGGTTTGTTCGGAATGCCACGTCCTTTCAGGCGCAGTTTGCGTCCCATTTTTGAGTTCGGTGGAATTTTCAGATCGACCGCCCCGCCTGGTGTCGGCACTTTTACTTTTGCTCCCAGGGCAGCCTCCCAGGGGGCCAGTGGCAGGTCGATATAGAGATCCCGCCCCTCCATGCGATAGAGGGGGTGTGGCTTGAATGCCACCTCCAGGTAGAGGTCGCCGGCCGGGCCTTTGCCCACACCGGGCGCCCCCTGTCCGGCAAGGCGGATCCGCTGCCCCTGTTTGACCCCTTTGGGGATGTGTACCTTCAGGGTTCTCTGCCGGGTGCGGACTCGTCCGTGGGCGTCCAGTTCGGGAACCTGCAGGGTAATGGTGCGATTGGCTCCGTGGTAGGCGTCCTCCAGATCAATGAGGATTCTGGCGTGGTGATCTTCTCCCTTGGCATGGTAGGCAGGACCCCTTCCGCCCCCGCCCGTGAAATTCCGCCCGAACAGTGATTCAAAAAAGTCACTGAAGGCAGAGGCGTCACCGCCGGTAAACCCTCCACCGCTGAACTCGAAACCGGCATTCCAGTCCGGTGGTGGATGGAACTCCTGGCCCGCCTTCCAGTTTGCCCCAAGCTGGTCGTAAGCAGCGCGCTTTTCGGGATCCTTGAGTACCTCATATGCTTCGCCCACCTCTTTGAAACGGGCCTCCGCATCAGCCTCCTTGCTGACATCGGGATGATACTTGCGGGCCAGTTTTCGGTAGGCGCGCTTGATCTCATCCTGGGTTGAATCACGTTTAACGCCCATGATTTTGTAATAGTCTTTAAACTCCATCAATCGCTCCTTTCGGGGACAAACCTGGCCTGTCAGTATAATTTTTCATTGTACGCCCAATCGGCCGGGATGAGTGCAAATTCATCCCGGTACAGCCGGCGAACGGGTGCTGCATCACTTGACGGTTACCTTGATGTTGTGCCGCTGTTGGGTCGTGATTTTTGGCAGTTCTATCCGCAGTACCCCTTTCCGGTACCGGGCGCGAGCCTTGTCCGGCTCGATTTCGGCAGGGAGTGGAATGGCGCGCTCGAAGCTGCCGTAAGCACACTCCAGCACATGGTAGTGGCCCTCTTCATGTTCCCGTGTTATCCGCTTTTCGCCGCGGACAATCAACACGTCATCCATGACCTCCAGATCGAAATCTTCCCGATCCATCCCGGGTGCTTCCAGTCGTATTACCACCTGTTTGTCATCGTCAAATACCTCAGCGGCCAGAACGCCCCAGCCGGAGCTGCGCGCAGCAATCTCTTGACTCTCTCTGCTGATCACGCCGCCTCTGTTCTGGTGTGGGCTGAAACGGGTGATTGCATTGGCGGCACGTTGATAGAGATGCTGCCACCCCTCTGTGATGGCGTCCCAAGCGTGTGTTATACCCTCGCGAACCTGTTGAAATGTTGCCATAACTATTCTCCTGAAAATTGTGATACTGGAGTAATAGTGGCGATTCGGATGATTTCAACTGACAATTATCAGCAGCCGGTTGCTTATTTCATCGGATTGACAAATTCCGAACCTGTTAACCCGACATATATTGGTGCCGGGTAATAAAATGACGGAAGTAGCGGTGGCCCGGTTGATATCCAAAAGAATATCGTGTAGAAGTTCCCTGTGGCTATAACACGAATGTGCTTGCCGCATTAACTGACAATCAGAGTATTCCGATAGACTTTCGAATCGCCTCTCTGCAGGCGTCCTCGTTATTTTGACTGACAACACAGGGCCTGAATTATGAAAATCAACAGTATTCTCCTGATTGCCATCACCATCGTGTCTGCCAGTGCTTTCGCGGGAGTAAAGCTGAAATATGATATTGAAGGTTTTATGAGTGCTTGTCTGGCATCAGGTGATCTTTCCCGTCCCGTCTGTGAGTGTACGGCGAAAAAGGCGACTCAGGAGCTGTCTCCAGCGGGATTTGATTTTCTCGTTGCCACCTTGAAAAAAGATAAAGAGAGAAGTCTTGCTCTCCGTCGCAAGCTGGAACAGTCGGAGCTACTAACCGCGGGAATGTTTATGTCGCGTGGTCCTGATATCTGTGCCAGGGAGCTGGAACAGCAGGGCAAAAAATGAGGGATCGCTTCCTTAGCAGTTTCCTTGTATTGGCAGTCTGCTTGTATAAGCCGAAACAGCCGAGTGTTCGGTAAACTGCCGGGCAATATGATTGAAATCGTCCCGAAGAGCGATAAAACTGTCCACGATATCCGGGTCAAACTGTTTGCCTTTTTCCGCCAGGATCATTTCTACTGCAGTTTCATGGGAAAAGGCTGGTTTATAGACTCTTTTATTGATCAGGGCGTCATAAACATCGGCGATTGCCATCAAGCGGCCACTTAGCGGGATACTTTCCTCCTCGAGGCCTTGTGGATAGCCGCTGCCATCCCACTTTTCATGATGGGTGTGTGCGATGTCGCGGGCCATGTTGAGAAATGGAATCGAATCGGATTTTCCGCCATCACTGGGCAGTGCGTTGCGTCCCAGTACCGCGTGGGTCTTCATGACTTCAAACTCCCTCTCATCCAGCTTGCCGGGCTTGAGCAGAATGTTATCTGGAATGCCTACTTTGCCTATATCGTGAAGCGGAGCCGATTTAAACAGCAGTTCGATATTCTGTTCTGTCAGGAACTCCTTGAAACGCGGATGGTTGGCGAGATGCCGGGCCAGGCATTTGATATAGTGCTGGGTACGCCGGATATGGTTACCTGTTTCATAATCCCGTGTGCCGGCCAGTGCAGCCATGCCGTGAATGGCGATATCCCGGGTCAGGGCGATCTCCAGCGTACGTTGTGCCACTTTCTGTTCCAGTAATCTGTTTTGATTTTCCAGCGCATCCCGGGCCATCTTCAGGTTGAGCTGGGTTTTTACCCGTGCCTTGATAATGGCCGGACTGAACGGTTTGGTAATGTAGTCTGCCGCGCCCAGTTCCAGCCCGTGCTGCTCATCTTCCACGGTGGTTTTGGTGGTGATGAAAATGACCGGAATACCGGCAGTCCGCTTGTCCTGTTTGAGACGGCGGCAGGTTTCATAACCATCGATTCCCGGCATTAGCACGTCCAGCAGGATCAGTTGTGGATGTGGGGCGGTGGAGACTCTTTCCAGCGCCTGTTCGCCACTTTTGGCAATCAGGATTCGGTAGTCATCTTTCAATACTTCAATCAGGGTGTTCAGATTAAAACGTTCATCGTCGACAATCAGTATGGTGTTTTGTTGTTGCTCATACAGCTGTTCCTTTATCCCGTTGATGGGCTTTCCAGCATCCGGGAAATTATTGTTACGGTTTCTATGGCATCGTCAAACTCAAAGTCATTCACCCGGGTTGCAAGCTCCTCCCCAATCTCCGAGAGCCCCAGGCTGGCCAGTTGGGCGACCACGGATTCAGTCAATGCAATGATGGCGGAATCGCCCCTGCGCAGCAGATCCAAAAGCTCCTGGAGTTGCCGTTCCAGTCCATTGGTATCAGCGGCCAGGGCGGATATGTTGGCCGAATCCCGGGTTTGATGCATCTGTTTATATCTGCCCAGTTGCTCCATTAACGGGGCAAGCAGTTTTCCAAGCTCCTGAATGCGGTTGCCGATCTCCGTTGTATCTGCTGCTTCGTCAATTGCCTGCTCGATTGAACTGGCAGCCTGCTGTAGTTCATCAGCACCGAGATTCCCTGCCACTCCTCTAAGGGTATGGACATAGCGCTTCAGTGAAGCGATCTCCTTCTGTTGCAGCGACCTTTTCATCAACTCGGTTGCGTTGTGGTGATCGGCGTGAAACTCAAACAGAAGTTTTCGCAATAATTTTTTGTTGTTTCCTGTGCGGGGCAGAGCCTGATCCAGATTGATGCCGGGGAGTTCGGGAAAGTTGTTCCCGTTGCCGTTGACCGCTTCCGTAATGGTTGGGATCGAATCGGGTAGTGGTTTTAGCCACTTGCTCAGCATGGCAAACAGTTGATCAGGTTCGATAGGTTTGGGCAGATGGTCATTCATTCCCGCCTGAAGTGATTTGTCGCGGTCGCCGGACATGGCATGGGCGGTCATGGCGACAATGGGCAGATCGGAAACCCGGTTGTTGGATCGGATTCTCCGGGTGGCCTCGAAGCCATCCATTTCCGGCAGCTGTATATCCATCAACACCAGATCATAGTGCTGTTTTTCCACAGCACCGACTGCCTGAATACCATCTTCGGCAACATCTACCTGCAGACCAAAATTTTCCAACATGGCAATCGCGACCTGCTGGTTGATTTCGTTGTCTTCTACAAGCAGTATCTTACCGGCGAGCTTTTGTTGTACCACACCCGGAGGAGGGTTAAGCTTGTCAGCCGCCATCTCCCCATGATTTCCCGTGATAGTCTGGGCGATGGTTTCAAACAGTACAGATGGGCTGACCGGTTTGATCAGGAACGCGTCCATATTTTCCTGTTTGGCCCGGTGCATGATCTCCTCTCTTCCATAGGCAGTTATCATCACGATGGTCGGCATCTTTTTCAGGTGTGGGTTTTTTCTGATCAGGCGGGTGGTTTCGATACCATCCATTTTCGGCATTTTCCAGTCGATGAGAATCAGATCATAGGGGCTGCTTGCCGCACTTTCTTCCAGTTTGTCGAGGGCTGCCAGGCCGGACTCAACCGCGCAGACCTCAAACCCGAATGATTCCAGCATATCTCGAAAAACATGACGTACAGTTGCGTTGTCATCCACGATCAATGCGTGCATTCCATCAAAGTTGACCTCTGGATAACGGGTGCGCCGTTTTGTCTCTTCAGGGCGGCCAAACCGGCAGGTAAAGTGGAAGGTGCTCCCTTTCCCAGGTACACTTTCGGCACCAATTTCTCCATTCATCAGTTCAACCAGCAGTTTGCTGATCGCCAGACCCAGACCGGTGCCACCGTATTTTCGCGTGGTGCTGCTGTCTGCCTGGGAGAAGGAGTCGAACAGTCTGGGTATTTTTTCTGCCTCGATACCGATACCGGTATCTTTTACCAGAAACTCTAACTCGCAATGCTGATTATTTTCCTCAACCAGTTTGATGCAGATTACCACTTCACCCTGCTCGGTAAACTTTATGGCGTTCTGGGTAAGATTAAGCAGCACCTGCCCTACCCGAAGCGGATCACCCACCAGCATGCGAGGTACATCCTGGTCCACCGAGAACAGAATTTCGATTCCCTTTTCCCCGGCCTTGATACTGACCAGATCGGACAGATTTTGCAGAATATCATCCAGATAAAACGGAGTATTTTCTATCTCCAGTCGGCCTGCTTCTATTTTGGAAAAATCGAGAACGTCGTTAATGATGCCCAACAGCGTATGGGATGATGTGTTGATCTTGTTTAGATAATCCCGCTGCTGGGCAGTGAGATCCGACTGCAGAGCAAGATGGCACATGCCAATGATAGCGTTCATCGGTGTGCGGATTTCATGGCTCATGTTGGCCAGGAAGCTGCTCTTGGCCTCGCTGGCTGATTCCGCCATCTCCTTGGCCTGCTGCAGTTCAATCTGCATCTGTTTGCGTTCGGTAATATCCTCTTGCGACCCTACCACTCTGAGGGGACGACCCGCTTCACCCCTTTCCGCTATTTTCCCTTGGGAAAGCATGTAATGATACTTGCCATTTTTTGTGCGCATACGAAATTCATGCTGGTAAGTGTCTCGGTTTTCGCGGATAGCCTGCTCTACAAATTCGATGGCCTGCTGTTTGTCTTCCGGGTGCAGCAGCTCTTTCCAGGTGGACTCGGTTGCTGGCAGTTCGTCAGGTTCATAACCCAGCATGGTCATATAACTTGGGCTGTAGTAGACGTTATTGGTTGTGATATCCCAGTCCCACAAACCTTCTGATGTGGCTTCGGTTGCAAGCTGATAGCGCTCTTCACTGATGCGCAAATCTCTTTCCACTTTTTTGCGTTCCTGAATTTGTTTCTCAAGTGATCGGTTCCAGAATATTGCGATCAGCAGCAGTATGGCTGCCACTCCCGCCACGCCAAGTGCTGTTTTCCAGATTTTGCTTCTGTCTACGGTGTATTCAAAACGTACGGCAAACCATTTGTTTTTGAATTCCTGTTTCTGCTCCGGGGTCAGTGATTTTATCGCTTTGTTCAGGATGCCCACCAACTCTGGCCAATCCTTGCGTACTGCGAAAGAGATGTTGTAGGTAAACATGGTTGGGGAGGCGACCTTGATATGCGTCAGTCCCCGTTTGTCGATTTCGTAGGCGGCTACGGCCAGATTTCCGATATAGGCATCCGCTTTTCCGGTGGACAATGATTTCAATGCCTGACTGGTTGTGTTTGCTCTAATCAGTGTCAGGTCAGGATAGGTCAAGGTCAGAAATTCCTCCACGGGATCATCTGCATCCACCAGAATCCGTTTACCCTCCAGGTCTTCCAGGTTAGTAATTATATGGTTATTCTTCAGGGTAAATACCACTGCAGGAAAGCTCAGATAGGGGATTGTAAAATCCAGGTATTTTTCACGACGCGGGGTTTTTACCGCTGCCGGAAGAACGTCAACTTTTCTCTGTTTTGCCGTGCTGGTTACGTGTCGCCAGGAGAGTCCGGGTAGCGGTTTCATGGTGATGCCCAGCTGCCCTGCAAACAGATTGATATAGTCCGAGCTGATTCCCTGATATTTTCCATCCGCATCAATAAACTCGATTGGTGGCGCGGCGGGGTCGATTCCCAGCTTTATATCAGAATGTTCTTGTAGCCATTTTTTTTCCTCCGGGGTGAGGATTAGCTTTCCCTCCCCCGTGGCAGGAGTGGTAGTTGCAACCGGTATCCACTTTCTGATTATGTGGTTGCGCTCTTGTGGTGTAATCGAATCCAGCCCCTTTTGCAGGATGGTGGCCAGTTGTGGCCAATCTTTTCGCACCCCAAACCTGACGGCGTTGTTTTTGAATGCGGAAGTGAAAGCGGACACCTTGAGATTGGCAAGCTGGTTTTTCTCCATCAGGAACGTAATTACTGCCAGATTGCCAATATAGGCATCTGCTTTCTGTTCTGAGACCGTTTCGAGAGCCTGCCGTGTATCGGTGACCGGCAATAGCTGGATGCCTGGATAGTTGTTTTTCAGTTGATCATGCAGATAAAAACCGTTTTCAATGGCCACCGTTTTTCCAGTCAGCGCCTGAAGGTTGTCAATGGAGAACTCTTTTCTGGAAACAATAACCACAGGAACATCGAAGTAGGGGCTGGTAAATGCTATATATTTGTCCCTTGAGCTGCTTTTTGCGATGGAACCTACGGCGTCTATAGTTCGTGAACGTATCTTTTCCAACGTTTCAGGCCAGCTCGATTGCCGCATAATCTGAAAATCAATTCCGGTCCGTTTGCCAAGCAACTCCAGATAGTCTGCCGTGATGCCACGTAACTTGCCCTGGTTATCGACAAATTCATAGGGTGGCCAGTTGGCGGCTGTACCGACTTTAATGATGCGGTGATTTGCAATCCAGTCTTTTTCGGCCGGGGTTAGTTTTGCCTCGGGTCGGGCAACAACTCGGGTGGCGTAATCGGGCAGCCAGCGGTTAACCAGTTGTGCGCGTTCCCTTTCCGATATGGCAGCAAAACCGGCTTCAATTGTCTGAACGAGTTTTTCCCGCCCCTTGGCGACACCGGCCCGAATCTCCACATTGAGCAGAGCGGTGGGAACAACACCGGCTTTTCCCCTGATTCCAACTTTCAGCAACGCCAGTTCGGCAGAGGGAACGTCGGTAACGAATGCATCAATATCGTTGCGGGCCATGGCGATGGCCATATTTTCCGCAGTGGGGTATGTGGTGATGTTGGCATCGGGGAACCTGTGCCGGACGAATCCGGACAGAGGGGGGTAGGTTGCGATGCGTGAGTTCCGGAACGCTTCGAATCGGGGTTCCCCGGAACCATTTAATCGATAGAAAAGCTTGGCCGGTACGCTGAAAAAGGGCGAACTGAAATCCATGCTTTCAGCCCGCTCCTTTGAATAAAATAGAATACCCTGGATATCCGCATTTCCTTCCCTTATATCCGCTATGGATTGCGCCATACTGCCGAGGCGAAACTCAACTTTATGCCCGGTTTTCTCTGCCCATAAGCGCCAGAACTCCACCACCATTCCGGTTGGTTTTCCGCCAGCATCCAGTGTGCTGACGGAGGCCATGTCGTTGGGAGCGGATATGATGAGGGTTGTGCCTGCGCCCGCGCCGTTATCGGTTGCTAATGCGATTGATGACACCAGGAGTACCAGCAGCAGTGTCAGTAGCACGGAAATCCGGATGTTCATTTCCTGTATCTCATGATTAATTTCCGCCAGCGTGAGCAGTGGTTATAAATCATATTATTGTTTTATGAAAACCCGATTCTGGCGGAATAGGTTTGTATTGGCAAGCGCCGGATAGAGCGTCAAAATTTCGTGCATGCCGTATAGACAGGGTCTAATTATAGTTTGGTGGAACAGCAGAACGAACGTGGTACAGTTAGCTTCTGTTCCGGCGCATCGGATGTCGATTGGCCTCAAGGGAGTCATGTTATGCGAAAGACAAAACTGTTTCTGTTGCTGTTTTTACTGGCCTGCGTGCCGCTGGTGGGGAGTGCTGATGACAAGTTAACCTATGATCGAGTTAGTCTGAACGTGACTGCCAGTGATGAGGTGGAGAATGATACCTTGACAGCCATCCTTTATTATCAACGGCAGGGGCGGAATACCAGCGAGGTGGCGGACAAGGTGAATCAGGTGATCGGCTGGGGTGTGGAGCGCGCCAAACAGGAGCCAGATGTCAAAATACAGACGCTGGATTACCAGACTCATCCTGTTTATCAAAATGGAAAGCTGACCGGTATCTGGCGGGTGCGACAGTCGATCCGGGTACAGAGCAAGGACGTTACCAAGTTGAGTACGCTGCTCGGCGATTTGCAGGAGAAGCTGGCGATCCAGCATATCGGCTATCAGCTTTCTGCTGACAAGCGTCGGCAGGTGGAAGATGAACTGACCAAAACGGTGATAACCCGCTTCAAGCAGAAAGCCGGATTGGTTGCGCAACAGCTTGATGCCAATGATTTCCGGATTGTGTCGCTGAATATCTCATCGTCCGGCTCTCGGGGCCGCCCCATGCCGATGATGCGGGCAATGGATGTGATGGAGTCAAAGATGGCGGCCACCCCTGCTCTGGAGGCCGGGGAGCAGACGGTTCAGATTGGGGTTAGTGGCGTGATTGAACTGATCCGGGAGTAAATCAGCAAGAAGCGGTGCTTCGAATACGAATGGTTTGAACTGAACACGGCGCTTTGCGAAGCGCCGTGTTTTTTGTATGACTGGTGATACTGGTTCAGGGGGCGGGTAGTGACAGCCGTTTTTTCAGACGAATAATCTGTTTGTGATTATCGGCGTCTACGATGGTAATGCTGTTTACTCCCTCGGCACTCTCCTGTATGACCAGCTCTACGGGTTTGTGGATCAGATGTTCCACATTCTTGTCATCCTTGCTCACCATGTCCACGGCCACGATGTCATCTTTCGGGTCGTAGCTGATACCGGCCAGTGTAATCCATTCGGCCTCGATTTGATCTCCGATATCCAGCCCGGCCACCTCAATCTCTGTCAGACAGGCGCCCAGAGCCTTGCTGAAGTGGTTGAGATAATCTTCCCAGCTGGTCTTATCGAGAGTCTTTGTGTTCATGATATTACTCCTTTTGATTGGGTGTTGGTTATCCAATAATCTCTATATGGGTACAGAGAATCAGGAATAAAAGGGGTGCCCGGTTGCGGTTGGAATTTGGCAAGCGGGCATATGCCATGTGCAGGTATAACCGAGACCGCAGAGTGTCTCCACCTGCAGGAAGAGTCTCTGTTCAGTGAAGTGTGTTCCAATTTCCACCAAGTGCTCTTCACGGAAACGGGGTAGTTCATTTTCTGACAGCTGGTTCAACAGACCGCGAAAGCCGGCATTCCATAAAAAGGAACACTGCTCATCAGTATTACCTGAATCCGTGGGTTCATGACGGTGCATAGCACAAGCTCTTGATTCCACGCCGGTTCAAAAAATGCCCGCTTAACCTAAGGGTGAAGCCAAGATTTTTTGATTCCACTGTGAAATCACTATCTTGTACTCTGCATCCGCCCTGAGCCCACGGATTCAAAAATAGCTGACATCTTTTTTCCGTGTCTTGACCGCAGTGAACCCTGCATTTCGGAACAGTTCTGAAACGGCCTCTTTAGTTGCGAACTGTTTCCACATCATCTTCGGCGGTTCGGTGCCGTAGCTCTCAATTTGCCGGATGAACGGTTCTACCAGTGGTGAAAATGAAGGTTCATGAAAAGAGCTGATTATCAGTCGTCCTCCAGGCCGGGGTTTGGCAGCAATCCGCTGCATTCCTTCCGCCATATCCTCCAGGAAGAAAATACCAAAGCCGCAGCAGGCGGCGTCGCAATTGTCAAAGGTCTGCTGAGTCAGTTACTTGAAGTGACCAAATTCCATTTTTTTCTACTGGCCCGGTTTCTGTTCAGGGGGATGGGCAAAAATCAAACAGCGACAATATTCTCCCGTAAGGAGTACTAGTACTCTTTCAAGGTAATAAATCAGGATTCAGTTGGCCTGTCAGCGTCCATGGCCGCGTTGCGCCTCTTGGCAAGGACTAAGGCCATTCCCTGTGAGGCGCGCCTTGCCGCGAAGCACCACAGGAACGCTGAATCCTAATTTATTACCTTGAAAGAGTACTAGTGCTATTTGCAGTAACTTGGAAAAGATAGGGAAAAATGGTGCCGAGGAGAGGACTTGAACCTCCACGGGGTTTCCCCCACTAGCACCTGAAGCTAGCGTGTCTACCAATTTCACCACCTCGGCAAAGGTCAGTGATGTGTTACTATTAGTAACAAGAGCGAAATTCTACCTGACTTTGTTTTAT
>JAJRUX010000031.1 GCA_024277575.1 Gammaproteobacteria bacterium | reverse complement strand
GTTACTACGGCAACGGTCGTCTCCTTTGTCTCGGCACCGGTTATCGCCTACATCAACTATCGGGTGATGCATGGCAATACCATCAGCAAGGCTGACCGGCCCGACCGCCTGACAACTTTGTGGAGTCGTCTGGGGATAGCGATCATGGCGATTTTCAGTCTGGCCTATCTGTGGCTGATGGTGGCAAGATAGCCGGTAGTTATTAACCGGGCAACAATATAGATCGTATTCAGCCTGTTAGGGACTTCAGGCATGGGCCGGCACGGCGTTACAGCACTTGGCAAGGGAACAACCCTTGCCTGCGTACTGCGCCTTGTTCCAGCCCATGCCTGAAGCCCTGAATGCAATCTATATTGTTGCCGAGTTAATAGCGGGTTCGCATGAGAGAGATTGGTTATAAAGAAGATGCATTTATGGCGTATCGACATCAATCAAGGTAATGGGCATGCAACTGCATGCGCTCATGTTATTGAAAAGGGAGTAACAAACCATGAACTACAAACAGTTGGTGGCTCTGATACTATTTTTTGTTGCAGTGACCGGTTGTAAAGATAGTAGCAATGAAACAGTTGAAACGGACAATATTGCAAAACGGGTAAAAGCTGCGACAGTAAAAATCAAGGTATCACAGATTTCAATACTGCCGGATGCCAATCAATTTTTTGTCTCCGAGTCTCGAACCGCAGGGGGAAGTGGTTTCTTCATCGACCAATCGGGTTACATCCTGACAAACTATCATGTTGTAGCCGGAGCAGATGCAGTTGAGATAGAAGTCGATGGAGTGAATATGCCGTATGAGGCGACCGTTGCCGGCGTATCCGAGTGTGCCGATCTGGCTGTTATCAAATTGTCATCCGGCAGTGGATTTGAATCACTGGAGTGGTATCCCGGTCAGCCCCAAATCGGTTCGCCCATTGCTGCCGCGGGCTTTCCCGGCGACGTCATTGATACCGCCGGCTTTGAGCGGCAATACACCTATACCGAAGGGATTATAAACACGAAGGTTCGGTTGTTCGATACCCGATGGGCATCTGTTGAAGTGTTCAATCATAGTGCACATATCTCATCAGGAAATTCCGGAGGGCCTCTGGTTGAACTGGACGGAGGTACTGTTGTGGGTATCAATTATGGTGGCAGCAATAATAGACCATTGGCCATTTCCGGAGCTTCCGTGCAAGACAGTACCGAATTGATGAAGAGTGGAAAAAATATCTCATCCATCGGCATTGGTGGCGAGGTGGTGTTCCAGTATGTTAATGACAACGGTACACCGGTTTTAGCCTTGGCAGAGCAGTTACCTGATAGCGTAATCAAAAGTCCCGCCGGAATCTGGGTAAGTTCGGTTAGAAATGGCAGCAAAGCGGACAAGATCGGAATCAGACCAGGTGATATCATCAGAGAAATTGGTGGTAACTCATTATACCTCGACGGAAAAGAGGAGTCTCCCGAACAGGAATATGCCAAGTTCACCATGGGGCCATACTGCGGCGTCTTGCGTGATAAAAATATTGATAACCCAAGCAGCATAGTCGCAATCAAGGTACTACTACCTGCCAGCAGTAGCGAATGTACCGGTGAAATAAATGGAAAGACTCTTACCCTGAAAGATGATATTGACACTCCTTGTCCGGTATCGAAACAACCTCGGGTGCCAACAAATTCGGATGATACCGAAAAACCACCAACATCCGGTTCTGGCGGGCTGAATCCACCGGCAAACAGAACACCGGTGGCTGACGATACCATTGCATACGTCTCTTCCAGCAGAAACAGGAGGAGTATCCGCCTGATCCAGAGCGATGGTGGTAACGACAGGTTGCTTTGGACCACTCCCGATAACCAGCTTATCTCACCAACCATCGGTTCATTGGCATGGCGTCCGGATCGTACCGAGTTGGCTTTTGACAGCGATCATGCCTTTGGCAAATCCTTGTATGGACGTGATCTGTATGCCGTCACGGCTGACAACGGTTATTTGCGAAAGATTACCAATCCGCCAGAAATCAAATATCTGAAAACCTTTCCAAAAGGTGGGGCAAAGCTATACAGCGAGAACTGGCTGGGAGGGGGAAGTAACTTCTGGGCCTATATAGAAGGATCTTCAACCAATGTTACCTGGCTTGCTGCTTCCCTCCAGAATTGGACCATAACCTTCAACAACATTGCGGATTTTGGTGCCGGCATTCCTCAATATGCCGTAGTAGGTTACATGGGCTACAACGGCCGAAGAATGTGCCGCTATGACCTGGCAGGATCAGCAGATATAGTGCCGGGAGAAACCATCGAAATTGCACAGGATTTCGATTCATGGAGTCATAAGTTCCAACACTGCCTTACAGTACATCAGCCCTCCTGGAGTCAGGATGGAGAACAAATACTATATACAGTAGTTTCCGGTATTGATGAATTTTCTGATGGAGTTTCAACAAACGACAATGAGAACTACGACATCAGGATGAGTGATAGCGGGAATCTTGCGCCTGGCAACAGAGGCTCCAGAGTTGGCATGTATGAAAACTCCTACTCCAGTGATCCAAAGCATATAAAGCTTTCCCCCACGGAGGAACAAAATATATTGATCGTTTTGCGTAATCATTATGCGGATCGAGTATATCTAAGCTCAACCGGCGATCCAGACATTAATGCACCTGATCGCCTGACACGCATCGATCTTGGTTTTTGTAACTATGATAATAACCCTGGCTACTCGGTAGACAAGTGCCATATTTCGGACATCGAATGGTTGCCTGACGGTGGTGGTTTTCTGGTTTCCATGCATGTGGGTACAGGAAACCGTTTTGATCAGCAAAAACGCCACTTCGACAGAATCTACAGACATGACTTGAGTACCGGAAACACTGATTTGCTGTTAAGTCTGGAAGACGAATATATCGGCAATATCAGCGTCTCCCCTGATGCCAGCAGGATAGCTTTTGAAAAGGGCATTCGTAATGACGGACCATATGATATCTGGATCTACAATATTGCCAGTGAAGACTCCAGTTTTCTGGTAAAAGACGCGGCCGCTCCAGCATGGGGTAACTGACGGCTGTTGCCCGGGAAGAGAAAGGAAAATTGACTTTTCCGGCATCAAAACAGTAAAACCCGGCCAGTGATTCACCAGCCGGGTTTTACTAAGACAAACAATAGTATGGTTGGCATGACGTTATGCGGTGAGTACGCAGAATGATTAAGCTGGACGCTTTAACCTGGCAGGCTGTTGGACGGGGTGAATGGCTGGGTAACAAGTCTGCCGAGCGTGCGCCGGCCAAGGTAATGGAGTAGTTGTGGCGATACAATCTGGAATAACCGTAGATGGCCTTCGGAGATATCATCCTGAAACAGAAATTGGAAAAAAGCATATGAGTTTACTTCCTGGCTCGTTGAATAATGGGATGATATCCGTGATCTCGGCGGTGGTAGTTATGCCTTGCTTCAGAGGTCAGGTTATACTTCACTCAACATACTATTAACCCGGCAACAATATAGATCGTGTTCAGCCGGCGAGCTGCGCCTTGATCCGGGCCATTCTTGAAGCCCTGAACACAATCTAT
>JAJRUX010000030.1 GCA_024277575.1 Gammaproteobacteria bacterium | reverse complement strand
GCGCGTCGTAATCACCGCGTGGCGCAGCGATCCATCGGGATGCACGGCCTTTTCGTCCACCTGGGTAGGCAACGGGTTACCGCCAACATTCACCGTCACGTCCAGGCCCGCGGGCACATCGCCAGGGGCAAACACCTGGGCAAAGGTCACGGGAATATCCACTCGCGAGAGACTGGACTGATCGATAAAGGCCACATCGGGCTTTGCCTGCACAGCCCCGGCACCCAACCCCAACAGCAGGGACAGAGCAATCACGCAACGAGAAAAACCATGGGAAAAAAGGCTGAAAAATCCGCTCAAATCGCTTGTACCTGCACCGACCTTGAAACAACTCATTCTTGATACTCCACCTCGAATGCAATTTTTTCTGAAAACTTTTTTGTCCCCGAAAGCAAATTATCGGTTCTACTATTATGAACCCGTATATGGTCTCCTCCTGTTTTGCAAGCCCGGGGGTTCGCTCTGACAGGGAATGGCTTGAATCAAGGCGCAGCTCGCCGGCAAGGGTGGTTCCCTTGTCAAGAGCCGCAACGCGGAGCCGGGTCATTCTTGAAACCCCTGACAGTATGATTGACAAGGAAAGGCTGGCGGGAACCGGGTATTGAATGCGCTACATTCTGTTGGGCTGCCCCATCCGCAGCGGCCCACCTCGGGCAGTTGGCCAGGGCAGGCAGTTGTCAGCCGATCCCGATACGGTAAAAATATCCATGCCGTGTTCAAAAGTCTGCACAAAAATTTCCAGAGCACCGTCACCATTGAGGTCACCCACTGTCGGTGCAGCGGGCGCCCCGTTTCCGTTGCCGTTATAGCCCGGGTTGGGCAATGGAATATCGTGCAGCAGTGATCCGTTCGCGCCGAGAATCATCAGGTTCCCGGAGTCCCGCACATCCGGTGCGCCGTAGGTGGTGAACAGCAGCTCGGGGGAGCCGTCCTGGTTGAGATCGGCCACAATCACTTCGGAGGCGTACATGACCGATTTGCCGTGGGTAAAGTTGAAGCGCCACAACTCCCGGGCATCGGCGCTGTAGGCGTGAATGAATCCGTCATTCAGTGAAACGACAACTTCGGGAGCGCTGTCACCCTGGATATTGACGGTGGTAGCGGCAGGAATACCATTGGGGGGATACCAGCCATCCACTTCGATGGGTCTCCCGCCACGCGGCAGGATTTCCCAGCCTGGTTTGCGCATCGCCGAGCGGCTACCGTCGCCGTAGTTTCCCTCCAGCACCATAATGGCGTAGGCCTGGGTTTGGTAGGGTTCGTTTTTCTCCACATTGGGAACGCCCAGCACCTCGTTTTTTCCATCACCATCGAGATCAACAATATTGGGTGGCGAGGCGGTCCACTGCAACCACTCCTGACTACGCGGGTGCGGCCAGTCACCGATATGCAGATTGTAATGGTTCTCCTCGACCTGCGGGTCCGCCCAGCGGATGAACTGCCCCCAGGTCATGCGGTTGCCGCGATAGTCGTTGTGCCGGTTGCGAAACCAAGGTGAAGCATCAATCGCCACGCCATCATGGTTGAAGGCCTGGATGTGATGGTTGTCGTAGGTAGCCAGAATCTCCAGTTGCTCGTCATCGTCGATATCACCGATGGCGACATTCAGGCCATAGCTTCCGTAACCCTGGTGGCCGGCGCCGTTGCGATCCGCATCGCCACCTTCACCGGTGCGGTTATTGTAGCGGGGCCATGCCGGGAAGGAGACCCCCGCAGGCTGGTAGGATGTACCGTTGGCGGAAAATACAAACACCTGGGCACCCCCCTGGGCGGTGCGCGCGGTCTGGGTGGTGGTGGCAACCACTTCGACGGTTCCGTTACCATCCAGATCACCGGCCGCCAGTCCCCGTACTTCAGGGCGCCGCCCCCCACTGGTGGTATCCGCCGGCCAGCCGTTTTTCAGCTGCAGGCGATTGTCACGCCACTCGTAGGCATACACCTCGTGACCATTTCCATACACTACTTCAGTAATCCCGTCCCCTTCCAGATCCACAACCACATGCGGGGCATAGATGCGGCCACCCCCTCCATCGGCCTCATCGAGCAGTGCACCATCACTACCGTAAACATAGAGCGAATAGTAGGCCGCGATTAGCTCATTGCTGCCATCATCATCCAGATCCGCCACCACAGGTGAGGCGTACCAGCTGGTCTGGCCGGGAAGATTCATCATCAACCGTGGCACCGCCACCTCGCCACTGCTCTGACCGGCAGCACATATCGGGTTTCGTTCGCCACCGGTGGAACTACCGCCGGTTACAAGAACGGGGCCTTCCGAATCCAAGTTACATCCAGACAGCCAAAGCACTGTCACTGCGACACATAAGGCCGCCGCATCGCGCCCACGGAAACATTTTTCATTCCTGGTCATACCTGCTCTCTTCTCACCTGTTCGCCTGACATGAATGGTACAAGAACAGCAATAGCAATACTGTGGATGGACTCACAAAAGAAAGAGTCAAGCGAACCGTATCTCGATGAGCAAGTTGTGCTATCTTTGGAATGTCGCAACCACCGCCAACGGGAACCAGAATATTGCCGGACAACAAAGAACCTTCCGAAAGCCGGTTCATAAAAGGCATGGGTCGTTTCGTGGTCTCCCTGACCTGGGCTGTTCTGCTGGCCGTGGTGCTGTTTGTAGTCTATCTGATCAGTAATTATTAACCCGGCAACCACTTGTTCTGTAACGAATAGCTGCAATCTGAATAACAGCTGCCCCAAAAAACTACCGGCTGACCAAAATAGTGTAGTCACCGATCCCCGCGCTGGAGTTGTAATGACGTACCTGAACAAAGTACTCTCCCGGAGCCAGATCAGCCACGATTTTTGAGTTTCGCCCGGCGCCACCATCGTCATCTTCCGCAACAAGCGATGTCTGGCTATTGGGGCCGAACAGCTTCATTACCACATCGGTCTGCCCGCCGGTTTCTATGGTGTGACGGCCCGCTGTTTGCACGCTGAATTTGAACAGGTCCTCCTCACCCGGCGCACCAATATCAGCCGCTACCCCGCTCGTTTCGATAACCGGCAGTTCCACCGCTGTTTTGGCCGCATCCCGGGGATAGGCTTCGGCGCTGGCGATAAAGGCCTTGTCCAGGTTAGACAGGGTTTCATTTGCCTTGGTGCCATTGCCGTTTTTTACCCAGCTGTCGGGAAAAAAATAGAGCATAATGGAGTCGGGATCAAAATCCGTTCCCCTGACTTGATCAACCGAGTATTTGTTCAGCACATTGGTTCGTATCTGCTGTTCATTCCAGTAGTTTGGTGGACCCTTGAGGTCGCGGATCACCTCCTCCTCATTCCACTGGATACCGCCGGCGGGATTCTGGTGTTCGTGCGCCAGACCGATGGCATGACCAAACTCATGGGCAGCGGTTCCCCCATCAAGAAACCCGATATTCATCGTAGGCTGATCCTGTGGAATCCCTTTTGCATCTGTGCCCACATAGGACCAGGCACCGTCATTCGGGTTGAAGGTGATCCGGATCTCCGCATCAAGCGCATCATTGAAATCAAAAAACAGATTGGCATGTTCCGTCCACCACTGCGCCTGCTCTTTCACCAGTTGACGTTGTTGTGATGAACCGCCCATAAACCGGACACGCAGCGTTGATCCATTGATCCACATCTTCCTGAACAGAAATACTGCACGCACCCGCGCACCAAATATCATGGTGCGCTGCGGACGGTAGAGATCACGAGGCAGAAGCCTGTCAAAACATATTTTTTTCATCGAATTTTTTCCTGTCTTAATTGAACCGGGAACATCCAAAGTATCTTGTGTGAATCAGGTCGCTCAGGATGTGACTTTTTTCACAAAAACGGCGTGATTATTAGCGTGACTTGATTCAGGGTTAAGCGTATTCTTGTGGCCTTCTTCAGGCACATACAGCATACAACCCCACAGGCAACAGGGAATAATCCAGATGTTCAATCAACAGAGGCGCATGCTTCGACACAGGAAACCGTTGGCATGGTTCCCCCTGTGTGTGTGGCTCTCTGTTTTGCTGATTGGCAATCACTCCTGGGCCCGCCAGCCTGCTGACCAAATCACTCAGGCCAGTGATGCAGAGCAGGCGATAGTCCTCACTCTGGAATTTCTGCGCAACGGGCAATTCAGAAAAGCTGTTACCCTCGCCACGTCCGCCGCCGAATTCTTCGCAAAAAACGCACAACCCGAAAGGCAGATTGAAGCCAGATTACAGGTTGCAGAGGCACTGCTGTCGCTGGGAAGAAACCGGGATGCCGCCGACACCCTTGAAGGTGTTGTATTGCTGGCAACGGATCTGGACGGACAACCTTATATGGTTCATGCACTTATGTCGCTGGGTTCTGCCTACGCTGCGCTGGGAGCAGATGACCAGGCAAAACAGGCGCTTGAACGGGCCATTACCTTGGCTGAGGCCAGGGACTCGACGACACTGAAAGCCGCAGCCTTGAACAGGCTTGGAAATCATTATGGGTTGAAGGGGCTCCATCAACAGGCTGTTGCAACCTATCAGGAAAGTGCCGCACTGGCCAAGCAGGATCAGAACTGGTTACTTGCTGGCCAGGCACTGGCAAACGCTGCCCGGATAACAGTGCAAAACGGACAGCCGGAACAGGCGAAAAAACTGGCCTACAAGGCAATGGGAATCCCCGGGGATGGAGTTTCTCCCCATGATAGCGCCTGGCTGCTGATCAATCTTGGACGCACATTTTCAATGATTGATCAGAAACTCCCGTACTCCCGCCACGCACTCCGCTCACACGCACTGCGTCTATTCGAGAAAGCGGCACACATCGCCAACCGGACAGGGGATCTCCGAACAGCTTCTTACGCACTCGGTTACAGCGGAACTCTTTACGAAACCGAGCTGCGCTACCGGGAGGCCTTGACATTTACCCTGCAGGCCATCTTCCAGGCACAACAGGCTGACGCCGAACACCCGCTTTTCCTGTGGCAATGGCAAAAAGGCCGATTGCATGCAGCGATGGGACAGCGCAACAGAGCCATTGATGCCTATCAGCAAGCTGTGGAGAAACTGCAGAACCTGCGCCACTCAACGAGAAGCAACTACAGCGCAACCGAGGTAGATTTCAGAATCTCCACCAGACCGGTCTATCTGCAACTGGTGGATCTGTTACTGCAGGATACACATCAGAGCCGCAACCCCGAACAGATAACAGAACAGCTGCGCTCGGCACGCGATATCGTGGAGCAGATGAAGGCAGCTGAACTGCGCGACTATTTCCGCGATGAGTGTGTTGACATGCAGCAAGGCAAGATCAGGGATGTTGGAGAAGTTTCCCCTTCGGCTGTGGTGATTTATCCGGTGTTGCTGAGCAATCGTCTGGAGCTGTTGTTGAGCTTTCCGTCAGGAAAAATGAAGCGCCACACTGTAGCGGTCGACCACGACACATTCACGGAAGAGATTCACCGGTTCCGGCGGCTGCTGGAGAAACGCACCACCAACCAGTACCGTCCTCATGGTCAACGACTTTATCAATGGCTAATCGCCCCCTTCGAGGCAGACATACACTCCTCAGAAATCGATACGCTGGTATTTGTTCCCGATGGCGCACTGCGCACCATACCCGTTGCTGCACTTTATGATGGAAAAAAATTCCTGATCGAAAAGTATGCCGTGGCCACAACCCCCGGTGTGAAACTGACCGATCCTAGACCGCTTGATAGAAGCAGAATCAAGGCCCTGTATGCTGGATTGAGTCAGTCCGTGCAGGGGTTTCCGGCGCTCGAGCATGTCCCCGAAGAGCTGAATGGCATACGAAAAATTCAAGATGGAAAGTTGCTGCTCGACAGCGACTTTACCCGCGATAAATTCAGACAGAGCCTGAACAATGATCAACTCAATGTACTGCATATTGCCAGCCACGGAAAATTTTCCGGGAATGCCGACAGTAGCTTTATCCTGACCTTCGACGGACCTCTGACCATTAATCAGTTGGCAGATCAGATCGGTCTGTTCAAGTTCCGGGAAACACCGCTGGAGCTGCTGGTATTGAGCGCCTGCGAAACTGCCCAGGGAGATGAGCGGGCGGCACTGGGACTGTCCGGCGTGGCGATCAAGGCCGGGGCGCGCAGTGCCATCGGCACCTTGTGGAAAGTCAGCGATCTGGCGGCGTCCCGGTTGATTCGTGATTTCTACCGGCAGCTGCATAATCCCGATCTGTCAAGAGCGATTGCCCTGCAGCGGGCGCAGCAGGAGATGCTGGCTGATCTGCGCTTCCGGCATCCCGGCTACTGGTCAGCCTACATCCTTATCAATGGCTGGTTGTAAGGCGTACCGATGTCCATAATCAATTCCAGACCCGGAGCCGCAACAGGAATTGCTCTTCTCGTATTCGGAATGGTGATCGGTATCCGGCAGCTCGGAGTGCTGCAAGGTGTTGAGCTTGCCATGTACGATTTGAACCTGAAATTCCGAACCACCGAAGCCCAGCCGGAATCACCCTTGCTGCTGATCAGAATTTATGAGAACGACATCCGGCAACTGGGATATCCGGTCAATGACAGCTCCCTGGCCCGAGCACTGAATCTGTTATCAGGATATGGTGCCCGCGCCATCGGTGTGGATCTGTATCGCGACTTTCCCGCACCCGACCGTAATGAACTTCTCTCTGCGGTAACACACTCTCCCCGCATCGTGATGATCGAAAAACGTTTGGGAGAACCGGTACCAAGGCCCGATTTCATATCAGACTCCAGCCAGGTGGGATTTGCCGATCTCAAGCAGGATCCCGGCGGGGTAATTCGTCGCGGACTGCTGATACTATGGGATAACGATGGCCAGCCTTACTTCTCTTTTGCGCTGCAACTGGCGCTGAAATATCTGCAGGATTTTGACATCACTCTCACTGCCGATCCCGCTGACGAATCGCAGGTCCGGCTCGGCAAAACAACCGTGCGGCGTTTCAGCGGCAATGATGGCGGTTATCAGCATGCTGATGATGGGGGCTATCAGATGCTGCTTGACTACCGCCGGGGAGCAAACCCGTTCCCCTCCTACTCCCTGTCGGAACTGCTGAGTGGCCAGTTGGACGGACAACAAATCCGCGATCGGGTGATCATTCTGGGCATGACAGCCGCCAGCGTCGAGGACCGCCATGAATCTCCATTCAGCACTGGCTGGGGAGCCGCTGGTTCCATCTACGGCATTGAAATTCACGCCCACATGGTAGATCAGCTGCTTCGGATCGCCCTGCATGATGATGCGCCACCAAAAACCATGTCCGAACAGTCCGAAATACTCTGGATACTGGCGATCTGTTTTATTGGTGCCGCCCTGGGGGTATGGATTCAGTGGCCCTGGCTAAAGGTTTTTCTGGCAGTGGGAGGAAGCGGACTGCTTGTTGCCGCAACGCATGATGCCTTTTCTTACGGGCTCTGGCTTCCAGCAGTTCCGGCCACCCTGGCCTATCTCGGCTCCCTGGCGCTGGCCACCATCTACTGCGCCCAGTGCGAGCACACCGAACGAAAACTGGTCATGCACCTGTTCGGGAAATTTGTCTCACCCGAGGTTGCAACCCTGTTGTGGCAACAGCGGGAGCAGTTTATGGAAGGGGGGCGCCCACGTCCGCAGCATCTCACCATTACTGTAATGAGCATCGACTTGCAGGGCTATACCGCCCCGGCGGAGGAGATGGACCCTGCTGATACCATGCAGTGGGTCAACCATTATCTGGACACCATGACCCAAATTGCCGCAGAGCACGGAGGCATCGTTGATGACTATGCGGGTGATGGCATCAAGGTAAATTTTGGCGTACCGATTCCGAGAAATAATGAACAACAAATCAAGCAGGATGCACAGTGCGCGGTAAATTGCGCACTCACCATGGGATCGACTCTCGGCCGGCTCAACAGCGACCTGGCCAGCCACGATCTGCCGCCCTTCCGCCTGCGTATCGGAATCGCCACCGGAACAGCCATTGCCGGAAATCTGGGGAGCGCCCAACGGATGAAATACACCACCGTTGGCGATGTGGTCAACACCGCTGCGCGTCTGGAAAGTTTCGACAAGGACAGTTTCAGGCATGAGGCGGGACATGAATTTCGCGTTCTGATCAGTGAGTCCACCTATCATTATCTGGTGTCGGAATATCTGACCACCTCTCTGGGCCGGTGCAAACTGCACGGCAAAAAGAAGACGATGGCGGTCTATCGAATCTGGGCAAGAAAAAGCATTGGCAGCGAGGAGAAAATGGCATGACAAAACAGCACCATTTAATCTGCCTGGTGGTACTGGCAACAACGGTTTTCAATCCACTGCAGGGCTACGCCTCCGGTGAAGAAAAGCCGGTTGCAAAACAGCAAAAATCCGGGCCAAAACCGGAAACCGGGAAAACACAGGTACACCTCATCCCCTATGTACCTCCAAAACCGCCACAGCCAACCCCGAAAATCCGTACCAGCCAGGGCGGAACACGCGGCTGCGGCGGACTTCCTGAAGTGACACTTCTTGCCCCTGAGCATGTAGCCCTTACCACACAGGAGCAACCGCACCTCTACTGGCACATCTCCACAATCACTCACAAGCCAATGGTGTTTACATTGAGTAGTGAAGATGCCGTACAACCCCTGCTTGAGTTGCGCTTGCCGGAACCCGCAAAGCCAGGGGTTCATTTTATCTCGCTCGCAGCTCACAAGGTTCGCCTGCGAATCGGAGGGCTCTACGAGTGGTCGATTCGGATGTTATGTGAACCGGGAAAAGGCCGGTCTGGAGATCTGGTTGTTAAATCATACATCAAACGGGTTCCCCGGAAAAATCAGCCCATTTCAATGAAGATAAGTGATGATCCCCTGATACGCGCCAGGGGTTATGCCTACAACGGGATCTGGTATGACGCAGTAACAACGCTCCACCAAGCCTGGAGGAACAGACCTGACAATCAACCGTTGAAATCTGCTTGGCAAGATTTACTTGAGCAGGTTGACCTGCCACACACCTGACCTATTCATATCGAAATTCAAAGGAGAAAAAGATGAAATTAAAAACAGTTATTATTCTGCTGACCGTCATTCTACTGGTTCTGGTTTTGCTGATTTTTGCAAAATGCAACACTGCCCCCAAAACCACCACAAAAACGGTGAGCTGCAACGAGGGCGAATCACTATCCAACGCTGTAGCATCAAGCAAGAGCGGGACACGCATCATCGTCAAGGGAACCTGCAAGGAGAGTCACTCCGTCATGGTTACCCAGGACAATATCATTATCGATGGCAAAGGAACCGCCGTTATCGATGGGCAGGGTGAAAACCGCCCTGTCCTGACCATCAAGGGAGCCAAGGATGTCATTGTGAATGGGGTGACGGTAAAAAATGGAAAACAGGGCATAGTGACCGGATTTGGCGCCAAAACCATCCTGAAGGATGTCATCGTGACTGAGAACGCCAGAAACGGAGTCGTCATCAGCAAAACCGGCAAGCTGCCGGGAATGGGTAAAGAAAACTCGGAAATTGAACAGCAAAAACCAGTCGCCGGCAAACCCCTTTCGTTTAACAATTTCAACGTCAACCTCTCCCCGGTTGGAGAAGCAGTTGCTTCCACCTACCCCTGCTCCTGCGCCGATACATTGCTGAATGGCGGAGGCGATTCGGATCAGTGCACCGCCGCGCTGGAGGACAACACCATGGTGGTTTGCGGATCAGTGTCTTCCGTTGGTAATGGGGGTGTCGGCATGTACGTTTTAACAAGCGATCTGGTCACTGAAGGCAGACTGCTGCTTGCCGACAACGGTTACTATGCAGGCTTTTATGTGGGGAGAGAATCCACGATTACCGTCACGGAAAGCGGCGCCATTGTTGCCGAAAGAAACACGGGATCGGGAGTGCATGTATATGAATCAACCATGTACGTATCCGGGTCGCTGGAAACCCGGGACAACAGCGGACAGGAGCTGTTTATTGAAGATGAAGACACGGTTGTTGTTTGCAAAACAGCGACAGGTGATATTCAGCTGCAATCCAGTGATGAAAACAGAGACCATTGCAAACAGGAAACCCCTTTATGAAACTCCGCCACGGCTTCATCACTCGCCTGATATTCTTTCTGGGGGCGTTGGCCCCCACTGGCGCCTATTCAGAAGTCATAACAAGCATCTCTCCATCCGGGACTACCCTGACTGCTCCGGATGGAAAAACTGTTAACCAAATCAACATAACCGGCGGAACATACAAGCAGGGAAATCTTTTCCACCGTTTCGAGAAATTCAGTATCGGGAAAGAGCAGATCGCCAACTTTCATAACACATCCTCCCTCTCTGTAGGAAATATAGTCAGCTATGTAACAGGGGGGTTATCCAAAATCGATGGTGAAATAAACAGCCGTGAATATGGCAATGCCAATCTGTTTCTTGTCAATCCGAAGGGCATCGTTTTCGGCGCGAGTGCAAAGCTCGAAGTTGGTGGATCCTTTTATGCCACCACAGCCGATACGATAAAGTTTCAGGATGGCTCAACGCTTTTCATTACGACTGAAGGAGATCCCGTGCTTTCCTCCGCACCCGTAACAGCTTTCGGGTTTCTGGATGACGCATCTGCCATCAGCGTGGACGGCGCCAGGCTGGAAATAGACAAGGGGCAGGTGCTGGCAATTGTGGCAGGAGATATCACCATTGGTAACGGCGCCACCTTAAAGGCAAACGGCGGGGAAATCAAACTGCTGTCGCGAACAAACTCCAACGGTATAACAAATATTGAAGGAACACTGCCGGTTACTGACGAAAAATATATTGACCATGGCATGGTAACCCTTCGGGAGGGAATGGTCATCAGGGGAACCGGCGAAGGAAGTTCAATACAGATCCAGGCGAATGCGCTATTGATAGATGGAGGCCGGACAAAAATAAAAATGAAGAATAGCGGTGACGAAGGGGTCATTGATATTGATTTGTCCGATAACCTGTCCTTGACAGGGGGAGGCGCTATCACTACCGCCGCATCAGGCGGAAACACAGCTGCTAACATCAAGATTGCTGTCGGAGGGGAAGGAGCTGTTATCGCCGGCATGTCTGACAGCGGTATTCCGGCAGGAAGCGAAATTAGCAGCAGCGCCACCGGAGGAGGCAAGGCGGGAAATATCTCCATTGTTGCCGGAAATTCGGCTATCCGGATTATTAATGGCGGAACCGTACGGGCAGTCAGTACCGGATTCGGCAGCACAGCAAAAGCAGGTGACATCAATCTGGTGTCGGACAGTTTGACCACGGGAAATGGTGGCCAGATCATAAACCGGGCATCGGGAGAGAGTAGTGGCGGTAGGGTAACCATCACATCCAATACTATTGGACTCAGTGGAGAGGAACCGGGAATTCAGAGTGAAACCGCTGGGAGTGGTGATGCCGGAAATATCACTATTCTTCCCCGACAGAAAAGCCTTGTCATTATGGGTGACGGGATCATATCAGCAAACAGCACGGCCAACGCCACCGGCAACGCCGGCGACATTGATATCGGAACGACCGGAAGTGATGTTCTGATCACGGATAATGCAAAAATCAGCGCCATGACTTCGGCGACAGGCTCGGGAGGAAATATCACTGTCAGTGGCAAAAATGTCGATATCACCAACGGAGCAAAACTCACAGCAGAAAGCCAGGCCGGGACGGCAAACTCCCCCTATGCTATCGGCAATCCCGATTCCGGCAGATCCGGCGGCATTTCAGTCATTGCTGCAGACAGTTTTATTCTCGATAATGGCGAGATCCGCCTGAATACCCAACAGACGGATGCCGGCAGCATAGTTATCCACAGTGGCAGATTGTTCCGCATGGACAACCACTCCAGAGTTACAACATCGGTAGCCGATGGTCGAGGTGACGGTGGTGATATCTCTATCAACAAACATATCGATTCAAACCTTGTTGTTCTGAACGACTCAAGCGAGATTCGGGCAAACGCAAAAAAAGGTGCAGGGGGAAATATTGAGATCAGGACCTACTTCCACCTAATATCCCCCGACAGCACAATTGATGCCTCAGCAGGTCCGGTGGGCATTGATGGTAGTGTTACCATAACCACTCCGGATGTCGATGCCACGACCGGGATCCTGCAGCTACCTGAATCTTTTCTTGATGCATCCCGCTTGTTGAGCAGCCGCTGTTCAACACGCACCACCGGCAATAGCAGCAGTTTCGTGGTCAAATCCGAGAGCAACACGACAACACCCGACAACCTGCTGCTCGGAACTGTTTCCTATCTGAAAAAATCATCGAAAAATGGTGACAAAACACGGATAAAGGATATGCCGGAAAATGGAATCCCGTCTCTGATAGCAAAGCGGCTCTCTGCCAGCTGCCGGTAAGCCTACAGACTAATATCAACGCTGAAGTGGAACCCCGAATCCTGCAGACTCTCCTCTTTGCCGATATCGACATCCCTGAGGGCATGGCCCCAGTATAGCTGGCCGTAAAGGTGGCGGTTTGGCTCCCAGCGCATGCCAAGACCCACGCTGGAAATATCTTTTGGATCCGGCCCGGAACCAGCTACATATTCACCCCCACCCATGTCGTAAAAAGCAGCAAGCTGCAGTTTCCGGTTTGCCACAGGAATACGCACCTCGACTGTTCCCGTCCACCCCCTGTCCCTGACCAGCAGGTTCTCCCGATAACCACGCACGCTGGATCCCCCTCCAATCCCAAACTGTTCCAGTGGCAACAGCGGCTCATTGGTCAACTGCAGGTCACTACGGAGCACCAGCTGAGTACCCTTCTCTGACAGCCGCTGCACCCACTGGAACTGGCCCAGCCAGGCACTGAACCGCCCGTCAGGAACATCACCGCTGTTGATGGTGGCATCAAGCGCATTTAGCCCAAAACTGAACCTGGATCGCACTGCCAAGACCCGTTCACTGTGCCGGCTCACCCACTCCTGTCCCAATCTCAATACGGCCACCGTGGTTTTGCCATTTTCAGAACCGGGCGAAGGATAGGGTTCATCCCGCAGAAAAACCGTTTTACTATACCGCCGATCCAGCGCAATGACTCCGCTGAAATGACCACCAGTTGTTTGCCAGAACGGATGACTCAGGTTAAGACCAGTATTTTCCGTTTCACTGCTAATATCTATACTGTCAAAAGGCTCCTCAATAATCGCTGAATCACTGCGGCTGACATGGACACCAAAACGCGTTCCGCGTCCATTGAATGGGATCTCATAATCAATAGCGATATCGTTCAGCCCCTCGGTCAATCCATATCGAAAACTGACGGCATCTCCATGACCGGATATATTCAGATGGGAACCCCATATCTCTCCTCTCAGTTCACCCACACTGGGCGACCGCCGGTTATTGAGCGAGAACCCAAAAGCGTAGGGTTTTCGCTCATCAACTGTTACTTCCAAAATGGCATCACCACGCCGCAACCCCGGTATAAGACGGGCATTGATCCGCTTTATCAGCCGGTCACGATTAAGCAGCTCCACCTTCTCCTGCAGTACGGGAAAATGCAATGGTTTGTTTTCCGGCAACGCAAGGCGGATACGTACATAATCATCACGCAAGCTACCGTTGCTTTTGACACGAATGTCAGCCAGCCGCCCTTCAATGATGTGGATAGTGACTACCCCATCCGAAATTTTCTGGTCGGGAATAACCGCACCGGAGTTAATGTAACCCCGCTGAACATAATATAGCGTGAGCTTTCGGCGAAGCGATTGCAGTTCATCAGCAGTGATTTCACGCCCTTGATACGGTTTGGTGATCTGCCCTAGTTGCTCGGCGGAGAACACCGTATTACCGATCAGTTTAATATGTCGTATAACAACACTTGACTGTTGATAAAGGCGGGGTTCTTCCTCCTGCAGCACCGGAGGAAGAACCATTTCCCGACTTTCTGGAAACCTTAACTGATACTCGGGTATAGGGGAGAGATCTCCCCCCGGTTTTTCCGGTACAGGAAAATTTTGCTGTGGCCCGGCCATCGCGGAAGCCACCTCCAGGAACAGGAATACAACACCAAAACCCAGTTGCGCAGAACGGATGGGAATAGACTTCATATTCAGCCTGCATTCCTTTTCCAAAAACTTGCATTATAGGTTAATTCGGGGGTTTAATGTCAGCCTCTGAATGGAACCACAACATATCGAGGGTAATATGACCGGAAGTGATCCGCTCTTTTCAGACCTGTCCCCGGAAGACATCTCCCTCATGGCAAGTTACGGCCAGACACGAAGCTATCCCAGAAACAGCATCATCATGAATAAAGGAGATGAAAGTGACTGCCTGTATGTTGTTCAGAAAGGGCGGGTAAAAGTATATATAAGCGATGAGCACGGTTCAGAAATCATCCTCCGCTACGAAGAGGCTGGTGAATATTTTGGTGAACTGTCACTGATTGACGAAGAACCACGTTCCGCCTCCGTAGCGACTATTGAAGAATCCCGGTTAACCTATATTTCAAGAAAAAAATTTGAGAAGTGTCTGCATAAAAATCCGCAAATTGCAGTAAAACTGATTCGCAGCATGAGCAGGCGAATACGCACTCTCACTGAAGAACTGGCGGACTGTGCGCTAAAGACGGTTTATCAGCGCGTACGCATCAAACTGACAAAACTGGCAGTAGAACAGAACGGGAAACAGGTCATTCTTCAGCGCCTTACCCACCAGGAAATTGCGGGAATGGTTGGTTCAGGTCGAGAGATGGTCAGTCGAATAGTGAAAAAACTGCAAGATGGCGGCTATATCGAGGTAAACAAGAAACAGATTTCCATCATCAGGACGCTTCCTCGCAATCTGCCCGGATAACTTCCCCACCCTGACAGATTCCTGGCAGTTGGACCCTGCCCGGAAAACTGGTTGCCCGCCACAAAAATCAATAAACTGGCGAGCAACCAAACCGGTTATTAAAAATTGAATCAGCCTGTCAAATCAGGTTTCTTCAATCTCTTCATGGACATCAATGTAGTTCCAGATCTGGAAGAACCGATTCTGATCCAAGTCTCCCAGAATCCAGGATTTGGCAACATGTTCTGCACTCCAGATGTCGTCCCACCATCCCAGATCACTATCGGCTCGGAACTCTATGTCTACAGAACTTGATTCACCGGGAAACAGCGTCTGATCCGGCAAGTCATGCCAGCCTGATCCTTCCACAGGTGAGGCAAACTCCGTACCTTGAACAAAGATCCGTGGATTAAGGAACACAATCCGGGGTTTTCCAACAAGGTTTGCCGCATAGGCAGAGTTACTTCCGGTAAACCTGAGAGTAAATATTTCTCCTACATTAATATGATTCCCCACCTTCGAAACTACTCGGGAAGTCAGTCGCAAATAACTTCTGATGTCATCATACAAGTCGTCAGCACTCATCTCATTATCTCCAATATAGACATTAGTATTTCTGATAGATTTCAAAAAAACAGTTCCGAACAGATAAAGAGTCTGTAACGGGCTATTTTTCGGAAACAAGTTTGTCAGCTAAAACAGGAATAATCAGTGGTAAATACCACCAGGATAAGGTGAAAAACACACAACACTATAAATAAGAAAGGGGACAACATGGATAAAATTATGCACAGAAGGGACGACTTGTTTATCTCCTTTTTTATCTTCTACTTTCTTCCGTAACCGCCATATATTTTAGACAAAAACAGACATGAATATCGTACAAACCGAAGTTTATTTAATGGTGGTTTTTTTGAAAAATGTGGATCAATGGATACTCCATACGCTATTCAGCTGGCTGCCCATCGGAAAAAAACAGCTTCGCTGTAGAGGGCAACAGCTATTGCGGGGAGTTTGGTTTTGCAGGCGACTATCCTCAGTTGAATTATTTTGGGGTATTGACTGTATCCATCAGTCTTCCGGGTGTGGAACCGGTGCCCGTTGTTCCAGATCGAGGGACCTGTATGCCTTTTCTTTTTCCACCAGGTAACTATTCAGAGCATTCACGCTACGTTGTCATAACGATGTGCTGCCACCCTCGCTGACCCGGATCATGTTCTGATCCGGGAAAAACATCAGGCAACGCTGATCCATATCCCTTTACCGAACTAAGGTTCCGGGCGCGCCCCATGCCGGGCGTTGCTACAAATCTTTTCTATTATCCACCCTTCAGCGAAACCCGACCGCAAGTTACGCGGAAAAAACAGCGAATAGGTCAAAAACTGGTCTTAAACAAGCAAGAAACGGTATAATGTGATGATTAAGCCTGCGTTGCGTCCAATGTCTATTCCAGGAGGGGGCTGTCATCGCAGCAGCAGGCAAACGGAATCTAAATGGATTATTAAACGAGTCTGATTTGATGCAAAAACAGAATAGCTACTCACGCGATGAACTTATTGCTTGCGCCAAGGGAGAACTTTTCGGCTCCGGCAATGCCCAGCTGCCCCTGCCTCCCATGCTGATGTTTGACCGCATCACCCTCATCACTGATGAAGGGGGTGCACACGGTAAGGGAGAGATCCGGGCCGAACTGGATATCAATCCGGAACTGTGGTTTTTTGACTGCCACTTTGAGGGGGATCCCGTAATGCCGGGCTGTCTGGGGCTGGATGCCATGTGGCAGCTGGTGGGATTTTTCCTGGGCTGGAGCGGTGGTCCCGGCCACGGCCGTGCCCTCGGCGCCGGCGAGGTCAAATTCAGCGGACAGGTGCTGCCCAGGAACAAGCTGGTGACCTACCAGCTGGATCTGAAACGTGTTATCAAGCGCAGACTCTATATGGGGATTGCCGATGCTACCATGGAAGTGGATGGCCGGCAGATTTATACGGCCAATGACCTGCGTGTTGGCCTGTTCACATCAACAGAAGGTTTTTGAGGTCAGATTATGCGGCGTGTGGTAATTACCGGACTTGGTATTGTCTCCAGCATTGGTAACAACAAGCAGGAAGTGCTTGCCTCACTGCGGGAAGGACGTTCCGGCATTGAGCGCAGCGATGAATATGCCGAACTGGGCTTTCGCTCCCATGTTCACGGCCCGGTCCGCCTTGATTACAGGGAGCTGATCGATCGCAAGTTGCTGCGTTTCATGGGTGATGCCGCCGCCTTCAACTACCTCGCCATGCAGGAAGCCATTGCCGATTCCGGCCTGGAAGAACAGGATATCTCCAATCCCCGTACCGGCATTATTGTGGGTTCCGGGGGCGCATCAAACGTTACCGTCGTGGAAGCTGCCGATATCCTGCGCACCAAGGGTGCGAAGCGGGTCGGCCCCTATCGTGTTCCCAAGGCGATGGGCAGCACCACCTCGGCCAACCTGGCCACCGCCTATAAAATCAAGGGCATCAACTACAGTATCAGCTCCGCCTGCTCCACCAGTGCTCACTGCATCGGTAACGGTGTCGAGCAGATCCAGCTTGGCAAACAGGATATCGTGTTTGCCGGTGGCGGTGAGGAGCTGCACTGGTCGATGTCGGTGCTGTTCGATGCCATGGGCGCACTCTCTTCCAAATATAACGATACGCCAGCCACTGCCTCTCGTGCCTTTGACGCCAATCGTGACGGCTTTGTCATCGCCGGTGGCGGCGGACTGCTGGTGCTGGAGGAGCTGGAACACGCAAGAGCGCGGGGCGCCAAAATCTACGCCGAGGTGGTTGGTTATGGCGCCACCTCCGATGGCGCCGATATGGTGGCCCCTTCCGGTGAAGGAGCCGTGCGCTGCATGCAGATTGCCATGAGTACTGTTGACGGCCCGATCGACTATATCAATGCGCACGGCACCAGCACTCCTGCAGGTGACATCACCGAGCTCAAGGCAGTCAAGGAGGTGTTTGGCGACCGACTACCAGCCATCTCATCGACCAAATCTCTTACTGGTCACGCACTGGGAGCTGCAGGAGTCAACGAAGTTATCTACTCCCTGTTGATGATGGAGAACAACTTCCTCGCCGCTTCGGCCCATATCGAACAGCTGGATCCGGATGCGGAAGAGTATCCCATTGTACGTGAGCGACAGGATAACGTTATTCTGAGCCGGATCATGTCCAACAGCTTTGGCTTTGGCGGTACCAATGCCTGCGTGGTATGCCAGCGCTGGGCCGAGTGAGTTATCGTCCCCATTGCAAACCAGGAAAACCCTATATCCATGACCTGGCTGTCCGAGTCTCCGTTTGTGCTGAAAATACTCGTTTTATCAGGCACCCCTGTTCACGCACCCTGAATGCACGATTCCAGCCTGCGACGAATATATCCCCTGCTGAACATTATGGCTGATGGCCATTTCCACTCCGGACGACAACTGGGCAAGACACTTGGCATAAGCCGTACCGCGATCTGGAAGAAACTACGGTCACTTGAGGCATTTGATCTTACGGTTCACGCAGTAAGCGGCAAGGGTTACCGACTCTCCCGGCCACTCGAGCTGTTGCAGCATGAACAGATTATCTCTCATCTGGACGACACCAGCCGTCCCCTGCTCAACAAGCTGGAGATTCTGCCGGAAACCGGCTCCACCAACCGCCACCTGATGGCTCAAAAGGAACCGGGGCTGGCCTGTTTTACCGAGTATCAAAGGGCTGGACGCGGCAGACGTGGGCGCAGCTGGCATTCGCCCTTTGCCGCCAACATCTGTTTCTCCCTGACTTGGCATTTTGATGACGCAGTCAACACCCTCTCCGGCCTGAGCCTGGCTGCCGGCGTATGGATAGTGGAAGCCTTGCAGGGGGCCGGGATAAATGGCGTGGGACTGAAGTGGCCCAACGATGTGCTGCATAAAGACCACAAACTGGCAGGGATCCTGATCGAAATGAAGGGAGAAACGGCTGGGCCCTGTCACACAGTCATCGGCATCGGGCTCAATGTGGATATGCCCGCCAGAATGGCAGAAGCCATTGATCAGCCCTGGACCGATATCCGCTCCATCACCGGCCAGCAACCCCGGCGCAACCAGATCGCGGGGCTGCTACTGCACCATCTGCTGAAAGGGCTAACCAACTATCAGCAAAACGGCCTGAGCTCCGTGCTGGAGCGCTGGAATGAGCTGGACTGCATGGCAGGCCGACAGGTACAACTCCATCACCCATCAGGACTTCTGGCGGGGACCGCGCAAGGCATTGATGAAACCGGGTCGCTGCAACTGCTCTGCAAGGACGGACTACACTCCATTCACAGCGGCGAAGTGAGCCTGCGGCCCACCGCCCCGGCAGGGTGATACAGATGAACTGGCTGATAGTCGATGTTGGCAACAGCCGCCTGAAATGGGCGCGATGGAACGGAAGCCGGATTGAACCGGAAGGCGCGATTGAATATCGAAACCACGCCCTGCCACAACTGTGGGAACAGTGCTGGGACAATCGAGCTCGGCCGGACCGAATTATCGTTGCCAGCGTAGCACCACCGCAGGTAGACAGTTCACTGTCAGAGTGGTGTCACTCGGCCTGGCATATCCCGGCAGAGTTCCTGCGCAGCAACGCACGGACCAGAGGTGTATCCAGCGCCTATCGGGAACCCACCCGGCTTGGAATAGATCGCTGGGCCGCCCTGATCGCAGCGCATCACATCTTTCCCGAACAGGCCATTTGCATCGCTGACTGCGGAACCGCCGCTACCATTGATGCACTGGATGGCAACGGTCAACATCTGGGGGGGATCATTCTACCCGGTCTGAAACTGATGCAGGCTTCGTTACCATCCGGCACTGCCGGAATCGATGCGCAAAAAAACCCTTCCCGATCAGAAAGCGGTCTCTTTGGGCAGGATACCGGCAGTGCGATAACCCTGGGCAGCCACTATGCCATAACCGGCGCGATGGAGCAGGCTGCGGGAAAACTAGGTAAAACAACAGGATCTGAAGTAATATGCATCATCACCGGTGGCGATGCAGGGCAACTGCTTCCGCATCTTGATAGCAGGTGGCAACACCGCCCGGAGCTGGTGCTGGAGGGGGCGAGGATTCTGGCTGACAACAATACAACAAGTAATACATAGACGACGATGCGGTGGTTATTTCTGCTGTTGCTGACAGCCAATATTATCTTTTTTTCCTGGAACTGGTTTCGGGATAACAGCGATAGCCCCCCCTATCGACAGGGTTCGGCATTCTCATCAAAAGGCCAGAAGCTGGT
>JAJRUX010000029.1 GCA_024277575.1 Gammaproteobacteria bacterium | reverse complement strand
CGCCATTGCGAGAAAACCTGAACGTCATGAGTTTGGGGAGAAGAGAGATGTTGTTCGGTTCCGTGATATGTCCACTATCGGCGGATAATCTGCAAGTTCAGTTTTTTTCCTGGGCCTTGAAGGATTTTCCTGTTTCCCCTTTACTGTCATCCCCCATCAAATACAGATAGCGGTTCATCACTTCGTCCGGAGTGGGATTGATATTCGGATCTTCTCCAGGGTAGGCTCGGGCGCGCATTCGGGTGCGAACAGCTCCGGGGTCGATGCTATTGACGCGGACGGGGGTATTCTGCTCCAGTTCATCGGCAAAAATCTGCATCATGTTTTCTGCCGCTGCCTTGGAAATGCCATAAGCGCCCCAATAGGCCCGTCCCTTATGCCCTACCGTTGATGAGGTAAATACGACAGAGGCGTCATTCGACTTTTTCAGTAGTGGCAGACAGGCCCGCGTCAACAGGTAGGGGGCGTTCAGATTTACCTGCATTACCTTGCTCCACAACTCCAGATCATACATCTCCAGCGGTGTCAGAGTCCCCAGGATGGCGGCATTGTGCAGCAGGCCATCCAGTCGGCCGAATTCCCGGTCGATGGTTTCGGCCAGATCGCTGTAATCCTTCGGGCTGGCCCCTTCCAGGTTCATCGGGTAGATGGCCGGTTGTGGTGCGCCGGACTGCTCGATAGCATCGTAAACGGCCTCAAGTTTGCGAATAGTGCGCCCCAGCAGGATTACGGTTGCACCATGTTGAGCAAATGTTTTCGCCGCTGTGGCACCTATGCCGTCGCCGGCCCCTGTGACAAGAATAATGCGTTGATTCAGAAGGTTGGGGGCTGGGGAGTATTCCTGCATGGTGTAATATCCTTGATTGCGAAGGCGTATTGTAACCCGAAAATAGCTAATATGACTGATTTTGATCCACTGACTGGAGAAATGTAATACCATATAACGTTCGCGTACAATAAGCACTTTCCTGGGTGCCGATGAAACAATCAGGTATGACAAAGACCTATCTGGACAAAACAGTTATCCCTTTTTTTCAGCAACAGCTAACACGACTCACCGGTTGGGTGACGGTGTTGCTTGTGCTGATGCTGGCGTATAGTCTGGCACAGCTGACCTGGTTACTGTTTCCTGTCAACAGCGCGGAAGGAAGCGATGTTCTTCTGGAGTCGCTGGACTCCCGCAAGACAGCAGGCGTGACGAAGTCGGTTCCGGCCGTGAATCTGGCTCGTTTGCATCTGTTTGGAACAGCTGCGCCAAATGAAAAAAAGACCACTGTTGTGACGGAAGAGGCGCCGGATACCCGGTTGCGATTGATACTTCGTGGAGCTATTGCTACTGCGGACATAGATATGGCCAGAGCAATCATCTCCGAGCCGGGTGGAGAAGAAAAGTATTATGCTGTAGATGATAAACTGCCGGGTGGTGCCGAGCTCAAGGAGATTGCTGCTGATCGTGTTATCCTGCAGACCAGAGCCGGACGTATGGAAACCCTGCGTTTGCCGAAGGAGTTTGGTGGCAGCGGGCGCGCAGTAAGAGGTACTGTGTCAACAAGGGAAAATAAGAAACCCGTTGGCAGAAATAAAATCACTCCGCGTATTTCAGCCGCGGAGCTGCGCAATTATCGGGATAAGATGCTCAGTAATCCGCAAGAGCTGGTGGGGTTGATTCGTACCCGCCCGGTAAAAGAGAACGGGCAGATCAAGGGTTACAAGCTGTTTCCCGGCAAGGATCGGGCGCTGTTCAATCGTCTGGGTCTGCGTTCCGGTGATGTCATAGTCAGCGTAAATGGAATGGAGTTGAGCGATCCGGCAAGCGGGTTGGCTCTGCTTGGACAGCTTTCCAGCGCCACCGAAATGAGTGTGGTGGTGGAGCGTCGGGGACAGCGTCAGACTGTTACGTTGTCACTCAATGAATAATTCAGGATGAACCAACCATTAACCACAGGGTCTCACCACATGCCTTTGTTATTGTTATCATATCAACAACTTATCAATAAAAATGAGAATGGGTTAATGGACAGGATGCCGTTATTGCCGGTAGTTTTCCGTTTTTTCGCCTGGTGTATTGTTTTCTCCCTGTTGGTCGTTATGCCGTTACAGGCAGAAGATGAGGAGGTAACGCTCAATTTCAAGGATGCAGATCTGAACGTGGTGATTCAGACGGTATCCGATATTACCGGCAGAAATTTTGTTATCGATCCCCGGGTCAAGGGCAAGGTTACCGTTGTCTCATCCCGGCCCATGCGGGCTGATGAGCTCTATCAGGTATTCTTGTCGGTGCTTGAGGTGCATGGTTTCGCCGCTATTCCTGATGGCGATACAACCCGGATAGTGCCAGCCGCCAATGCCAAACAGTCCGGGCTGCCCGTTGTGACCGGGTCGCGGGGGGCTCCGAGCAATGACATGATTACCCAGGTTGTTCAGATCAAGCATGTTTCTGCCGCGCAGCTGGTTCCGGTACTCAGACCTCTGGTTCCGCCGCAGGGACATATGGCGGCCTATCAATCTACCAATACCCTGATAATCTCTGATCGGGCTGCCAATATTGCCCGGTTGCGGAAGATCATTCGGAGCATCGATCGGCCAGGTAGCAGTGAGGTTGAGGTGATTCAACTGCAGCATGCTTCCGCCGCCGAAGTGGTGCGCATTCTCTCCAGCTTGCAGCAGAAGGGGAGCAAGGGAAAAGCGCAAGGGATCGAGGGACCGCTGTTCGTTGCTGATGAGCGCACCAACAGTATTCTGTTGGGGGGGGATCCCGCCGAGCGATTGCGCATGCGCCGGATTATTACCGAGCTGGATACACCGATTGAAATTGGTGGTGGCAATACCCAGGTGGTCTATCTACGGTATGCCAAGGCAGCCGATCTGGCCAAGGTGTTGATGGGCATCAGTGAAGCAGAAAAAAAGGCAGTTCAACAGCAGGCCGGTGGCAGAAAGATGGGGCAGCCCAAGGGTGGGAAAGCGATCTCCAGTGTCGGCCCGGCGGGTCGTGCGGTGATGGCGAATATCAGCATTCAGGCGGATGAGGGAACCAATGCGCTGATTATCACCGCCCCACCGGATCAATTTCGCTCACTGCAGGCGGTAATTGCCAAACTGGATATTCCCAGGGCGCAGGTGCTGGTGGAGACGATTATTGCCGAGGTCTCTCTGGACAGAAAGCGGGAACTGGGAGTGGAGTGGATTGTCGATGGAACCAGTGGTGGTTCAAGTTCCGGCATGGCGCCAATTGGAACGATTGATTTCGGTGGTATCAGCGGTCTTGCCGGAAGTATTGCCAGTGCCAAGGCAGGGAAAGGTGTGACATTGAGCAGTGGTCTGGCCATGGTAGTCGGAAACATTGGCGGAGCGGGTACCGATTTTGGTGCACTGCTCAGGGCGTTGACCTCGGATGGAAGCACCAACGTGCTTTCAACGCCAAATATTGTCACCATGGATAATGAGGAGGCCGAGATTGTTGTCGGCGAGAATCGCCCTTTTGTTACCGGTTCATTTACCAGTACCGGTGGTGGTTCGACACCCACCAATCCATTCCAGACCATCAAGCGGGAGGATGTGGGCCTGAAGCTCAAGGTACGGCCACAAATTAATGAAGGTAGTGCTGTCAAGTTGGAAATCGAGCAGGAGATCTCCAGCGTCAGTCAGGATTCGGAGCTTGGCCCGTATACCAACAAGCGTTCAATCAAGACCAGTGTAATGGTGGACAACGGCAAAATTCTGGTGCTGGGCGGGTTGATTGATGAAAAAATGGATGTGCGCGAGCAGCGCGTACCTTTGCTGGGGGATATCCCGGTGTTGGGCTGGCTGTTCCGTTATAACAATACCATCAAGGTCAAGCGGAATCTGATGGTGTTCATGCGGCCGGTTATCCTGCGTGATAACGCTACTATGGGTCAATTGACTACCGAAAAGTACAACTATATTCGCGGGGAGCAGATGGAGATCCGTAACAGTCTTTCGTCTCTGATGCGGGCTGAGGAGACGCCGCTGATGAAAAAAATGTCTGATTTTCCAGCACTGCCGCCCGCCTTTGAAGAAACGGAGCTGGGTCGGCATACGACAATATCTTCACCGAAAATACCTCAAACCGAATTGGCTTTGCCGCTTCCCGCTGATGCTGACAGTATGCACTGATGACTGAACTGGCTACCCAAGCAGAGCAGGACGTAGAAGCTGTTTCAGTTGGCAGGGACGAAACCACGCAGCGAGTTGTACGGCTGCCGTTTCCTTTCGCTCGTCGTCATGGTGTTCTGATTACCGGCATTGGCGATAGTGGCGTCAATGTACTGTGCAAGCCGGATGTATCCCCCCTGATTCTGAGTGAAGTCCGCCGTTTTGCCAATATGCCGCTGCATCTGGAGCGGGTTGATGCGGAACATTTTGAACAGGTACTGCAGCAGCTCTACGAGAGCGGTAGCGGTGAAGCGATGCTGCAGATGGACGGCCTGGATGACGAGATGGATCTGGCCAGTGTTGCCCAGCAACTGTCGGAGCCGGAAGATCTGCTGGAGAGTGAAGATGATGCCCCCATTATCCGGCTAATCAACGCGCTGTTCACCGAGGCGGTCAAGGTTGATGCATCGGATATCCATGTTGAACCGTTTGAACGCCGTCTGCGGGTAAGATTCCGTGTTGATGGCGTGTTGCGGGATGTATTGCAGCCCAACCGGGCGCTTGCGCCACTGCTGGTATCCCGCATCAAGGTTATGGCCAAGCTGGATATTGCAGAAAAAAGAGTCCCGCAGGATGGCCGGATCTCATTGCGCATCGCCGGTCGGGCCGTGGATGTACGCGTTTCCACCCTGCCGGGGGGGAATGGCGAGCGGGTGGTCATGCGCCTGCTGGACAAACAGGCCGGGCGGCTGGATCTGGAGCATCTGGGCATGCCGGCCGCTACCCGGGACGAGATCGATCAGCTGATTCACCGCCCCCACGGTGTTATTCTCGTTACCGGCCCGACCGGTTCCGGCAAGACCACTACACTGTATGCGGCAGTAACCCGGCTGAACAGCTCCAGCCGTAACATCCTCACTGTGGAAGATCCCATTGAGTACTATCTGGACGGGATTGGCCAGACCCAGGTAAACACCAAGGTTGACATGACCTTTGCGCGGGGATTGCGTGCCATTTTGCGCCAGGATCCGGATGTGGTGATGGTGGGCGAGATTCGCGATCTGGAGACTGCCGAAATTGCTGTACAGGCCAGTTTGACCGGTCATCTGGTGCTTTCGACCCTGCATACCAATACCGCAGTCGGAGCAGTGACCCGGTTGCGTGATATGGGGGTAGAATCCTTCCTCCTGGCCTCCAGTGTGGTTGGTGTGCTGGCGCAGCGTCTGGTACGGGGATTGTGTCCTCACTGCAAGGAGGCCCATACAGCCAGTGCAGCCGAGTGCGAGCAGCTTAACGTATCGTCTGACCGGCCGCCGGTTATCTACCGGCCCAAGGGCTGCAAAGAGTGCAATCAGCAGGGTTATATCGGTCGTCGCGGTCTCTATGAGCTGGTCGCGTTTGATGAACGGATGCGGGCGCTGATTCATGAAAATGCCAATGAGCAGGAGCTGGAGGCCCATGCCCGCACCCACTCACGCAGTTTGCGCGAGGAGGGGATGTTGGCGGTTCTGGAGGGGCATACCAGCCTGGAAGAGGTACTGCGGGTTGCAGAAGAGGTTTGACCGCTGGCTGCAGTCTGTTTTGGAGTAGTGCACCGGGAATATTTTTCCCGTGCGGAAAAAACCCCGGAGTTCATCATGGGAACAACTGCATCGAGAAATATTTATCAACTGAAAGTTACGCTCGCCGGATCCAGACCACCGATATGGAGAAGAGTTCTGGTCCCGGGTGATATGGTTCTTGGCCAGCTGCATCTGGTTCTGCAAATTGCGATGGGCTGGACGGACAGCCATCTTCACCAGTTTGTCTGCAACCGGATATGCTATGGCATCCGGGATGATGAGTTCGGCATTGATATGGATGTCGAAGATGAGAATGACTACAGGTTGAACCAGTTATTGACATCCGAAAAAGACACCATGATATACGAATATGATTTCGGGGATGGCTGGGAGCATAAAATGGTTCTGGAAAAGGTATTGCCATTCGACAGGAACAAAAAGCTGCCCCTGTGTATCAAGGGGAAAAGGGCATGTCCCCCGGAAGATTGCGGTGGTGTTTGGGGATATCAGGAACTTATTGAAACGCTCAAGGATCCGAAGCATCCGGAGTACGAAGAGATGCTGGAATGGGTGGGTGAGGATTTTGATCCGGAAGCATTTGATATTGATGAAGTAAATGAACTGCTTGCCGAATATGTCCGGTGAAAATGTCTGATTGCAAGTGTTTCAATGGTTGTTCAAAAAGCTTTTGGCATGGCATTGCGGGGGTATGCGTCATGCTTCTCCCCGGTAAAATATCATGTGTCCCGATGCCTCCCGTTTTTTTATTCTCCATGCAGGGGAGCACAGGCTAGTGGGTGCCTTTGAATACCAGGTGCTGGACGCCGGCGGGCGTGAGCGCAAGGGGGTAATGGAGGGCGATACCGCCCGGCAGATCCGGCAGCAGTTGCGTGATAAGGGCTGGACACCGCTCTCCGTTGAAGCGGTGGAGCAGCGTGAAGCGCGACGCAAGAGGGGATTCTCCCTGCGGCGCGGCATCAATGCCACGGAGCTGGCGCTGGTCACCCGCCAGCTTGCCACCCTGGTACAGTCCGGGATGCCGGTGGAAAGCGCACTGGCCACGGCGGCTGAGCAGTCGGAAAAAATGCGCCTGAAAAAGATTATTCTGGCGGTGCGCGCCAGGGTGCTGGAAGGGCACACCCTTGCCGATGCGCTGAAAGAGTTCCCCCATGTTTTTCCTGATCTGTATCGCTCCACCGTGGCGGCAGGTGAGCACTCCGGTCATCTGGAGGCGGTACTGGGACGGTTGGCAGATTACACTGAAAGCCGCCAGGCGCTCTCCCAAAAGATGGGGCTGGCGCTGATCTATCCGGCGCTGATGATCATTGTTGCCATACTTGTGGTTGTGGTGCTGCTGGCCTACGTTGTTCCCCAGGTTGTGGGGGTGTTTGATAATATAGGTCAGGAACTTCCGCTACTTACCCGTGGCCTGATTGCGGTCAGCGATTTTCTGAGTGCGTGGGGGATTGCCCTTTTCGGCCTGATTGTCGTATCGATAACCCTCTTCAATCTGCTGCTGCGCAAAGAGGGCTTCCGCAGCGCTTGGCATCGCTGGCTGTTGCGCGTACCGTTGGTGGGGCGTCTGGTGAGAGGGCTTAATACGGCCCGGTTTGCCCGTACCTTCAGTATCCTCAGCGCCAGTGGCGTACCGGTACTGGAGGGAATGCGCATTGCGGCCGAAGTGGTAAGCAACCTGCCCATGCGCAAGGCGGTGGATGAAGCAGCGCGCCGGGTTCGGGAAGGTTCATCCATAAACCGGGCGTTGCAGAAAAGTGGTTATTTTCCTCCCATGGTGGTTCATCTGATCGCCAGCGGAGAGGCCAGTGGTAACCTGGACGATATGCTGGAGCGCGCCGCCACCAGTCAGGAGCGGGAGCTGGAGACGGCTGTATCGGCATTGATGGGAATACTGGAACCGGCACTGATTCTGGTGATGGGGGTGGTTGTACTGGTGATCGTGCTGGCGATTCTGCTGCCGATATTTGATATGAACCAGTTAGTACACTGAATAGTCTAATTGGCACCTGAATCCGTGAGTTCATGACGGCGAATCGCACAACTCATTGACCCGTCTCGCTATATGAAAAATCTTGGCAATAGTCCCCGCTATTCCCTCGATTTTTCATTACGCGATACGACTCAAGCAGTTGCACGCTTCATCCGCCCTGAACTCACGGATTCAGGTGGCAGTTTTAAAGTAGTAGTGTGAGAGAATGACAGAGGTGAAAAAAAAGATGGTCAAGCGGTATCGTGGCGTGCAGGGTTTCACCCTGATTGAAGTGATGGTTGTGGTGGTAATTCTGGGTATTCTCGCAGCAGTTGTTGTGCCGCGGATTATGGACAGACCCGATACAGCGCGTATTACCAAGGCCCGGCAGGATATTCGGGTGCTGGAAGGGGCGCTGAATCTTTACAAGCTGGATAACCATTTCTACCCCAGTACCGAACAGGGGCTGGATGCTCTGGCGCAGGAGCCCTCCGGCGATCCTGAACCTCGCAACTGGAAGCAGGGTGGCTACATCGATCGGCTGCCGGTTGATCCGTGGGGTAACCCTTATCAATACCTTAATCCAGGTGCTCACGGTACGATTGATATCTACTCCCTCGGTGCGGATGGTCAGCTGGGCGGCAATGATGTCTCTGCTGATATCGGGAACTGGAATCTGGAGTGAGCTTTATCCAGTCTGGCGGGAGCCGGCGGGGAAGGAGAGTTTCACGCGGGTTTACCCTGATAGAACTGCTGGTTGTGCTGGTCATCATTGGCATTATTCTCAGTTTTGCGTCACTTTCGGTTGATAGCGGTGGGCTGGATCGCCACGCAGAGAATGAGTCGCGGCGCATTGCTGCTTTGATCAAGCTGTTCCGGCAGGAAGGGATCCTGAAAAATCAGCAATTGGCGTTGCGGATATTTCCTGACCGGTATGAGTTTTTGCGCCTGGAAGGGGAGCAGTGGCAGGTGATAGAGGATGATGAAACCTTTCGCACCCGCAAGCTGCCAAAAGAGCTGCATTTCGAGCTGGAGGATATGGAGGTCAGCCGGGAGGCGGATGATGACGACGATGAGGAGGATGGCGTGATGCTGTTTTTTCTCTCCAGCGGTGAAAGCACCCCGTTTGAGATGCATATCAAGGGGGCGGATGATACCGATTATATCCTGCTCGGTGATGCCATGGGTGAACTGGATTCCCGTAACAGCAAGGATAAGGATTTTGCGGAGTGGCTGGCGGGCAGTGGACGCTAGCTTATGCTACTTGGCAGGATCCCAGCCCTAATCCCGGATTATCGTAACATGCCAAACCCATGTTCAGTTGGCTGTCTATCCGGTTTCTCTTTCAGGAGGTGCCGGTCACAGGGTTTTACCCTGCTGGAAGTGATGGTGGCGCTGGCGGTGCTGGCTATCTCTCTTGGTGCATTGAGCAAGGGGATCAGCAACTATTTAAGTAACGCCTCCTACCTGCAAGACAGAACCCTTGCCACCTGGGTAGCTGAAAACCGCATTACTGAACTGCAGGTTCTTCAGGCCTGGCCGAAGGCGGATACCAGCAAGGGCTCCAGCCAGCTGGCAGATCGGGAGTGGTACTGGGTACAAAAAGTGACGACCATTGACGGACGCCCTGAAATCCGCCAGGTGCAGGTGCAGGTTCTGAAAGACCCGGATGACAAGCATCCCCTCGCAACACTAACTGCCCTGATTGGACAACCGCAGAAATGAGTCGCCGGTTACATCGGGAGGCGGGATTTACACTGCTGGAACTGTTGATAGCGTTGGCGATCTTTGCCATTTTGTCTACTCTGGCGTATGGCAGTCTGCGTTCTGCGCTGCTCAACAGAGACCAGAGCCAGCAACGTACAGAGCAACTGGCCCGGTTACAGATGGCTTTTCTGTTCATCAGCCGGGATTTGGGGCAGGTAGTCAATCGTCCCATTCGCAATACCTATGGCGACACACAGCTGGCACTGTTTACCCCGCAGCAGACCTATCGTCTGGAGTTTACCCGCAGTGGATGGAACAATCCGGCGCGAACACGGCGCAGTACCCTGCAGCGGGTAGCCTACGCCATCGAAGATGGTGAATTAATCCGCTACAGCTGGCGGATGCTGGATCGTACCGATGAAAAACCGACCTTGAGTCAGTCGCTGCTGGATGGAGTAGAGGAGTTCGAGCTGCGTTTTCTGGACAACAAGAACAAATGGAACAAAGAGTGGCCGGTACTGAACAGCGATGACAACAAGCAACCTCCACCGCTTCCGGTTGCCATTGAGGTTACTCTGGAGCTGCAGGAGTGGGGGCGTATCCGTCGTCTGTTCCGGTTGCCGGCAGGAGAGGGGAGACCTTGAGCAACGGTATCCGCCCGACTGCGTATCCGGTTACAGGATACAAAACAGCCAGCAGTCAGAGAGGTATTGCGTTGATCACTGCCGTGTTGATTACTGCCTTGATCTCCATTATTGCCGTAACAATGATTTCGGAGCAGCAGCTGGATATTCGCCGCACCGGCAATATACTGGATCGTGCTCAGGCCTTGCAGTTTGCGCTGGGTATGGAAACTATCGCCCTGCTGGCGCTGCGCAAGGATGCAGAGAACAATAAAACTGATCACCGGATGGAGGATTGGGGAAAGCCTGTACAATTTCCCGCACCGGATGGTGCTGAGGGTGACATGATCAGTGGACGTATCGAGGATCTGCAGGGGCGTTTCAATCTCAATAACCTGGTTGGCAAGGACGGTATCATTGATACCGGGCAGTTGCAGCAGTTTAAAAGACTTCTGATAGAGCTTGATCTTCCACCGGGGCTGGCGGACAGAGTGGCGGACTGGATAGATTCCGACAGCACTCCTCAGGGAATGGATGGCGCCGAAGATGGTGAATATACCCGGCTGGATCCGTCCTATCGTGCCGGGAATACATTGTTGGTCAGCCCGACCGAACTGTTGCTGATCATGACCGGGGAGGAGTATCAGAAGCTGGAAAAGTTTATAGCAGTGTTGCCGGGACGGAAAAAAACCAAGATTAATATCAATACTGCATCAAGGGAGGTTCTGGCCTCTCTGGATTATGTAACTGCAGCGGACATTGATGAGTTACTGAAGCAGCGCGAGCAGCTGGAAAAGCAAAACAACAAGGGGTTTGATAAGATTAGCGAGGTTTTTGATCTGCCGGGATTCAAGACATTGAAAAGCAAACAGGGTAAATTTGAAAAATATTTGAAGGACAACTGTGATGTTGTAAGCAATTTTTTCCTGGCTAGTGCGTTTGCCCAGTTTGATAAAGGGGAAGTAAGGCTGCGTTCTCTTATCCAGCGCACTACATCCAAAAAGAAAACACATAAGGTTTACACTGTATTGCGCACTCAGGGAGACTATTGATTATATGGATAAGCTGTTTATCCACCTGACCGAACAAGAACAGGTCGAATGTTTGCAGGTTGTAGAGCAGAGTCAGCTCTCTGCGCGTCAGATTCGGGTTTCACTGAGTGAGGCCACCGGTTACGGGCTTGGCCGTCAGATAGTTGTACTGGTGCCGTCAGAACAGGTGATACTCACCGAGGTGGCGGTTCCTACCTCAAATCGTCAGCGCCAGGCGCAGGCTGTCCCCTACCTCCTTGAAGATCTGCTGGCGGATGACGTGGAGCAGCTTCATTTTGCCCTGGGAAGCTATCAGGACGGAAAAGTTGTCGTTGCAACGGTGGCTCACGAACAGATGCGGCGCTGGATGGAGCGCCTGGCCGAAGCCGGTATCCAGGCAAAATTGATGGTGCCGGATCTGCTTGCGCTGCCATTCAGCGAGGAGATGTGGAGTGTCGTCCTGACCGGAGATATCGCAAAAGTCCGAACCGGATTGCAAAGCGGTTTCAGCTGCGATATTGAAAATCTGTCGGTGCTTCTGGAGCAGGCGCTGGAGCATGAGGGAGAGAACCGGCCGCAGCGTTTGCAGGTGACAGATTGTCGTGACAGTAAGAAGGTGACACTGGACAGCATTTTACCCTCCGGGGTGGAGTATGAGCAGGCGCGTTGCGATGAGGGTTTTCTGCCGCTGTTTGCACGGGGCTATCGGGATGAGAGTGCTCGCTCAATCAACCTGTTGCAGGGGCAGTACAGCCAGCGGGAACGCTTGGGCAAATTGTGGCGACCCTGGCGTCCCGCGGCAGCGCTGCTGGTGGCGTTATTGGTCGTGCAGGGCGTGACAGCCAGTGTGGAGTATCAGCGTTTGAGTGCCGAAAAGGAACAGCTGGCAAATCAGGTTGAGCGGAATTTCCGCCAGGGGTTTCCGGAAATCAAACGTATCGTGAACCCAAAGCTGCAGGCGGAGCGCGGTTTGAAATCCTTGCGAGGCCAGGGGGGAGGAGCGGGCTTGCTGGCCCTGCTCGCGGACACCGGTCCGGTATTGCAAGGTATGCCTGATGCGCAGCTGCAGGGTATCAGCTATAAAGAGGGAAAGCTTGTACTGGGCATGCAACTCAAGAGTTTGCAACAGCTGGATGAGCTGGAACAGAAGCTGAAGCAGAAATCCTCCCTGTCAGTAGAGGTATTATCTGCATCATCCCGTAACAAACATGTCGAGGCGCGCATCAAGATAGGAGCGGGACAATGAGGGGGCGGGAGCAGTTAACGGAATACTGGGATGGATTACAGCCGCGCGAACGAATCATGCTGCTTTTCGGCGGTGTGGCAGTTTTGCTTGCCCTGCTCTATTTTTTGCTCTGGCAACCAGTAATGAACGCCAGGATGCAGATGCAGCAGGAGGTTCAGCAACAGCGGGTTTTGCTGCAGTGGATGAAAGATGCAGCCAGTGAAGCAAAACTGTTGCGGGGTGTGTCCGGGCAGAGCGGGAAGGCAAAGGGTTTGGGTGGGCAGTCCTTGTTGTCACTTGTGGATGAGTCCGCAAAAAAGCAGGGTTTGGGTGGAGCCATGAAACGGGTCGAGCCGGATGGAAAACAGGTGCGGATCTGGTTTGAGGGGGCCGGTTTTGATCAGCTGATCGGCTGGCTGGAAAAAATATCCAAGGAGAATGGCGTTCGGGTTGTCAGCGCAACGGTTGAGCGTGCTGATGTTGCGGGGCTGGTTGATGCCCGGCTGCGTCTTGCGGAGGGTGGTGTGTGAAAAAATGGTTGCGATTTCTGTTATTGGGATTAATAGCCTATATCCTCTTCCTCCTTGTTACCTTCCCTGCCGCATATGCCTACCGGCTGGTACAAAATCATTTGGCCGGGATTCAGCTTGGTGGCGTTGAGGGCACTGTCTGGTCCGGCTCAGCTCGGGTTTTGAAAACAGACGGTTTTCATCTGCAAAATGTGGGCTGGGAGGTGCGTTTTCTGCCTCTGCTGCTGGGCCGTTTGGAACTGAAGCTGGATAGCGCAGATAAAGAGATCAAGTTCAGCACCTATGCGGGGCGAACTCTGGGTGGAACGGTTTATCTCCGGGGGCTTCAGAGCCAGGTTTCCATTGCCACGCTGCAGGCCATGACTCCCTATTCCGTACCCGCTCTGCAGGGCCAGCTAATTTCTGAAGACCTGGAAATTTCCCTGTCCGACGGGATGGTTGTCAAAGGTACAGGAAATCTCCTCTGGAAGGGAGCAGCAGTAACCGTTGGTTCACCACTTGATCTTGGTGGGTTTTCTCTTCAGTTGAAAACGGAAGCGCAGGAAATCACCGGAAGATTGAAGGATACCGGCGGTCCACTCCAGGCGGAAGGGGTGGTGAAATTGATGCCGGACGGAGCCTATCAGTTCAGGGGAAAACTTACTCCTCGTGACGGCAATAGTGATCTTGCTCAGAGTCTGCGCATGCTGGGTCGGCCCAACAAGACGGGGGATTACGAACTTAATTATAATGGCCACCTTCCTGTTCCTGTGTTGTAGGAAAAACAGGTAAACCGTCTTTTTTGACTAGTACTCTTTCAAGGTAATAAATCAGGATTCAGCGTTCCTGTGGTGTTTCGCAGGAAGGCGCAGTGCGCAGGCAATGGCTGCCTGCCGCCCTTGTCAAACACTGCAACGCCGCAGCTGATGCTTTAGCGCTT
>JAJRUX010000028.1 GCA_024277575.1 Gammaproteobacteria bacterium | reverse complement strand
TGCCGAGAGGGTTATCGTCGCTGATGATCAGCTCTGCGGGCTGCAGCCGCTCCAGCTCACCGGCAAGTGCCTCTTCGCCATCCAGCTCCATCACATGAAAGCGGCCACTGCTGATCTCCATCCACGCCAGGCCAAACCGTTCCTTTTGCTGAAAAAGGGCGGCGATCAGATTGTCACGGCGCTCTTCCAGCAGCGACTCCTCGGTGATGGTGCCAGGGGTGACAATGCGGGTTACCTGGCGCTCGACCGGCCCCTTGCTGGTGGCTGGATCACCGATCTGTTCGCAGATGGCCACCGACTCACCCAGCTTGACCAGCTTGGCCAGATAGCCATCCACCGCATGATAGGGGACGCCGGCCATGGGAATTGGCTCTCCGGCCGATTTTCCCCGGCTGGTGAGACTGATGCTCAACAACCGGGCCGCCTTGCGCGCATCATCGTAGAAAAGCTCATAAAAATCCCCCATGCGGAAGAACAGCAGAATATCGGGGTGCTCCGCCTTGATACTCAGGTACTGCTGCATCAGCGGCGTGTGTCGTGGTTTGGCAGAGGTCATTCGCGCAAGTGTAGCGAAAATTGCTGGTGTGGCCAATTTTGCAACAGTCAGTTTCCGATCCTGATCCACCATTTTTTAACTGATTGGCGCTTGCGAATATTATTGTGGTCTGGTATTGCTTGTAACGTAACAATATAAAGAGTGAGGTTGGTGCTGATGACAATGCGACTGGATTATAAAGAAAAACGCAATTTTACCCGTATGGAGGTGGAGTGCGTGGTGGATTACAAGCTACAAGGGGCAACCGAAATGCAACAGGCGGCGGGACATAATCTGAGTGCGGGGGGAGTGCGCTTTGAAACGGAGAAGGAGATTGCCATGGAGACGTTGCTGGAAATTGTAATTTCGCCGCAGCAGAAACTGACGCCACCGCTGGAAGCCGTCGCTGAAGTGGTGAGGGTGGAACGTTCAGCGAATGACAAATATATCATCAGTTGTCAGTTTCACCAGTTAAAAAACTGATGAACAAGGTTCAGCAACTTGCTTGCCGCCTTGGGGAGCAGTTGTTACAGAAAAAAATGATGCTGGCCACCGCCGAGTCCTGCACGGGTGGCTGGGTTGCCAAGATCATTACCGATATACCAGGCAGTTCCCGCTGGTTTGAGCGCGGTTTTGTCACCTATACCAACATCGCCAAACAGGAGATGCTGGGTGTCAGCACCGAGATACTGGAGGCGTATGGTGCCGTGAGCGAACAGACAGTACAGGCGATGGCGCAGGGTGCGCTGACACATAGTCATGCCCGGCTCTCCGTCGCTGTCAGCGGTATTGCAGGGCCGGGTGGCGCCATGCCGGACAAGCCGGTCGGTACAGTCTGGTTCGCGTGGGCTGTGGCAGACGGGGCGTTGGAGACTTACATGGAATGCTTCAGCGGTGATCGTGAAGCGATTCGTCAAAAAGCGGTATGGGTTGCCCTGGAAGGGCTGCGGGATGTCGCCGGATAAGCGGCAACGCCTGTTTTTTGCATTGTGGCCTGATGAGGCGTTACGTCAGCAGCTGAAACGGCTGCTGGCAAAGGAGCCGTTTCGAGCAATCGATGCCCGGCCGGTTCCGCCGGAAAATTTTCATATAACTCTGCGTTATCTGGGTTTACTTCCCGTGTCGCAGCGAGTGTGTGCCGAGCAAATTGCTGACAATATTCACGCTGACAGCTTTCAGCTTGTTCTGGATCAGGCCGGTTACTGGCGCAGCCCGAAGGTTGCCTGGCTGGGTGCAAGCAAGATTCCCCCGATATTGCTTAATCTGGTCAGGGAGCTTGAAACCGGGCTGGAGTTGTGTGGCCTGGAGCCGGAGTCCCGCTCTTATCAGCCGCATCTTACTTTTTTGCGCAAGGCACGGCCGGAGGCTTTGCCATCAACAATTCCCCCGGTTATCTGGCAGGTGGATCGTTTTGTACTGGTGCACTCCATTACTTTGCCGGAAGGGGTGCGCTATGAAATAGTACGCAGCTGGAATTTGTGCGGATAATTTTGTGCCGATAATATGGTTGGTCGTTTGATGGAACTGTGAAATAATTGACCGATCAAGGTTCTGACCGAGGTTACAGCAATGGATGACAACAGGAAAAAGGCGCTGAGCGCGGCGCTCAGCCAGATTGAGAAGCAGTTTGGCAAGGGCTCGGTGATGCGCATGGGTGATTCCGGGGCGCTGCACGACGTGGAGGCCATCTCCACCGGCTCGCTGGGGCTGGATATCGCGCTGGGGATTGGCGGGGTGCCGAAGGGTCGTGTTGTCGAGATCTACGGGCCGGAGTCTTCCGGCAAGACCACGCTTACCCTGCAGATCATCGCCGAGTCGCGAAAAACCGGTGGCACCTGCGCCTTTGTGGATGCGGAACATGCGCTGGACCCTGTCTATGCCGAAAAGCTCGGTGTGGATATCGACAACCTGCTGGTCTCCCAGCCGGATACCGGCGAGCAGGCGCTGGAGATCACCGACATGCTGGTGCGCTCCGGTGCGGTGGATGTCGTTGTGGTGGACTCGGTGGCTGCGCTCACCCCCAAGGCGGAGATCGAGGGGGACATGGGCGACTCCCACATGGGGCTGCAGGCGCGGCTGATGTCCCAGGCGCTGCGCAAGCTTACCGCCAACATCAAGCGTTCCAACACGCTGGTGATCTTCATCAACCAGATCCGCATGAAGATCGGGGTGATGTTTGGCAACCCGGAGACCACCACCGGCGGCAACGCGCTCAAGTTCTATGCCTCGGTGCGCATGGACATCCGCCGCATCGGCGCCATCAAGAAGGGGGACGAGGTGATCGGCAACCAGACCCGCGTCAAGGTGGTGAAGAACAAGGTCGCCCCGCCGTTCAAGCAGACCGAGTTCGAGATCCTCTACGGCGAGGGGATCTCCCGCGAAGGGGAACTGATCGACCTCGGTGTCCAGCAGGGACTCATCAACAAGTCCGGCGCCTGGTACAGCTACAACGGCGACCGCATCGGCCAGGGCAAGGACAACGTGCGCAACTTCCTCAAGGAGAATCCGGAAATTGCCCAAGAGCTGGATGACAAAATCAGGGAGCAGCTGCTGCCGGGCAAAGATAGCGGTGCGGCTGAACCGGCTGTGGAAGACAACGCCTGACATTGGGCAAGCGAAACAGAGAGAGCGAACGGCTGATCCCGCCCGGCGGGGAGAGACGGGTACTGCTGCACACCTGCTGCGCTCCCTGCTCGGGGGCGATGATCGAGGCCATGCGCCGCGCCGGTCTCGAACTGACCATCTTTTTCTACAACCCCAACATCCATCCCCGGCGCGAATATGAGACCCGCAAGGAGGAGAATATTCGCTACGCCCGGGAGCACGGCATCCCCTTCTTTGACGGCGATTACGATGTAAAGGAGTGGTTTGCGCGCGCCAGGGGGCTGGAGTATGAGCCGGAGCGGGGCGAGCGCTGCAGCCGCTGCTTCGACCTGCGTTTCGAGCGCAGCGCGCTGTTTGCCCATGAGAACGGCTTCAGGGTGTTCACCAGCAGTCTGGGATTTTCCCGCTGGAAGGATCTGCAGCAGGTCAACGACAGCGGCGAACGGGCGGCATCACACTACCCGGGCCTTGTCTACTGGACGCACAACTGGCGCAAGGGCGGCAGGCAGCAGCGCGGAATCGAGATATCCAGGGAGCGGAACTTCTATCGCCAGGAGTATTGCGGCTGCATCTATTCACTGCGTGACCGGCGTGAATGGGAGAGACAGAAACAGGTTAAAGCCTGATGGTCGAGGTGCCGACAACAGTAAAATCTTGCCAGAGCAACCATTTTGGCCTATTCTTTCTGGTGAAGGGCAATTCCGCAGGAGGAAAACGGGCATGCTGAACCATAAAATTATCGATTCAGACTCCAGCCAG
>JAJRUX010000027.1 GCA_024277575.1 Gammaproteobacteria bacterium | reverse complement strand
TATGGTTATGCTACAGCCTGTTGTTTAATTATGTAATACCATCCTTTATTCAATGTTAAAGTATACTGTCGTCAGGTCAAAGATTAAACTTAATGCTCGATAAAAACAAAGGCCGGGGGGGAAGCAACAACATCCTGTTGTGCCCGCAGGCATTTTGTTCTACAGGAAAACCTGGCTGGAGTTAGGGGGGTTCTATTCGGCATGCATGAAATCTATAATAGTTTTTGGAAAAAACTTTCAGGGATTATGAATGACAAATAATACGGATCGTCCCCTGGTGACCGTAGCGATTCCCACCTACAATCGGGCAAGTCTTTTCCTGCGGGATGCGATTAATGCAGCACTGCAGCAGACCTATTCCAATATAGAGGTCATTATATCGGATAATTGCTCAACAGATGATACCGAGGCGGTTGTCAAGTCCTTTACAGATCCCCGTATTCGCTATTTCAGGCAAGAGCAGAATATCGGTGCCAACAATAATTTTAACTTTTGCCTTCAGCAGGCAAAGGGAGACTATTTTCTGCTGTTTCTAGATGATGATCAGATAGATCCCGATTTTATTGAGACATGTATGAATGCTGCGCAAGATCAAACGAATATTGGAATCATTCGGACCGGGACACGCATGATTAATGAAGATGGTGAGGTAAAGTTTGAACGGCCAAATCAATCGCAGGGCCTTTCTTTTGCCGAACTTTTGCTAGCCTGGTTCAATAATAAAACAACCTTTTACCTGTGTAGCACGTTGATCAATACCAGAGCTTTGCAGGAAGCAGGAGGGTTTCGTTCACGGCACAATCTTTTCCAGGATGCAGGAGCAGAGCTGAGGTTGCTGCCCGCCTTGGCCGGGTTGATGTGCAGGAGGTAAAAGCAGGGTTTCGTACCCATGATGGAAATATGGGATCGGCAGCCAAGACACGGGACTGGTGCGAAGATAGCATGGATCTGCTGGATATTTTATGTGACCTCTGCCCGGATAATCGTGATCTAATCAAGGAGGAAGGGAGACGCTTTTTTTGTCGAATGAATTACAATCTTGCCAGATCAATCGCCTCCCCTGTGCAGCGTATGAAATCCTATTTTTTTGTTGCAAAAACGTTCGATAATTCTGAACCTGTATTCAACTATATCTATAAAAATGAGATCAAGCCTTTTTTGCGTAATCTAAAGAAAAACAACAGCTGATTTTATAAATCTCCAATGAGAATAGCTTTTTTTGTCGGCGCTTTTCCTGTTCTTTCTGAAACATTTATTCTAAATCAGATTACAGGCCTTATTGATCGTGGTCATGAAGTTGATATCTATGCAAGGGGGCGGCGATCTGTTGATGTGGTACACCCGGAGATAGCTGAATACCGGTTGTTGGACAAGGTATTGTATTTGAGTGATATACCGGAATCAGGCTTAGCTCGACTGATCCATTTGTTCCGGTTATTGCTGGGAAGCAAGGCATTTTCAAGTCCGGTGGTGTGGAAAAAAACAGCACGGATATTGTTATCAAGAACCCCGACTTTTTTGCCAAAACTGGCGCAGCTGACAATTGCATTGAGACAGTTAAAAGATGGGCCGTATGATATTGTTCACAGCCAGTACGGAACATTGGGAAAAGGGGTGATTTCATTAAAGACATCAGGTCTGTTGCCGGTTAAACACCTTACCTCGTTCCGAGGTCATGATATCACTCAGCATCTAACCAGTACGGAGGGATTTTATGATCAACTTTTCAAAAAGGGAGATCTGTTTCTCCCCGTCAGTAAAAGCCTGAAACAACGACTGGTTGATCGTGGTTGTGATGAAAAGAAAATAGATGTGCTGCACTCAGGTATTAACTGTGACAGATTCCGTTACCAGCCTCGCTTCCTGAAAAAAGATGAGCCGGTAAAAATTCTCACCGTAGCTCGTTTGGTCGAGATGAAAGGGGTTTCCTATGGCATAAAGGCTGTGGCGCGGTTGATAGAATCGGGAAGATCGGTCTGCTACAGGGTAGCTGGGGATGGTGCATTACGCAGCGAACTTGAACAACTAATCCAACAGTTAGGGATGGGAAACTCCATTCAACTGCTTGGCTGGAAGGATCATCAGGGGCTGGCGCAGTTAATGGATGATACCCATGTGCTTCTTACACCTAGTGTGACCGCCTCCAATGGCGAGCAGGAAGGTATTCCCAATGTTGTAAAAGAGGCAATGGCAATGGGGATTCCGGTGGTGGGAACATTCCACAGCGGCGTTCCGGAGCTGGTTGAGAATGGAGTATCAGGGTATCTTGCACCGGAACGCGATTCGGATAAGCTTGCCGAATGTCTGGTAAAACTCATTAATAATTCGGACAAATGGCCGGAAATGGGCAAGGCTGGTCGCCAAAAGATAGAGGATGAGTTTGACATGAACAAACTGAACGACAGGCTGGTGGAGCTGTATCGCTCAGTAGTGACTTGACACGCCCACCATCTCCCGTTTTAATACCCCATCTTTGGCCAGGTAGCTCAGTCGGTAGAGCAGTGGACTGAAAATCCTCGTGTCGGCAGTTCGATTCTGTCCCTGGCCACCATTTCTCTCTTTTCTTTAACTGCTGAAACAATATCGTGATGTTGTATTTTGGCTTAAGCTTAAGCCATTGCAACATAGTTTCCGCCGGCGGCGCGAGCTTTCTCCATTGCGTCGGAAACCCGGGTCAGCATTGTGTTGGTATCGTCTCCCGTGCGCCAGGCGGTAACACCAAAAGCAGCGCTGAACTCTTTTTCCGCATTCTTTGTAACAGGCAGCTCCTGTATCTGTCGGACCAACCGTTCAGCCAGCTCACAGGCTCCCTGGCTGGAAGTTTCCGGTAACACCATGATCAACTCATCATCATTCATCCGGGCTAGCGTATCAGCCCACCGCGCTTGATCCTTGATTAGTCGGGCAACGGTTGGCAGGTCACTCTCTTCCAATGGCTGTTTACCCTGGGTGCGCAGGAGTTTGATCATCACTACGGACATGCGGGTGTTGTAGCGTCGACAACGGGAGACCTGGGGCTCCAGTCGGCTGAGCAGTCCACGACGGTTGAACAGGCCTGTCGCCGCATCGGTGGAGGAGTGTTCACGTAGCGCCTCCTCCATTCTGCGCTGTTCACCTTCCAGTCGGTGTTGGCGGGTAACGTCGGTGTAGTAGTGAATCTCCCAGTCACTGTCCAGTCGGTGGCAGTCGCACTTCAGCCAACGCTCAGGCTGGTTGCCGGTAGCAGGCACAAAAATGGTCTGTTGTTGTTCAAACAGAAGTTGTAGTTGAGGTTCAGCAAGCTCCTCCTTGCTTTTTCCTTGCAGAGTGCCGGCTGTGACTCCAAGAAAATCAAGCAGGGTTGAGTTAACCGAAGATATTTTCCCCGCAGCATCCAGTAACACGATTCCAACCGGCGCCATGTTCAGCAGACGCTCCATCAGTGGAGGTTCAACTTGCATTGTCATAGATTATGTTCTCCTTTCAAAACTTGTGTGGCTAGGAGTCTGTCGGATTTGGGAATAATCTCCTGCGTTGATGGGAGAGCGGCCAAAATATCCCCGGTTTTTCGTTGAATAGACCCACTATTCGCCTCAAAACCGGAAACATTTTTGACTCGCTCTCCCACCCGCTCGCTACGATTACCCAAACCTGACAGACTCCTAGCCATATCCACTTTTTAAAAAGCGGTTTTTGTGTTGTATGTCACAGGAGAGAATTCACCTGTGAATGGGGTCAATAATAAGGAGGATGGTTTTACAGAATCGCCAAACCCGCCTTTAGATAATCGGGTTATCGGACAAAAAGTTCGCTTCTTAACCCCCCCCTTAGAGTTTTTTCCCTCCCCGGACACAAGCATGAGTAGCGGCTGATCTCTCGGGAGGAAAAGCGAACAGGTAAATCAATACTTTCTTATGTTCAATGTACCCGTTGCGGCAAGGATGTGCAACTCTCAACCCTGAAAATGTGCGGTGTATTAATGTCCGGCATAGAGCCGCTCCACGTCTGCTGCATGGTGTTTGAGAATGTGATTACGGCGCAATTTCAAGGTGGGGGTTATCAAGCCGTTTTCAATGGTCCAGGGGGTCAGGGTCAGGGAGATCCGCCGTATCTGCGCATAACCCGGGAAAGTGGCTGTGCGCTTTGTGATTCGCCGCAGCACAACTGATTCAACAGATCGGTCGCGCAACAGTTCATCCTGAACCGGGTGCCATTTTCGCTCCTCGACCAGCATCTCCCACTGTTCCTTGTTGAGTACCGCCAACACGGTGAGGAAAGGTCGCTGTTCACCGATGACCATTACCTGTTCGAACAGGCTGTCGGAAATAATGGCCATCTCCATCTCTGCAGGCGGAATTTTTTCGCCATTGGCCAGAACCAGAATCTCCTTGAGGCGACCGGTTAAGAAAATGTGTCCCTGTTCATCAATACGGGCCTTGTCGCCGGTATGCAGCCAGCCCTCTGCATCGATGGTATCAGCAGTGGCCTGTTCATTGTTCCAGTAGCCGAGCATGATGTTGGGGCCTTTTGCCAACAGCTCATCTTTTTCACCCAGCCGTACTTCAATACCGGGAAGGGGTTTTCCTATGCTGGCGGGAAGGTTGTCCTGCAGCGAGTTCACACTGATGACCGGGCTGGACTCGGTCAGCCCGTAGCCTTGCAGTACCTGCACATCCAGTCCCACAAAAACACGTGCTATAGCTGGTGCCAGCGGCGCTCCGCCACAGACTGTCAGCCGAACCCGTCCACCGAGATTATCCCTGATTTTACGGGCTACCAGACGGTCAAGCAGTGGCCACAATAGCGAACCGGGATGCCAGGAAGCCCTCCCCTGGCGATATTCATGACGGCGCCATCCGACCGCTACCGCCCAATCAAACAGTTTGCGTATCAGCGCAGATTTGGTCCTTAATTGCTCTTCGATACGAAGATGCACCCGCTCAAAAATGCGCTGGACGGAGACAAAAATCGTGGGATGAACAGTCTTGAAATCGGCATTCAGTTGCTGAATGGAGCGAGCAAAAGCAACACTGGCGCCAGCCATTATGGGAAGATAGTAACCGATAGTCCGCTCCAGTGTATGGGACAGGGGAAGAAAGGAGAGAAACAGGTCATCAGTATAGATGTCGATGCACTGCAGTCCGGCATAGGCATCGCTGAGGATATTGCGGTGACTCAGCATGACTCCTTTGGGTCGTCCGGATGTACCGGAGGTATAGACGATGGTTGCCAGCTCATCGGGGTTGCTTTCCCGGGCCATGAGTTCGCTGTCCTGCTCCTTTGGCAGCCACTCATCGATCCATTGCAGGCGGGGATCTGATTGCCGGGTCTCGATGGATTCCAGGGTAACAACCCGCTGCAAGTGATCCAGCCGATCGGCTACTTGCACAAACTGTTGCCACTGTCTTGAGCCTTGAATCAGCAGTAGTTTGGCCCCGCAATCCTCCAGTACATAGCAGAGATTCTCCGGGCAATCATTGACAAACAGCGGGACAACTACCAGTCCGAGGCCAAGAGCCGCTTGATCGAACACCACCCATTCGCGGCAGTTTCCCAGCATGACGGCAACCCGGTCACCAGCCTGCAACTGCTCAGCCTGAAAGGCTCTTTGCCAGTGCGCCACCCCGGCCGCCATGGTCTGCCAGGTTGTTTCCTGCCATTGTTGGGAATCAGAATCGAAATGACGATAAGCCAAGGCATCCGGTGAGCGTTGTACACGTTCCCGGAACAGTCCTGCCAAGGTGCCAGCCTGTTGAACTGAGATAACGTCGGTAAGGTGTGGCATATCTTTAACCTGACGATTTTCTGTTTAGACTCTTATTCTTCGAAGCATATAGGAAGTAATAGCTACTGCGCAAATAGTTGGCAGGGTCGCGCTAAGGAACGGTGGTATTGAGTAGACAATCCCCAGCTGTCCCAGGCTGTGGTTGAACAGGTAAAAACCGATACCGATCAAGGTGCCGGCCAGCAGTCGGCTACCCATACTTACCGAGCGCATGGAGCCAAAAATAAAAGGGATGGCCAACAGCATCATGGCTCCGGTTGCAAAGGGTGAGGCCAGCTTGCTCCAGAAAGCGACCCGGTATTGGTCCGAATTAAGCCCGTTGCTCTCCAGATAGTCGATATAACGCAACAGTTCGCGGGAAGAGAGCCCCTGCGGTTCAACGGCTACCACATCAATCAAGCCGGGATCAAGGATACCGTGCCAGAACAATTCGCTTTGCTGCCGGGTGGTAATACGCGGTTTGGTGAACAGGGTCTGGCTGACATCCTTCAACACCCATTTCCCATCGTTCTGGTAGCTGGCTTCCGGGGCGTAGGTCAGTTTGAGCGGTTGCTTGTTTTTGTCAAAATCATAAAGATGAACCCCGCCCAGATGGTCATTGGAGTAGACCGTGCGGGCGTTGATGTAGCTGTTCCCTTCCCGGATCCACAGGCCGGAGCCGGTGTTGACCGATACATGCTTTTCCAGCGCGGTAGCGCGCAGCTTGAAAGCGTACTGCTCGGTGTGAGATGCTACCCCTTCACTGATGATAACCACGATAACCATCATCAGCAGGGCAACCTTCATAACCGCCCAAGTGATCCGCATCACGGAAACCCCGGCTGCGCGCATCACCGTCAACTCACTGTTGCTGGCCAGGGCGCCCAGCCCCATCAGACTGCCGATCAGAGCCGCCATGGGAAACAGATCCCCCGCCCAGCGCGGCAGGGTCAACAGGGTGAACTGCAGCGCAAGCAGCGGAGTATACTGCGCCTGCCCCACCTTTTGCAGCTCCCCGATGTAGGTCATAAAAATATACAGGGCAAGCAACACCGCCAAAGTGGTCAGCGTGCCAAAGATCACCGTCCGACCGATATAACGGTCCAGAATATTCATGCCGCCGCTCCTCTCTGTGCTGAAAAGCGCCATTTGATGCCGCTTTGCCGGCCAACCTCGAAAGCCACATACAGCAACATCAGGCCATGAACCCACCACAGGCCGAGGAACAGCGGGGTTTCCCCCTTCTCCAGCCAGGTTCGGGCAACGCCGAGCATATTTGCATAAATGATGTAGATCAGAACGGCGCTGAACAAGCGAGAGTAGCGCCCCTGCCGGGGTGATGTTCGACTGAGCGGCACAGCCAGCAAGGCCAACGGTATTACAGAAAAGGGAATGGCCAGCCGCCACTGTAGCTCGGCAACTTCTCTGAGACTCTCCGCGCCAAGCAGTTTTGTCGTTGGTATTGCTCGCAGCCTGGGATCACGATAGTTGCGCCGGGCATCGATTCGTACCGCATGTTGCTCAAACTGGATGATACGGAAGTTCGCCTCTCCGGGTATCCCCTCATAACGGGTGCCATTGACCAAAATCAGATAGCGCTGGCCGGTCTTGTCATCGGTATGCTGATACCCTCCCTCTGCGGCAATAACATTCTGTTGTAAAGGCAGTTCTCCCGGCATCTGGACAAAGACCTCCTTCAACCGGCCCCGTTCAGGGTCGACCTTTTCCACATAGAACACCCCTTCCCCGGCGTCGGTGCTGAAACTGCGGAAGGTGCCCACCGGGATCCCGCCAATCTCGGTAACGGATTTTGCTTCATCCATCAGCCGCTGCATCTTGTATTCAGCCAACGGAGACAGCAGCAGCGACAGGCTGCCGGTTATTATGGCGAGTACAACCGCAAAAGCGGTGATGGTTTTGAGCAGTCGGCCAATGCCAACGCCACAGGCAGCCAGCGCAACCATCTCACTGTCCTTGTGCATCCTGCCCAGGGCTACAAGAATTGCGATAAAAAAGGCAAACGGCAGCAGCAGAGCCAGATTGTTCACAAGTGTAAGACCAAGCATCACCAGGACCTGCTTGCCAATCAGATCGCCCGCAACTACAGCATTAAACAACATGACCAGCTGGTTTCCGGCAAAGATCAGCAGCAGCACCAGCGTGATGGCCAGCCAGACCCCGGTTATCTCCCGGAAGATATAGCGATCGATAATCATCTATAATGCGTGGTCAGTGAAAACACGGTTATGATATATGGATTCGCCCATACAATCAGGAGCCGACATGAAATTCAGCATAAAAAGTGGTAATCCGGAACAGCAGCGCAGTGCCTGTGTAATTGCGGGGGTATTCGAAAAGCGGCGCCTGTCCGATGCGGCGCAGCGGCTGGACGAGGCCAGCGGTGGCTTGTTGACCGAGGTGGTGCGGCGCGGCGACATGGACGGCAAGCCAGGACAGGTGCTGCTGCTGCCCTCGGTGCCGGGGATTGCCGCCGAGCGGGTGCTGCTGGTGGGCTGCGGACATGAGCGGGAGCTGGCCGACAGCCGGTTTCGCAAGGTGGTGCAGAAGGCAGCTACCACGCTGAACGAAACCGGCGCCACGGAAGCGGTCAGTTATCTGGCGGAGCTGCCGGTCACGGGACGGGATCTGCACTGGAAACTGCGCCAGGTGGTGGAGACCTCGGCGCAGGCGCTGTACCGGTTCGAGCAGTTCAAGACCAAACCGGAGACCACCTACCGCCCGCTGCGCCGGATGACGCTGATGGTGAGCGATCGCCAGGAGCTGGCCGAGGGCAGACAGGCGCTGGCCGAAGGGGTGGCCATTGCCGCCGGCAAGCAGCTGGCGCGCGATCTGGGCAACAGTCCGGGTAATGTCTGTACTCCCGCCTATCTGGCCCGTCAGGCGGCCGCGCTGGCGAAGAGCCATGCCTCGATCACCCACAAGGTGCTGAAAGAGAAGGATATGGAGAAGATGGGCATGGGCGCCCTGCTCTCTGTGGCTCGTGGCTCCCGCCAGCCGGCGAAATTCATCATCCTGGAATACAAGGGCGCCAAAAAGGCGGACCGGCCGTTGGTGCTGGTGGGCAAGGGGGTGACCTTCGACTCCGGGGGGATCTCCATCAAGCCCTCCGCCGCCATGGACGAGATGAAATATGATATGTCTGGCGCGGCCAGCGTCCTCGGAGTGTTCCG
>JAJRUX010000026.1 GCA_024277575.1 Gammaproteobacteria bacterium | reverse complement strand
GCCGAGGACTACCTTGGCGAGGAGGTAACGGAAGCGGTCATTACCGTACCGGCCTACTTCAATGACTCCCAGCGTCAGGCTACCAAGGATGCCGGCAAGATCGCCGGTCTGGATGTCAAGCGGATCATCAATGAACCAACTGCTGCCGCGCTGGCTTACGGCATGGACAAGAAGCGTGGTGACGCCAAGATTGCCGTATATGATCTGGGTGGTGGAACCTTTGATATCTCCATTATCGAGCTGGCAGAGATCGATGGCGAACACCAGATTGAAGTGCTTTCCACCAACGGTGATACCTTCCTTGGGGGTGAGGATTTCGACAAACGTTTGATCGACTATCTGGCTGATGAGTTCAAGAAAGAGCAGGGTATCGATCTGCGCGGCGATCCGTTGGCCATGCAGCGTCTGAAAGAGGGTGCCGAGAAGGCCAAGATCGAACTCTCATCCAGCCAGCAGACCGATATCAATCTGCCCTATGTAACGGCGGATGCCTCAGGACCCAAACATCTGAATATCAAGATGACCCGCGCCAAGCTGGAGTCACTGGTTGGCGATTTGATTAGCCGTACCATTGAACCCTGCAAGGTCGCCCTCAAGGATGCCGGACTGAGTGCGTCCGAGATAGATGACGTTATTCTGGTTGGCGGCCAGACCCGTATGCCCAAGGTACAGGAGGCGGTCAAGGAGTTCTTCGGCAAGGAACCCCGCAAGGATGTCAATCCGGACGAGGCGGTGGCAATGGGTGCTGCCATTCAGGGTGGCGTGCTGGGCGGCGAGGTCAAGGATGTTCTGCTGCTGGATGTTACCCCCTTGTCTCTGGGTATCGAAACCATGGGCGGTGTAATGACCAAGCTGATTGAGAAGAACACCACCATACCGACCAAGGCGACCCAGGTGTTTTCCACCGCCGACGACAACCAGACCGCCGTGACTGTGCACGTGCTGCAGGGTGAGCGCGAGATGGCATCGGGCAACAAGTCGCTGGGCCGTTTTGATCTGACCGACATTCCGCCGGCGCCGCGTGGCATGCCGCAAATCGAGGTTACCTTTGACATTGATGCCAATGGTATTCTCAATGTATCGGCCAAGGACAAGGCGACCGGCAAGGAGCAATCCATTGTCATCAAGGCTTCCAGCGGCCTGAGTGAGGAAGAGATTGAAAAAATGGTCAAGGATGGTGAGGCTCATGCGGAAGAGGATCGCAAGTTCCATGAGCTGGTCAATGCCCGCAACCAGGCCGACACCATGATTCACGCCACTCGCAAATCCATGGAAGAGCTGGGCGACAAGCTGGAAGCGGATGAAAAGAGCAGTATCGAAACCGCTATTGCCGAGCTTGAGGAGGCGATGAAGGGTGACGACAAGGATGAAATTGAAGCAAAAACCCAGAAACTGACAGAGGCATCCGGTAAAATGGCCGAACGGCTGTATGCCCAGCAGCAACCGGAAGGTGAGGCTGCGCAGACTGCCGGTGGAGCAGAGGGTGCTGCCGAATCGGCCAAAAAGGAGGAAGATGTTGTTGATGCCGAGTTTGAGGAGATCAAGGACGACAAGAAGTAACGCCGAAAAACTGCAATAATAGAGAGTCTGATACGACAGATGCGGCAATTATGCCGCATCTGTCGTTTGCTTGTTGTTCAACAAAATAATAGTTATGTCAAAACGCGATTACTACCTGATTCTGGGAGTGGAAAGAAACGCCAGCGAGGCGGAGATCAAAAAGGCGTTCAAACGTCTTGCGATGAAGCACCATCCTGACCGCAACCCCGATGACAAAAACGCAGAGGAAAAATTCAAGGAGGCCAAGGAGGCCTACGAGGTTCTCTCTGACAGTCAGAAACGCGCTGCCTATGACCAGTTCGGTCACGCGGGCGTCGATGCATCCATGGGTGGCGGTGGTGGTGGCGGATTCCATGCCGGAGCCGGTGGATTCAGCGATATTTTTGGTGACGTGTTCGGTGATATCTTTGGCGGCGGCCGGGGTGGTGAAAACCGCGCCTACCGCGGTTCCGATCTGCGTTATCAGCTTGAGCTTGGCCTGGAAGATGCGGTTCGGGGTACCACAGTCAAAATCCGCTATCCCACTACCGTAGTCTGTAGCAGTTGCGATGGCAGCGGGGCAAAGGCGGGCAGTAAACCCACCTCCTGCCCAACCTGTGGCGGTCAGGGGCAGGTGCGGATTCAACAGGGGTTTTTCTCCGTCCAGCAGACCTGTCCGCGTTGCCACGGGCGCGGGCAGATTATTACTGATCCCTGTCGCGCCTGCCACGGCGAAGGGCGCGTGCAGGAAAACAAAACCCTGTCGGTCAAGGTTCCCGCCGGTGTGGATGAAGGGGATCGTATTCGTCTGAGCGGTGAGGGGGAGGCCGGTGAAAATGGCGGCCCTGCGGGTGATCTGTATGTCCAGATCCATATCCGTCCACATCCTATCTTCCAGCGCCGCGATAACGATCTCTATTGTGAGGTTCCTATCAGCTTTACCACTGCTGCGCTGGGTGGAGAGCTGGAGGTTCCGACCCTGGACGGTAACGTCAAACTGAAAATTCCGCCCGAGACCCAGAGTGAAAAGCAGTTCCGGCTGCGTGGCAAAGGGGTGTCCCCCGTGCGGGGTGGCTCAACCGGTGATCTGATCTGCAAGGTGGTGCTGGAGACACCGGTCAACCTGAATCGCGAGCAGAAAGAGCTGTTACGCGAATTTGAGCGCTCAATGGCGGAAAATGCCCACACCCACCGGCCAAAAACACACTCATGGCTGGATGGGGTAAAGAAGTTTTTTGATGATCTGACGGGATAGGAGAAGCATGACAAGAGTAGCGATTGGTGGCGCTGCCGGACGCATGGGGCGCAGCCTTGTTGAAGCATGTCAGCAATCATCAACGGTAAAGCTGGGTGCTGCACTGGAGCGCCCCGGCAGTTCGCTGGTTGGCAGTGATGCCGGAGAGGTAGCAGGCACCGGCAAACTGGGCATCACCATCAGCGGCGATCCCAGCGCCATTCGTTATGATTACGATGTATTCATTGATTTCACCCGCCCGGAGGTCACCATGGCCAACCTGGCTCGTTGCCGCCAGGCGGGCAAACGGATGGTTATCGGTACAACCGGATTCAGTGACATCCAGCGCAGGGAGATTGAGGCCACCGCCGCGGAGATTGCGATTGTCCTGGCGCCCAACATGAGCGTAGGCGTCAATCTGTGCCTGAAACTGCTGGATATGGCGGCGCGGGTGCTGGGTGACGAGGTGGATATCGAGATTATCGAGGCCCATCACCGCCACAAGGTGGATGCGCCATCAGGAACTGCCTTGCGCATGGGGGAGGTGATAGCCGATGCCCTTGACCGGGACCTTGCCGAATGCGCCGTTTATGGCCGTCGCGGCAACACCGGCGAGCGGGAACGGCGCACCATCGGATTTGAAACCATTCGTGCTGGCGATATCGTTGGTGAGCATACTGTCATGTTTGCCGGAATCGGCGAGCGGGTAGAGATAACCCACAAGGCGTCCAGCCGCATGACCTTTGCCAACGGGGCTATCCGGGCGGCTGAATGGGTGATGAGCCAGGAGCGGGGCCTGTTTGACATGCAGGATGTGTTGGGGCTGAAAAACCAGTAAGACGATGGTGCGATCCATCGTTATTGGTTTATTTCACCCAAATGGTCTTGCTGTTTACAAACTCATGCATCCCCTGCCAGGAGAGTTCCCGCCCGTAACCGGAAGCCTTGATGCCTCCGAAGGGGAGCCGCGGGTCACTTTTTACCATTCCGTTGACAAAGCAGCAGCCTGACTGAAGTTCTCGTGCCAGCCGTTCTCCTCGTGCTGTGTCTGCGGTCCATATGCTGCCGCCCAGCCCGAACCGGCTGCTATTGGCAATCTCCAAGGCGTCATCTTCGTTGTTGGCCCGGATAACGGTGGCCACCGGTCCAAACAGCTCTTCATCGTAGGCGCGTACTCCGGGTGCTACACGGTCCAGAATGGATGCCCGATAGAAAGCGCCCTTGCCTTCCACGAGGGTGCATCCGGTCATGGCAACAGCTCCCTGCTCAATGCTGTCGCTTACCTGCTGATGGAGTTCATCACGCAGGTCATTACGGGCCATGGGGGCGAGTGTCGTACCGTTTTCCATGGGATCACCCGGCCGCAGGGACTCCACGGCCGCCTTGAATTTTTCCAGAAAGGCTGTGGCGACAGGTTCTACCACAATGAAGCGTTTGGCGGCGATGCAGCTCTGTCCGGCATTGAGAAAGCGGGAGGCAACGGCCTGTCTGACGGTGTATTCCAGGTCACAGTCTTCCAGCACGATGAAGGGGTCAGAACCACCCAGCTCCAGTACTGATTTTTTCAGTGCAGCTCCCGCCGTTGCCGCGACCTGCCGTCCGGCTGGCTCGCTACCGGTCAAGGTGACTGCGTGAATGCGGGGATCTTCAATAACCCCTTTGACCTGGGAGGCGCGGATCATCAGGGTGCGAAAAGCGCCCTCCGGAAATCCTGCCTCATGAAATACCTGTTCGATGGCGAGGGCGCACTGTGGAACGTTGGAAGCATGCTTGAGTACGCCGGTGTTGCCTGCCACCAGTGTCGGGGCGGCAAAGCGAAATACCTGCCAGAACGGGAAATTCCAAGGCATGACAGCCAGTATCGTCCCCTGTGGTTGATGGGTAACATAGCTTTTGCCGGCATCGCTACTGATAAGTTCATCAGCGAGATAACGAGGGCCGTTGTCAGCATAGTGGTCACATGCCAGGGCGCATTTTTCCACCTCAGCCCGGGCTTCAGTGAATAGTTTCCCCATCTCCAGAGTAATCAGGGTGGCGAGCTTGTCCCGGTGGTTACGTAACACTTGTGCTGCCTTGCGCATCAGCGCACAGCGTTGCTCAAGGGGGTTGGCCGCCCAGGCAGGTGTGGCAGCGGCTACCTGGGCCAGCGCCTGCTCCAGCTCGGAAGCCTCCCATGCTGGAAATGTTGCTAGTAACTTCCCGGTTGCCGGGTTTATGGAATCAAATGCCATTTGTTCTCCCCCTTCATTTTTCCTGAGTATTTGGCCGATAGCTAAGATGATAAACTGATTAGCCGTCTTGGGGACAGGTTTCTGCGAAAGGAAGGTGGTGAATGAAGGTTTATAGGGTAGGAGGAGCGGTGCGGGATCAATTGCTGGGGTTGCCGGTAATGGATCGCGACTGGGTGGTGGTAGGCGCCACGCCGGAGCAGATGGCCACGCAGGGATTTATCCCGGTGGGCAAGGATTTTCCGGTATTCCTTCATCCCGAAACCCATGAGGAGTATGCGTTGGCGCGTACCGAGCGCAAGGTGGCGCCGGGTTATACCGGTTTTGTATTTCACGCTGCACCTGATGTTACGCTTGAGCAGGATCTGGCCCGCCGGGATCTGACTATCAACGCCATGGCGATGACGCCAGACGGAGAGGTTATCGATCCCTATGGTGGCCGGCGTGATCTGGAACGGCGTATTCTGCGTCATGTTTCTCCGGCTTTCGCGGAAGATCCGGTGCGCATTCTGCGTGTGGCCCGTTTCGCCACCCGTTTTGCTGCCCAGGGGTTCCATATCGCCCCTGAAACTCTGGAGCTGATGAAACAGATGGTAAAGGCGGGTGAAGTTGATGCCCTGGTCCCGGAGAGGATTTGGGTGGAGTTGCGGCGGGCGCTTGAAGAGACCGCCCCGGCCCGCTTTTTCGAGGTGCTGCGTGAATGCGGTGCCTTGCAATGCATTTTTCCTGAAATAGAACGGCTATTTGGTGTTCCGCAGCCGGAGAAGTATCACCCCGAGGTTGATACCGGGGTTCATACCCTGCTGGTGGTGAACCAGGCCGCGGCCCTTAGCTCCGATCTGGAGGTGCGTTTTGCCGCCCTGGTGCATGATCTGGGCAAAGGAGTTACACCGCGTGAACAGTGGCCGCGTCATGTGGGCCATGAAGAGCGGGGGGTGCCACTGGTGAAGCAGCTTTGTGAACGATTGCGTGTGCCTGGAAAGTGCCGGGAGCTGGCGCTGCTGGTGACCCGTTATCATCTCTATTTCCACCGTGCGGCGGAGTTGCGCTGTACAACCATGCTGGATCTGCTGCAGAAACTGGATGCGTTCCGGCGGCCGCAGCGGTTTGAACAGTTTCTGGTTACCTGTGAAGCGGACTCCAGAGGCCGGTTTGGCTATGAAGATCGGAAACCACCTCAACTGGATATCTTTCGAGCCGCTTACGAGGCGGCGGCTGCGGTTAGTCCGTCAGAGCTGGTGACACAGGGACTGAAAGGGGCTGCTATAGCCAAAGCACTGCGACAGCGGCGGTGTGCCGCTATCCAGGCGGTGTGTTCAGCATGAGCAGTGCGCTATCCATCCGAAACCTGAAAAAGGTCTATCGCAATGGCTTTCAGGCTCTGAAGGGAATTGACCTGGAGGTGGAACAGGGGGATTTTCTGGCCCTGCTCGGACCCAACGGAGCAGGGAAGTCCACCACCATTGGCATTATCAATTCACTGGTCAGCAAAACTGCCGGTAGCGTTGAGGTGTTTGGCCTGGATATCGAGTGCCAACCGGCGCAAGCCAAAAGCTGCATCGGGCTGGTTCCGCAGGAGTTCAACTTCAATATCTTTGAGCCGGTGGAGGAGATCATAATCAACCAGGCGGGATACTATGGCATCCCGCGGCGGGAGGCCTGTGAAAGGGCAGGTGTTGCCCTCAAGCGGCTGGGTCTGTGGGACAAACGGCGAGGAACGGCCCGTGAGCTGTCCGGTGGAATGAAACGGCGGTTGATGATTGCCAGGGCGCTGGTTCACCAGCCGAAACTGCTGATTCTCGATGAGCCCACAGCTGGAGTGGATATCGAGATTCGCCGCTCCATGTGGGAGTTTTTGACCGAAATAAACCGAACCGGAACCACCATTATTCTTACCACCCACTACCTGGAAGAGGCGGAATCGCTGTGCGACAAGGTGGCCATCATCAATAACGGACAGATAGTGGAACAGGGGCGGGTGAGCGAGATGATTGGCAAGCTGGATGTGGAAACCTTCATTTTTAATATTCGTGAGAGTCTGGAAGAGACACCACAACTGGCCGGTTACACAGCGCGATTGATTGACAGCCATACCCTGGAAGTGGAGATCTCCCGCCAGCGGAGTATCAATGCCTTGTTTGACAGGTTATCAGCACTGGGTATTCATGTATTGAGCATGCGCAACAAGAGCAACCGTCTGGAAGAGCTGTTTCTGCGCCTGGTTAATCAAGGGTCATAAAAATGAATAATCGTATTGCCTTGACCACAATTATTATCCGCGAGGTATTGCGATTTTCGCGTATCTGGTTGCAGACACTGTTGCCGCCGATGGTGGTTACTTCGCTCTATTTCATTATTTTCGGAAATCTGATCGGCGAACGGATCGGGCAGATGGACGGACTCGGTTACAATGAATTCATCATGCCAGGTTTGGTGATGATGGCTGTAATTACCAACTCCTATTCCAATGTAGTATCTTCATTCTATAGTTCAAAATTCCATCGTAATATTGAAGAGATGCTGGTGTCACCCATGCCAAACCATATTATCCTGCTGGGCTATACTTTGGGAGGAGTGGCGCGCGGTTTGATGGTTGGTATTTTGGTAACCGCCGTTTCGCTGTTTTTTACCGATGTAAAAATAGAACATCCATTGGTCACCATAATCATCGTATTTCTGACCGCGATGCTGTTTTCCCTGGGTGGATTTATCAATGCCCTGTTTGCCAAAAGCTTTGACGATATCTCCATCGTTCCGACCTTTGTGCTTACGCCATTGACCTATCTGGGTGGCGTGTTCTACTCCATCGACATGTTGTCATCGTTTTGGCGCCAAGTATCCCTGGCCAACCCTGTCCTGTACATGGTCAACGGTTTTCGTTATGGAATGCTTGGTATATCAGACATCAGCATTGCAACAGCAATCAGTTTGATTCTGGTTATGGTGGTGGTGACCTTCAGTGTAGCACTGCTGCTGATGGAGAAGGGAGTGGGGATTCGCAGCTAAACCCCGTATTGTTTCTGTAGCAGCAGAAAAAGGCAGGAGGGTTTTTATCTCCTGCCAGGGTATGCGGTTCAGGATAGCTCTACTTTTTCAGTTGATCCCTGATCTCTCTCAACAGGAGAATATCTTCGCTGGGTTCAGCAGGAGCTTCCGGTTTTTCCTCTTCCTGTTTTTTCAGCTTGTTGATTACTTTTACCAGAATAAACACAGCAAAGGCAACAATGGTAAAGCTGATAACCTCGTTGGCAAAGGAGCCGTACTTGATTACCGGTGCGCCGGCCTCCTCAGCTGCTGCCAGTGTGGTAAATGTTCCCTCACCCAGATTGATGAACAGGTCGGAAAAATCCACCCCTCCCAATAGCAGACCGATGGGAGGCATAATAACCCCTTCGACTAATGTGCTCACAATCTTGCCAAAGGCGGCTCCGATAATGATACCTACGGCCATATCGACCACATTGCCCTTGACGGCGAACTCCTTGAACTCCTGAATCATGCCCATTTTCCTGTTCTCCTTTTTTCAGGTTGGGGTAGAAAAAAGGCCACCTTTCGGTGGCCTTTTCCTGGTGTGTATCAGTGAGTGGATACACCCAGCGCCTTGACAGTTGCTATATTCAGATACCTATCCACCGGCAGGTTATTCTTCCGCTGGAATGCGTTGATAGCCGCTACAGTTTCAGAACCGATAACGCCATCGATAGGACCTGGATTGAAACCCTTTGCCTTCAGCGCCCGCTGAATCTGCGCAATACGACCACGAGTCATGTTGGTCTGGCACAGAATGCTACGCCACTCCATGTGCCCATCGGAGATCTTTTCCTGGCGGGTTACAGTTGAATAGACAGCCGGGATTTCAATGGCTTTGGTCTGGGGAGGGGTTACCAGCTCGGTAACAGTGATGGTCTTGTACTGGGCTGGAATCTCAACCTTTACGGTATGCTCCGGTTCGGCCACCACACGCTTTTTCACCGTCTTGTAAACAGCAGGTGATTGAATCGTCTTGGTGGTAGCCGGGGTTTTCAGCACCTTGCGGGTGACGGTTTTATAGGTTGCAGGAACCTCTACCAGACACATGATTTCACCCGTGGCTTGATCAATGCGCTGGATTGGGCCAGTACCCTTTTTCCATACCGTATGAGCTGGTTTGTCGAGAACTTTCTCGGTAACTGTTTCATACTTGGCCGGAACTGTAACTATTTTTTCTCCGGCTGGCTTGACGAGAACACGCTCTTCCACCCATTTGTATTTGGCTGGAATGACCTTGAGTTTTTCTGAGGCCTCCTTGACCAGCAGGCGTTTTTTTACGGTCTTGTATTTTGCAGGAATCACCTCATAACGGGTGCCGGCCTCTTTTTTGACAACTTTTTCAGTAATGGTTTTGTATTTTGGTGGAACCCATGCACGGGCATAACACTCACCCGGCTTTGCATTGGGAGGCAGCATGTGATCCCCTGCATCGGCCACAGTATGGGCAGAAGCTGCGGCGGCGGCTTTCTGTTGGCTGGCCAGCTCTTGTGCCCTTGCCTGAAGTGCTTGCTCCTTGCTTGCCAGTTCTGCTTCACGGTTTTTCAATGCTTCCAGTTTTGCATCACATGTTGCACACTCTTCGGTGGCAATGGATGCGGTCTCTTTTGGTGCATGTGAACATGCGCCCAGCAGCAGTACTAATGATGCCGCGATGGTTGCTTTTTCCCAAGGTCTTGATATTTTCATTTTTTCACTTCCTCTGCTTCGTTTTTTGTACAAATAAATTATTCATGCCCCTCCGGTCTCATGAGCATGGCCGTGATTCAGATGACTACTCTCCCGTTGTTATTATACCCTCCTCCCTTCAAGGTGTGGAACAGTGTGCTCAACTCTTCGCTGGAATACGGATTTTTTGTCCTGGATAGATCAGGTCAGGATCCCCGATAACCTCGCGGTTTGCTTCAAAGATAAGCGGGTAGTCCATTGCATTTCCATAAAACCGTTTCGCAATGCCTGACAGCGTATCGCCTTTAACGATGGTGTAGTACTCGATACTGAGGGATTGTTCGGGGGCAGTTACTGCATTGGCTTTTACGGTATGGACGCCTTTTACATTGCCGGCCATCAATACCGCTTTTTCCAAGGCATCAGCAGATTCGGTCTGGCCGGAAATGGTTACTACACCGTCCTGATATTCAATCCCTAAATCAGCTACGCCAGGATTGTTTTTCTCGATGTCCCGCTGGATTTTTTCGGCGGCGTTATCATCTTTACCGAACAGCTTTTTGCCGAATTCTGCCGCAAAGTCAAATAGCCCCATTGTGCATCTCCGTTTGCAATATTCCCGATTAAATAATTCTTTAAAGAAGGCTTGCCGAAGCTTAGCCACCACCCATTATATTATTGATTATCTTTACAATCAATCGTCACTTCAGGGAGAACTCTTGGGAAGGCTGTTTGAGCCTGGAAGTAACGGTTTTAAAAAATGTGCGGTATGAGACAGTGGATTTGCAGCAATTATTTCCGGAGGACCTGCTGCCACCAGAGTACCACCCCCGTCTCCTCCTTCCGGACCCAGATCCAGTATCCAGTCGGCGGTTTTGATTACGTCCAGGTTGTGTTCGATGACTACGATGGTGTTGCCTCTGTCACGCAGCCGGTGCAGAACCTTCAGCAACTGCTCGATATCGTAAAAATGCAGTCCGGTTGTGGGTTCGTCCAGTATGTAGAGTGTACTTCCAGTGTCCCGCTTTGAGAGTTCGCGGGCCAGTTTGACCCGCTGGGCTTCCCCTCCGGAGAGGGTGGTGGCGCTTTGCCCCAGCCTGACGTAACTCAGCCCCACGTCGATGAGTGTTTGCAGTTTGCGGGCCAGTGCCGGAATGGCGTCAAAGAAGGTGCGGGCGTCTTCCACCGTCATCTCCAGAATCTGGTGGATGTTTTTCCCCTTGTATTTGATCTCCAGGGTTTCCCGGTTGTAGCGTTTGCCCTTGCAAACATCGCAGGGTACATAGATGTCCGGCAGGAAATGCATCTCCACCTTGATTACGCCGTCACCCTGGCAGGCTTCGCAACGGCCCCCCTTGACGTTGAAGCTGAAACGGCCGGGACTGTAACCCCGTGCTCTTGCTTCGGGCGTTCCGGAGAACAGCTCGCGGATGGGGGTGAATATGCCGGTATAGGTGGCGGGATTGGAGCGCGGGGTGCGGCCGATGGGGCTTTGGTCGATATCAACCACCTTGTCGAACTGCTCCAGCCCGGTGATCTCCTTGCAGGGTGCCGGGTTGGTGCCGGCCCTGTGCAGTTTTCGTGCGGCAAGACGGTACAGGGTATCGTTGATCAGGGTGGATTTTCCAGAGCCGGATACGCCGGTAACTGCTGTCATCAGGCCGATGGGTATGTCGATGTTTACATCCTTGAGGTTGTTGCCACTGGCGCCACGGAGGCACAGCATCCGCTTGGGATCGGGCGTATGTCGCTGGCCGGGTATCTTGATGGCCCGCTTTCCCGACAGGTACTGCCCCGTAAGTGAGTGCTCACATGATGTAATCGCCCGGATGTCTCCCTGGGCTACAATCCGGCCACCATGCACGACGGCACCCGGCCCGATATCGACAATGTGATCGGCGCGGCGGATGGCGTCCTCATCGTGTTCTACTACAATAACGGTGTTGCCCAGATCCCGCAGATAGGTCAGGGTCTGGAGCAGCCGCTCGTTGTCCCGTTGGTGCAGTCCGATGGAGGGCTCATCAAGGATGTACATGACGCCAACCAGTCCGGCGCCGATCTGGCTGGCCAGCCGGATGCGCTGCGCCTCTCCGCCCGACAGGGTATCGGCGCTGCGGTCCAGGGTCAGGTAATCCAGGCCGACATTGACCAGAAAGCGCAGACGCAGGGTGATCTCCTTGAGGATGGGGGTGGCAATTTCGCCGAACCGGCCAGGCAGTTGCAGGTTGAGAAAAAAGTCATAGGCCCGCCCCACCGGCAGGGAGGTGATCTCCGGCAGCCGGTGATCCGCCACAAATACATGCCGTGCGGCCTTGTTGAGACGGCTACCGTGACATTCGGGGCAGGCTTGCTGGTTCAGGTATTTGGCCAGCTCCTCCCGTACCGCGTTGGATTCGGTCTCCCGGTAGCGGCGCTCCATGTTGGGAATGATCCCCTCGAAGGGCTGGGTTTTGACCATCGACCCGCCGCGGTCGTTGAAATAGGTAAAGGTAATGGTTTCATCGCCGCTGCCGTACAGGATGGCATCCTGTACCCGCCGGGGGAGTTTGCCAAAGGGTGTGTCGAGATCAAATTTATAGTGTTTGGCCAGTGACTCCAGCATCTGGAAATAGTAGGCATTGCGCCGGTCCCAGCCGCGGATGGCTCCGGCAGAGAGGCTAAGCTCGGAATGACTGACCACCCGATCCGGATCGAAAAACTGCCTTGCTCCCAGACCGTCACAGGTGGGGCAGGCGCCTGCCGGGTTGTTGAAGGAGAACAGGCGCGGTTCCAGTTCACTGAGCGAGTAACCACAGGCAGGACAGGCAAACCTTGCCGAAAAAACCAGCTCTTCCTGCTGTTCATCCATGAAGGCGATGCAGGCGAGACCCTCAGACAGATGCAGCGCCGTTTCGAAAGAGTCGGCCAGACGCTGTTCCAGATCGGGACGGATTTTGAAACGGTCAACCACCACATCAATGGAGTGTTTGTGGTTTTTCTGCAGCCTGGGCGGTTCATCCAGCTCGTATACCCGGCCATCGATGCGTGCCCGTACGAAACCCTGGGCGCGCAGCTCGTCGATCACCTGCAGATGTTCGCCCTTGCGGTTTTTGATAACCGGCGCGAGCAGCATCAGCCGCTCTCCCTCCGGGAGGGCCATGACCTGATCCACCATCTGGCTGACGGTCTGCGCCTGAAGCGCTGTGTCATGCTCCGGGCAGCGTGGCTCCCCGGCCCGTGCAAACAGCAGCCGCAGATAGTCATGGATCTCGGTAACCGTGCCGACCGTGGAGCGCGGATTGTGGGAGGTGGATTTCTGCTCGATGGAGATCGCCGGGGACAGCCCCTCGATATGCTCCACATCCGGTTTCTCCATCATGGAGAGAAACTGGCGGGCATAGCTGGAGAGTGATTCCACATAGCGCCGCTGTCCTTCGGCATAAATGGTATCAAAGGCCAGGGATGACTTGCCGGAGCCGGACAGGCCGGTAAAAACAATCAGTTTGTCCCTGGGCAGATCCAGATCGACATTTTGCAGGTTGTGGGTTTTTACTCCACGGATTTTTATCATCTTCTCCATATTCGCTTTTTCTCTGCGTAACGCAACCTGTTACTATAAGACGCTTTGGCTGTGAGAAGCAAAGAAACCCTGATCCCCATGCAAACAACGATTTCTGAAACAATGACGCCGCTGGAGCGCCGTGCTGCCGCTTCGCTTGCCAGTATCTACGCATTGCGTATGCTCGGTCTGTTCATGATCCTGCCGGTATTCGCCCTGTATGCGGAGAACCTGGATGGCGTGACGCCGACCCTGGTTGGTGTGGCGCTCGGGGTCTATGGTCTGACCCAGGCGATGTTCCAGATCCCGTTTGGCCTGGTATCGGACCGCATTGGCCGCAAGTCGGTGATTACGGCGGGGCTGCTGATATTCGCGCTGGGCAGCGTTGTGGCAGCCATGTCCGACACTATTCTGGGGGTTATTATTGGCCGTGCGCTGCAAGGTGCGGGGGCGGTAGCGGCGGTAGTGCTGGCGCTGGCGGCGGATCTTACCCGGGAAGAGCACCGCCTGAAGGTGATGGCGGGAATCGGTATCAGTATCGGCGTATCATTTTCGGTGGCGATGGTGGCCGGTCCGGTACTGGAGCACCAGATCGGTGTGCCGGGCATCTTCTGGCTGACCGCACTGCTGGCGCTGGGCGGGATTGCGGTGCTGCAGTTCTGGGTGCCGAAACCGGCCCATCTGCATCTGCACCGGGATACCGAAACGGTGCCGGGACAGTTCCGGGAGGTATTGACCGATGGGCAGCTCCTGCGGCTGGACTTTGGAATATTTGCCCTGCACATGGCGTTGACCGCAATATTTGTTGTGGTGCCGCATATTTTGCGGGACAGTGCAGGTATGCCGGTAAACCAGCACTGGCATATCTATCTGCCGGTCATGCTGGTTGCTTTCGTGGCGATGGTTCCCTTCATTATCATTGCCGAGAAAAAGCGGCGCATGAAACAGGTTTTCTCCGGCGCCATTCTGGGGTTGGGGTTGTCAATGATTGGGATGTGGTTTTCTCATGACAACATTATCGGGATTTCCCTGGCTCTGTTGCTGTTTTTCACCACCTTCAATCTGCTGGAGGCGAGTCTTCCTTCATTGATAGCGAAAACTGCCCCGGCCTACAGCAAGGGCACCGCCATGGGGGTCTACTCCAGCGCCCAGTTTCTGGGCGCGTTTGCGGGTGGGTTCATGGGTGGCTGGCTCAATGGCCGCTATGGCCTTGCCGGGGTGTTTTTGTTCAGCGCCGCCATTACCGGGATCTGGCTGGTAATGGCCCTGACCATGCGGGAACCGCGCTATCTCAGCAGCTATCTGATTAACGTGGGAGCTGTCGATACTGCCCGTGCCGAGGTGTTGACGCAACAGCTATTGAAAGAAAAGGGTGTTGAAGAAGCGGTGGTATTGGCAGAAGATGGAGTTGCCTATTTAAAAGTGGATATGGAGAAGATGGACAGAGCCGCGCTGGCCCGCTATTC
>JAJRUX010000025.1 GCA_024277575.1 Gammaproteobacteria bacterium | reverse complement strand
TTAACTCCTTGCGAGTGCGCCTGCTGCATGTATTGAAATGGTTGCAAACCGCACAGCCGGATCTGCTCGGCTTGCAGGAGACCAAAGTTACCGATGACCGGTTTCCAGTTGCAGAGATAGCCGCGGCCGGTTATCAGGTTATTTATGCAGGCCAGAAAACCTGGAATGGAGTAGCGATACTCAGCAAGATGGAAGGCACCAATGTTGTTACCGAACTGCCGGGTATTGATGATCCACAGCGCCGGGTGTTGGGGGCAACCTACGGTGATATTCGTTTTCTCAACCTCGATGTTCCCAACGGCCAGCAGGTCGGGTCGGAAAAATACCGTTACAAACTGGACTGGCTGGAAAAATTGCAGGTCTATGTAAAGGTAAAGGTGCAGCTGGAGCAGTATCCTCGCCTGGTTGTGGCTGGTGATTTCAACCTGAATCCGTGAGTTCATGACGGCGAATCGCACAACTCATTGATCCGTCTCGCTATATGAAAAACCTCGGCAATAGTCCCCCCTATTCCCTCGGTTTTTCATTACGCGATACGAATCAAGCAGTTGCACGCTTCATCCGCCCTGAACTCACGGATTCAGGTTCAATATCGCACCGGATGACAGGAATGTCCATGATCCGGTTCTGTGGGAAGGGCGAATTCTGCGCAGTGAGCCGGAGCGGGCCGCCTTTCAGCATTTGCTGTCGTCGGGTTTGATGGATACCTTTCGATTATTTGAGCAGAAAGAGGCCATGCTTAGCTGGTGGGACTACCGTGCAGCAGCGTTTCGTCGTAATATAGGGGCGCGCATCGGTTATATTCTGGCCAGCACGGCCCTTTGTGAGGTGTGCAGCAACAGTAGAGTGGACAAAGAGCCACGTAGCTGGGAACGTCCGTCAGATCACGCATCTGTTGTTAGCGTATTTGATGGAATACGTTTTGCATAATAATTTAGACAGTATGCACAGCAGTCAGATATATCCAGAAATTTTTGTTCCGTAGATCCGGGAGTTAGCTTTTTTTGCTAAATCGGGATGGTTCGAAGAGACACAAGAGTATCCGGGTGACGGTAGATTGGCGTCAGATTATCCACGCCATGCCAATATATTGTCATTTCTGAACATGCTGTAAAAATTGATCTTCGAGGGATGGATGACCCATACACTTGTACACATGCTGCGTCACAATGTGGTGCACTTACCTGAATCTGAAGCGGTGGTACTGGGTCGTCAACGCACTACCTACTGGCAGTTATGGAGAGACATCTGTGCCGTAGCCGGCTTTTTGCAAAACAGTGGGCTGCGGTCTGGAGACCGGGTTGGAGTACTGCTTAAAAATTCTGCGGAGTATATCGCGACCTATTATGGGGTACTGGCGGCCGGTGGCGTAGTTGTCGGACTCAACACCATGGCAAAGTCGCGGGATCTGGCCAACTGGCTGCAACACAGTGGCGCTTCCTGGTTGTTTGCCGAGGCGCAACACCCTGAGCTGATAGAATTGACAAACCTTCTTGATAACGCCATGCGGCTGGTGTTGGTGGGGGAGTCCAGAGGTAGTGCAACGGGGATTGCCCATCAGAACTGGCAGGAGGTGGTACAGGATGCTGGGGAGGAGCCTGATCTGTCCCGGCTGGAAAGTACCCGGACGGCGGCTATTATCTATACCTCCGGTACCACCGGCCAGCCCAAGGGGGTCACGCTCAGTCACGGCAATCTGAGCAGTAACGTACGTTCCATTCAACAATACCTGCAGCTTACGGTCAAGGATCGGGTGTTGAATGTACTGCCATTCTACTACTCTTACGGAAACTCGGTACTGCATACTCATCTGGCGGTGGGTGCTACGCTGGTGCTGGAAAATAACCTTCTTTTCCCCCATAACGTATTGACTACTATGGCTGATGAGCGGGCCACCGGTTTCTCCGGAGTCCCCTCCACCTTTGCCATCCTGCTGAGCCGTACCCAGTTGGAAAAGTATGATCTCTCCTCGCTGCGCTACATGACCCAGGCGGGGGGAGCCATGGCTCCGGCAATGATCGCTCGGTTGAGAAAGGCTCTTCCCCATATCAACTTCTTCGTCATGTACGGGCAGACAGAGGCTACCGCCCGGTTGGCTTGGTTGCCCCCGGAGATGCTGGATGCAAAGCCCGGCTCCATTGGCATTGCCATACCCGGGGTCAGACTCGAGTTGCGTGACAAGCAGGGGCAGCCTGTAGTCACGGGTGAAACCGGAGAGATATGGGCTGCGGGGGAGAATATCATGCAAGGGTACTGGCGTGATCCCGAGCTGACCCGTAAGGTGCTGGAGGATGGTTGGCTGAAAACCGGTGATCTGGCTCACTGCGATGAAGATGGTTACTTCTATATAGATGGCCGTAGTGCTGACATGATCAAGACAGGGGCCAATCGTATCAGTCCAAAGGAGATTGAAGAGGTAATTCTGGAGCTGGACAGTGTGGAAGAGGCCGTGGTTATCGGTGTTCCCGATGAACTGCTGGGGCAGGTGATCAAGGCGGTAATCGTACCCAGTCCGGGGGCACAAATTGAAATCAAACAGATCCGCGCCCACTGCTGGAAGCATCTGGCCATGTACAAGGTTCCAAAATTCATCGATTTTGTTACCGAATTGCCAAAGACAGCTTCGGGCAAGGTTCAGCGTTTTTTGCTGGCAGAGCAGCATTGACAAGACAGGGGATAGAAGCAGGCATGTCTTTTTTCGGTATTGCAAGAAACGGAGGCGGTTCTACTCTGATGGTTTGCCCATTTTGTACAATGGGTTGATTTTCCGCCCCTCCTGACAACTGTATCCTGCCCCGCTTTTTTCATTTCCCAAGCCGTTAACCGGCTTGTTGCATCAAAGCAACAGGCCGGTTTTTTTTTAATAGCAATTATTTTTCGACCACTTTCTGCTCTTCAGATATTACATTAATAAGCAGCAACAATGACTGGTTTGAAAAAGATTTTGGTAGAACAATCAGGCGGTTAAATTCCCACAAATTTGACAAACGGCCAAAATGTTGCGTTTTTCATACAAAACTGCAGTGTAAAAGTTGCTTTCCTGTAACTCCTTTGCTTAAATTTACACCGGATTCACTAAATTGTAAGTACAAACATAAAATTCAAGTTCCAAACGGAGGAAACACCCATGAAAAAGAATATGATCGCACTGGCTGTCGCTGCAGCCATGGTTCCCGGTTTTGCTGCCGCTGCTGACTCCAAGGTTAGCGGGTTTGCAGATATCAGTTATATCAATGCTGATGCTGATGCTGATGTTCTCGGCAATGGCAAAGAAACAAGTGCTTTTGTTGCCAATGCAGAGGTAGATTTTGCCAGCAAGCTTAGTGATATCGTTTCAGTTCGTGTAGATACCGACTTTGCGTTGGCTGGAAATAACGGGACGAATATCGCTTCTGTTACTGGGGGACCCGCTGACTCTGCCGTCATTGAGCAGGCTTTCTTCGCTGCCAGCGTTGCGGAGGGTGTTACCGTAATCGGTGGTGTGTTTAATGACCCGATCGGTTGGCAGCCAGTTGATGTTACTGGTTGGTACCAGAATAGCCGGCTGTTGACCCATGATGTCCTTGACGGCCAAACTGCCCTGTATGGCAATAATATCGCTGGTGTGGCTGTAGCTGGTGATCTGGGTCCTGTTACTGTAACAGGCGCAGTGTTGAATGATATCGGTGGTCTTACCGACAAGAACTCTGTTGCTCTGGTTGTTAACGCAACCCCAGTAGCCGGTTTGGATGTTGAACTGGGTTATGTAACCCAAGAGGTCGACCATGAGGATGGTGGTTCAACTGTTGACACCGCCGGTAACGTGACTAACCTCAATGGTACCTATAAGAATGCCGGCCTGACCATAGGTGCGGAATACATGACTGCAGAAGAGATTCTGGATACCGGTATCTCTTTTACTGCTAACTACATGTTTACCCCTGCTCTGGGTGCAACCATTGCCTATAGCTCACTGGACGGTGACGGCTTTGGTAATGATGCCGATACCCGTACCTCTGTGGCTGGCATCTGGAATGTTGCCGATAACCTGAGGACTGTGCTGGATTTCACCACTGATGATAAGGGTGATAATACTGATAGCACCAGCGTTGTCAACTTGAAGTTTGTTGCAAAGTTCTAAATATACAAAAGCAATAGCGTTACCTGATTGGAGCCGCGCACTGCGCGGCTCTTTTTTTGTATTGGTTAAAAATTATATTACGAGAGTTGCAGCAAAAATACAGATAATTTTTTCTGTGGGAGAAGGTATTGCCTGGAGTCACAAATTTATTTCATACAAGAAGATGGGTAGTATGGCGTTGTGCAGGGAAAC
>JAJRUX010000024.1 GCA_024277575.1 Gammaproteobacteria bacterium | reverse complement strand
GTATGTGTTGTCGAAGGAAGAGGGCGGCCGTCACACGCCGTTTTTCAATGGTTATCGTCCGCAGTTTTACTTCCGGACCACGGACGTGACCGGAGCGTGTGACCTTCCGGAAGGTACGGAGATGGTGATGCCGGGCGACAATGTCAACATGGTGGTCTCACTGATAGCCCCGATTGCGATGGAAGAGGGTTTGCGCTTTGCCATTCGTGAAGGTGGCCGCACCGTGGGTGCGGGTGTTGTATCGAAGATTATCGAGTAATTGAGCATGGCTACCACTAACCAGAGAATTCGCATTCGCCTCAAGGCTTTTGATCACCGGCTGATCGACCAGTCGGCAAGTGAGATCGTGGAAACGGCCAAGCGTACCGGCGCACAGGTACAGGGGCCGATCCCCCTGCCTACCAAGATCGAGCGGTTTACGGTGCTGATATCGCCGCATGTCAACAAGGATGCGCGGGATCAGTATGAGCTTCGCACTCACAAACGGTTGATGGATATTATCGACCCCACAGACAAGACCGTAGATGCCTTGATGAAGCTGGATTTGGCAACCGGGGTTGATGTACAGATTAAGTTGAACTGATTAACAGTTGCCGCCGCCGCACGCCCGCTTTTTCTGAAGGGGTGTGGTTGGCGCAAATGATGTAACTAGAGGTTAACGAGATGAGTATTGGGGTAGTTGGACGCAAGGCCGGGATGACACGCATCTTTACAGAAGATGGCGTGTCAACTCCTGTGACCGTAATCGAGGTTGAGCCCAATCGCATAACCCAGGTGAGGACTGCTGAAGTCGATGGTTACCGGGCAATCCAGGTGACCACAGGAACCCGGCGCGCCAATCGCGTAAGTAAACCGGCCGCGGGTCACTTTGCCAAGGCGGGAGTGGCTGCGGGACGCGGGCTGTGGGAGTTCCGTCTTGCCGAGGATGAAGGTGCAGAACTGGCGGCAGGCGGCGAAATCAAGGTGGATATTTTTTCCGCCGGTCAGGCGGTTGACGTGATGGGTACCTCTATCGGTAAAGGGTTTGCCGGTACTATCAAGCGGCATAACTTCAAGGGCAAGGATGCAACTCACGGTAATTCCCTGTCTCATCGTACTCCGGGTTCCATCGGGCAGAACCAGAGTCCGGGGCGTGTTTTCAAGGGCAAGAAAATGTCCGGGCAGATGGGTAGCAAGCGCACAACTGTCCAGAACCTGGAGATTGTGCGTGTGGATGCTGATCGTAATCTGCTATTGATCAAGGGCGCTGTACCCGGCTCCAAGGGTGGTGATGTTATTGTTCGGCCTGCTGTGAAAGCGCGTTCGTAGGGAGATTGTGATGGAATTGAAACTGTCATCTGCAGCGGGAACCGCTGGCTCTATCGAGCTGTCCGATACCGTTTTTGCCAAAGAGTTTAATGAAACCCTGATTCACCAGGTGGTCACTGCCTACATGGCGGGTGCACGCACCGGGAGCAAGGCACAAAAAAATCGTTCTGCGGTCAGGGGCGGAGGGGCCAAACCGTGGCGCCAGAAAGGCACCGGGCGCGCCCGCGCCGGTACCATTCGCAGTCCCCTGTGGCGTGGCGGCGGTGCGACCTTTGCTGCATCGCCGCGTGACTACTCGCAAAAAGTCAATCGCAAGGCGTATCGTGCGGCCATGCGCTCGATACTGTCGGAGCTGGTTCGGCAGGAGCGGTTGGTTGTTGTTGACAAACTGACTGTTGATGCTCCCAAGACCAAAGAGCTGGTCAAAGTGCTGGATGATTTTGGCGTGGAAGATGTATTAATCGTGGCTGATGAACTGGATGAAAATACCTTTCTTGCTTCCCGCAACCTCCATAAGGTGGGTTTGTGCGATGTGGAGTCGATTGACCCTGTTAGTCTGCTCGGTTACGAGAAGGTGCTGATGACAGAGGGTGCTGTGAAAAAGATTGAGGAGAAGCTGGCATGAACCAGGAACGTCTGCTGAAAGTGGTACTGGCCCCGCACATCTCCGAAAAGGCCAGCCTTGCTACCGAAAAATGTAATCAGGTAGTGTTCAAGGTAGCGGCTGATGCTACCAAACCTGAAGTGAAAAAAGCCGTTGAGCAGTTGTTCGAGGTGGAGGTTCAGTCCGTGAACATTTGCAATATCAAGGGCAAGAGCAAGCGCTTCGGCGCCAGGATGGGCCGCCGTCGCGGTACCAGAAAGGCGTATGTAACCCTTAAACCAGGCCAGGATATTGGATTCATGGCCGAAGAGCTGAGTTAAAGGAACCGGATTATGGCAGTCGTCAAGACAAAACCGACATCAGCGGGCCGCCGTTTTGTGGTGAAGGTGGTTACCCCTGAGTTGCATAAGGGAAAACCCCATGAGCCATTGCTGGAGAAAAAGAGCAAGACGGGAGGGCGCAATAACCTCGGCCGGATTACCTGCCGTCACCAGGGTGGTGGCCATAAGCAGAAATATCGTATTATCGATTTCAAGCGCAACAAGGATGGTATTCCTGCTCAAGTTGAGCGTATCGAATACGATCCCAACCGCAGCGCGCATATAGCGCTGGTTCGCTATGCTGACGGTGAACGCCGTTATATCATTGCTCCAAAGGGTATCAGCGCCGGCAGCCAGATCATTTCCGGCCAGGGAGCGCCTATCAAGCCAGGGAATACGCTTATTTTGCAGGATATTCCAGTGGGTACCACTGTGCATTGTGTGGAGATGCGTCCGGGCAAGGGTGCGCAGATGGCGCGTAGCGCCGGAGCTGCGGTTCAGCTGGTTGCTCGGGAGGGCAGGCATGCTACATTGCGGCTGCGTTCCGGAGAGATGCGCAAGGTACTTTCCGAGTGCAGGGCTACCATTGGTGAAGTGAGTAATTCGGAGCATGGTCTCCGCAAGCTGGGCAAGGCCGGGGCCAAGCGTTGGCGTGGTGTTCGTCCAACGGTTCGTGGTGTTGCCATGAACCCGGTGGATCATCCCCATGGTGGTGGCGAAGGCCGCACCTCCGGGGGACGTCATCCAGTCTCACCCTGGGGTACACCAACCAAAGGATATCGGACCCGGAGCAACAAGCGCACCGATTCGATGATTGTTCGTCGCCGTCATGGCAAGTAACTGTTAAAGAGTAATAGCAAGTATGCCGCGTTCAGTAAAGAAAGGGCCATTTGTTGATTTGCATCTGGCCAAAAAGGTGGAAGAGGCCAAGGCCTCCAATAGCAAGAAGCCAATCAAGACCTGGTCTCGCCGTTCCATGATCCTTCCGGACATGATCGGGCTGACCATTGCGATTCACAACGGGCGAGCGCATATTCCCGTTCTGATTTCGGAGAACATGGTTGGCCACAAGCTGGGTGAGTTTGCGCCGACGCGCACCTACCGCGGCCACATGGCAGACAAGAAATCCAGATAGGGTAAGGTTCGATGGAAGCAGCAGCAAAGTTGAGATTCGCTCGGGTATCTGCGCAAAAAACTCGCTTGGTAGCCGATATGATTCGCGGCAAGTCCCTTGAGAGCGCGCTACAAACACTCTCTTTTAGCAGTAAAAAGGCAGCCGCCATAGTCAAGAAGGTTCTGGAATCTGCAATCGCCAATGCCGAGCACAATGAAGGTGCCGACATTGATGAATTGAAGGTTTCAAAAATCTATGTAGATGAAGGTCCGACCTACAAGCGTATGCGTGCCCGGGCCAAGGGGCGAGGTAATCGCATTTTAAAACGAACCAGCCACATTACCGTGGTTGTGTCCGACAGATAAAGAGAGTCAGGCATGGGTCAAAAAGTACATCCAACCGGAATACGTCTTGGGATTGTCAAGGACTGGACGTCGAAATGGTATGCGGATTCCAGGGATTATCCGGAATTGCTCAACAATGATCTGGAGGTGCGGGATTTCCTGCAGAAAAAACTGGCCAGGGCATCGGTTAGCCGGATTCAGATAGAGCGCCCGGCTCGCAACGTGAGAGTTACCATTCATACTGCACGGCCTGGTATTGTTATCGGCAAGAAAGGCGAGGATATTGAAAAGCTTCGGATTGAAGTTGGCAAGATGGTTGGTATTCCCGTGCACATCAATATTGAGGAGATTCGCAAGCCCGAACTCGATGCAACATTGGTTGCGCAGGGTATTGCCCAGCAGCTGGAGAAACGCATCATGTTCCGCCGTGCGATGAAACGGGCAGTCGGTAACTCCATGCGCCTGGGGGCTCAGGGGGTTAGGATCAATGTGGCCGGGCGTCTGAACGGCGCGGAAATTGCCCGCAGTGAGTGGTACCGGGAGGGACGTGTACCTTTGCATACCCTTCGCGCTGATATTGATTATGGCGTTGCACGGGCCAATACCACCTACGGGGTTATTGGTATCAAAGTGTGGATCTTCAAAGGCGAGGTGTTGGATTCAGCGGATGTTTCCGCCAGTGCCCCCGAGAAAAAATCCGCCGCCGGCAAGTAAGAGGTAAAGACGATGCTGCAGCCAAAACGGACAAAATTTCGCAAGCAGATGAAGGGCCGTAATCGCGGCCTGGCCACCAACGGAAACAAGGTCAACTTCGGGCAGTACGGCTTGAAAGCGACAACGCGTGGGCGGATTACTGCTCGTCAGATTGAGTCTGCCCGCCGTGCCATGACCAGGCACATCAAACGTGGCGGAAAAATCTGGATCCGGGTATTTCCTGACAAGCCTATTACCAAAAAGCCACTGGAGGTTCGTATGGGTAAAGGTAAAGGTTCGGTCGAGTATTGGGTGTCCCAGATACAGCCTGGAAAGGTATTGTACGAAATGGAAGGTGTTTCCGAGGATATTGCCCGCGAGGCATTCCGGTTGGCAGCAGCCAAACTGCCTGTAAAAACTGCCTTCGTAACACGAACGGTGCTGTAAATGAAAGCAAGTGAACTGAGAGAAAAAAATGCTTCCGAGCTGAAAGAGGAGATATTGAGCCTCTTGCAGGAGCAGTTTAACCTGCGTATGCAGCGGGCTACAGGGCAGATGTCAAAACCCCATCTGATGAAAGAGATCCGCCGGGACATAGCGCGTATCAAAACGATTATGAAAGAAGGGGAGGCAAAATGAGCGAGCAGGAGCAGGTTAAGGTCTCCCGCACCGTTAGTGGGTGTGTGGTTAGTAACAAAATGGATAAGACCATTACAGTGCTGGTTGAACGCAAGGTGGCTCACCCGTTGTATGGAAAATACATTAAACGTTCCACCAAACTCCATGCGCATGACGAAGACAACGTGTGCAAAGAGGGCGATATCGTTACGATCGAGGAGTGTCGTCCACTGTCCAAATCCAAGACCTGGCGTCTGGTTGAAGTGGTTAGTAGCGCCAGCTAGGAGTCTGTCGGGTTTGGGTAATCGTAGCGAGCTGGTGGGAGAGCGCAGTAGATTACTTCCAAATCCTACAGACTCCTAGAGGAAGGATTTTTTCAGCGAATACCTGTTTATTATGTAATTGGTTCAAGCTTGGGTGCCCTGCGGTCTATGGCGCGCTCTTCAGGATGTGAAGTTTAGTTGGTTTTGGCCGCTTTCCTGGTAATCCCCGATAGAATCACTTTGTACTGACCAGCACGGTTTGCCTTGCACTTGGGCTGATTTGCTGACCGAAAAAAGATTTGGGATCGATCACTTTTTGTGCTAACATGCTCCGTCTTTTCGCGGGGTGTTTGTCCTTTTGGGGACGCTCATTGTATATAGATGTAGATGGTTTGGAGACCGGCCAATGATACAGATGCAGACAAACCTGGAAGTGGCTGATAACAGCGGGGCGCGGCGCGTGCAGTGCATCAAGGTGCTTGGTGGCTCCAAGCGTCGCTATGCGGGTGTTGGTGACCTTATCAAGGTTAGCGTTAAAGAGGCGATCCCCCGCAGTAAGGTAAAAAAAGGTGAGGTATATAGTGCTGTGGTAGTGCGCACCAGAAAGGGCGTAAGGCGCAGTGATGGTTCGCTGATTCGCTTTGACGGCAATGCAGCCGTGCTGCTGAACAACCAGAACCAGCCCATCGGTACCCGTATTTTCGGCCCCGTAACTCGTGAACTGCGCAGTGAGAATTTTATGAAAATTGTTTCTCTGGCGCCTGAAGTGCTATAGAGGTATATCCGGTCATGAGAAAGATCAAGAAAGGCGACGATGTCATTGTAATCGCCGGCAAGGACAAAGGTAAGCGTGGCCTGGTGCTGCGTCTGCTGGATGACCAGCGGCTGTTTGTTGAAAATGTCAATGTGGCAAAAAAACATCAGAAACCGAATCCCAATGCCGGGGTTCCTGGCGGGATCATCGATAAAGAGATGCCATTGCATATCTCCAACGTGGCGCTGTTCAATCCCGCTACCGAGAAAGCTGACCGGGTTGGCTTTAAGACGCTTGATGATGGAAAAAAAATTCGTATTTTTAAATCTAACGGCGAAGCCGTAGACGCGTAATTTGGTGGAGCCATGGCAAGATTGAAAGAGTTTTATCGCGATACTGTAGTAAAGCAGCTGAGTGAGCAGTTTAAATACAAAAGCTCCATGCAGGTACCGCGTATTAGCAAAATCACCCTCAATATGGGGTTGGGCGAAGCGGTAGCGGACAAAAAGGTTGTTCAGCATGCGGTCGAGGACATGGCTCTGATTGCCGGTCAAAAGCCGGTGGTTACCCGCTCCCGCAAGTCTATCGCCGGGTTCAAGATTCGCGATGACTGGCCAATCGGGTGCAAGGTTACCCTGCGCCGTGAGCGCATGTATGAGTTTCTGGATCGGTTGATCAGCATAGCCATTCCCCGTATTCGGGATTTTCGTGGCTTGAATCCCCGTTCGTTTGATGGTCGCGGTAATTTCAGCATGGGCATTCGGGAGCAGATCGTTTTCCCGGAGATAGATTACGATAAAATCGATGCGCTAAGGGGGATGGATATCACCATCACCACTACCGCGAAAAATGATGAAGAGGCACGAGCTTTGTTGAAAGCGTTTAATTTCCCTCTGAAGGGATAAGGAAAGATTATGGCCAAAGTCAGCATGATTAATCGCGAGAAGAAGCGGGCGCGCATGGTGCAAAAATATGCTGCCAAACGAGCTGCACTGAAAGCAAAGATCAAGGATATTGCTCTTGGTTATGAGGAGCGTTTGGATGCGCAACACCAGCTACAAAAGCTTCCTCGCGACGCCAGCCCGGTTCGCCAGCAGAATCGCTGTCGCCTTACGGGGCGCCCTCACGGCTACTACCGCAAGTTTGGCTTGGGGCGAAATAAACTGCGCGAGGCTGTTATGCGTGGTGATGTGCCCGGCGTCCGCAAGGCCAGCTGGTAATACAGATTTTAATTAGGAGCTATACGGTATGGGCATGACTGATCCTATTGCAGACATGTTGACCCGGATCCGCAACGGACTGAGTGCAACCAAAAGAGAGGTGGTGATGCCATCTTCCAAGGTCAAGGTTGCTATCAGTGGCGTTCTGAAGGACGAGGGTTATATTGATGACTTTTCTGTTCAGGATATCGGTGGAAAGCCGGTGTTAACAATTCGCCTGAAGTACTATCAGGGCAAGCCGGTTATTGAGAATCTGAAACGGGTAAGCCGTCCTGGTCTTCGGCAGTACAAGGGCAAAGATGCTTTGCCAAAGGTGAGTGGTGGTCTGGGGATTGCAATTGTATCGACTTCAGCTGGCGTGATGACTGATCGTGCCGCTCGCTTGGGCGGGCACGGTGGCGAAGTTCTGTGCTTTGTGTTCTAGGGGAGATTAGTTATGGCTAAAGCATGGAAAACCCCAGTTGCTATCCCTGCTGGAATTGACGTTAATATTAGTGAACATGCCGTCACGGTAAAGGGCTCGAAGGGTTCGCTTGAACAGATTCTTCATCCCTCGGTAGAGGTTGTGGCGAAGGATGGCAGTTTGCTGTTTTCGCAGCGCGACGGAGAACGCAAGTCGATGGCAATGACAGGTACCATCCGCGCGCTGCTCAGGAATATGCTAACCGGTGTGGCTGATGGTTTTGAAAAGAAGCTGCAACTCATAGGTGTGGGGTATCGGGCGCAGGCGCAGGGGCAGGTGCTTAATCTTAATCTTGGCTTTTCTCATCCAATTGACTACAAAATACCGGAGGGTATCTCTATTGAGACACCCAGCCAGACCGAAGTGGTAGTCAAGGGGATCGACAAGCAGAAGGTTGGTCAGGTCGCTGCCGAGATTCGAGCTTTCAGGCCGCCGGAGCCTTACAAGGGCAAAGGGGTTCGTTACGCCGACGAGCATGTGGTTCGTAAAGAAGCCAAGAAAAAATAGTAGCAGGCAAACAGGATGGACAAAAAATTATCCCGCATACGTCGTTCCCGCAAGGCGCGTGCTCAAATCAAGAAGCTGGGTGTGCATCGTCTTTCGGTGCATCGTACCTCAAAGCATATTTATGCCCAGGTTATCGAGCCAAATGGTTCGGGAGTCATTGCTGCCGCCTCTACCTTACAGAACGATATCAAGGCTGGTGTCAAATATACCGGGAACAGCGAAGCGGCAACGGTTGTCGGCAAAATGATTGCTGAAAAGGCCAAGGCAGCGGGCATTACGAAGGTTGCTTTTGACCGTTCCGGTTTCAGATATCATGGCCGGGTCAAGGCGCTGGCGGATGCCGCGCGCGAAAGCGGCCTGGAATTTTAGGAGTTAGTTATGGCGGCATTTGAGAGTGCAGAAACGGGTGATGGGCTGCAAGAGCGACTGGTGACTGTTAATCGTGTAGCCAAAGTGGTTAAAGGCGGGCGCATTTTTAGCTTTACTGCCTTAACCGTGGTAGGTGACGGCGAAGGCAAGGTCGGCTTTGGTTATGGCAAGGCTCGGGAGGTTCCTGCGGCTATTGCCAAGGCTATGGAGTCCGCCCGTAAAAACATGCAAACTATCTCGTTGGTGGATGGAACGCTGCAGTATCCGATTACCTCGACACATGGGGCTGCGAAAGTCTTTATGCAACCCGCGTCTGAAGGTACTGGAGTTATTGCGGGTGGCGCAATGCGCGCGGTGTTTGATGTGGTGGGCGTACGCAATGTGCTGGCGAAATGTATCGGCAGCAATAATCCGATCAATGTTGTTCGTGCGACCATGAATGGCTTGGTGTCGATGCAGTCTCCCGAGGCGATTGCGGCCAAACGTGGCAAGTCTGTTAAAGAGATTATGGAATAGTCGTGGCTATTAAAAAATCACTCAAGGTTACCCTGGTACGCAGTCCGATACATCGTGTTGCCTCGCACAAGGCTTGCGTGGCTGGTCTGGGTTTGCGCCGGATGCATCACGCTGTCGAGGTGGAGGACACCCCCGCTGTACGTGGGATGATTGATAAGGTTTCCTATCTCGTCAAGGTTGAGGAGAGTTAAAATGCGTTTGAATACCCTCAAGCCTGCTCCGGGGGCAAGACAGTCCCGCAAGCGGGTCGGTCGTGGAATTGGTTCAACATTGGGGAAGACCTGCGGACGTGGACATAAAGGCCTGAAATCTCGCTCCGGAGGCGGGGTAAAACCCGGATTCGAGGGTGGTCAAATGCCTATTCAGCGTCGCCTGCCAAAGGTTGGGTTCAGCTCACGCAAGGCGATGGTTACTGCCGAAATTCGTTTGGATGAGTTAGCCAAGGTGGAGGGCGACTCTGTCGATCTGCAGGCGTTGAAAGGAGCCGGGGTTTTGGCGCAAAAGGTCAAGTTTGCCAAAGTTATTCTGTCCGGAAGCATCGACAGACCCGTTAACGTTAGGGGGCTTGGTGTAACCAAAGGCGCCCGGGCAGCCATCGAGTCTGCTGGCGGCAAGATCGAAGAGTAATACAGGGGTAACAGGCGGTGTCCAAATCCACAGCAGCCATGGCAAGTGCCCTTGGTGGCGGTAAGCTGGTTGAACTGAAACAGCGTCTGTTATTTGTTCTGGGTGCGTTGATTGTATATCGCATCGGTGCCCACATCCCTGTTCCCGGAATTGATCCGGTAGCGTTGGCCGCCATGTTTGAGCAACAGCGTGGCACCATTCTCGATATGTTTAATATGTTTTCGGGTGGTGCGCTGGAGCGGTTGACTGTGTTTGCGCTGGGGATTATGCCGTATATTTCGGCCTCCATCATTATCCAGTTGATGACCAAGGTGTCGCCAAAACTGGAGCAGTTAAGCAAGGAGGGGGCTGCTGGTAAACGGAAAATCAGCCAGTACACCCGTTATTTTACGCTGGTTCTTGCCACCTTCCAGTCGATTGGTGTAGCAATAGCCTTGGAAGCCCAAAGTGCTGGCGGGATTCCTGTCGTCATTGATCCCGGTATGGCGTTCCGGATGGTCGCGGCATTGACGCTTGTATGTGGCACCATGTTTCTTATGTGGTTGGGAGAGCAGATTACCGAGCGGGGTATTGGCAACGGCATCTCACTGATTATCTTCGCGAGTATTGTATCCGGTTTGCCGTCTGCTATTGGTGGAACGCTCGAATTGGGCCGTACCGGCGAATTGAGTGCATTCTTGATTATCATTCTTTTTGCCGCCGTTCTTGCGGTCACTGCGTTTGTGGTTTTTGTTGAACGGGGGCAGCGTCGTATTACCGTCAATTACGCAAAAAGACAGCAAGGACGCAAGATGCTCGCCGCACAGAGTACCCATCTCCCTCTGAAGGTTAATATGTCCGGCGTTATTCCGCCCATTTTTGCCTCTAGTATTATTTTGTTTCCTGCCACGCTGGGGGGATGGTTTGGGAGTAGTGAGGGACTGCGTTGGCTACAGGATCTTTCAACCACGCTTTCACCGGGGCAGCCGCTCTATGTGTTGATGTATGCGTTGGCGATTCTGTTCTTTACTTTTTTCTATACGGCGCTGATGTTCAATCCGAAGGAGACTGCGGATAATCTCAAGCGCTCCGGAGCGTTTGTTCCGGGTATTCGGCCGGGTGAGCAGACCGCCAAGTATATCGACAAGGTACTGTCGCGGCTGACTTTGGCAGGGGCTATCTACCTTACTGCTGTTTGCCTCTTGCCGGAGTTTCTGATTGTGTACTGGAATGTCCCGTTCTATTTTGGTGGAACATCCCTGTTGATTATAGTGGTTGTGGTGATGGATTTTATGGCTCAGGTTCAAGCCCACCTGATGTCGCATCAGTACGAAGGTTTAATGAAGAAAACCAACCTCAGGTCCCATGGGCGTGGTGGTTCGGGCAGGAAATAATTTGGAGATCCGCGATGAAGGTTCGTGCTTCTGTTAAAAAGATTTGTCGTAATTGCAAGATTGTTCGCCGGAAAGGTGTGGTGCGCGTTATCTGTACAGATGGTCGGCACAAGCAGCGCCAGGGGTAGCTGGTTTGTGCGCCGGGTGTATGGTTTCAGTTGTTGTTTTCTATCTTGCTGATAGGTATAATTGACCGTTTTCGCGAGGTGGCTCGCGAGCTTGAGAAGTTTTAGGAGTTAGCCTGTATGGCCCGTATTGCTGGTGTTAACATCCCTGTACAAAAACATGTCGCAATCGCTTTAACCGCGATCTATGGTGTTGGACGTACTCGCGCGCAGCGGATTTGTGAAAAGGCGAGCATTCAGTGTGACAGCAAGGTGAAAGACCTCACCGAGGAGCAGCTTGATGCACTTCGCAGTGCGGTTGGAAAATTCACGGTAGAGGGTGATTTGCGCCGTGAAGTTTCAATGAATATAAAGCGGCTGATGGATCTGGGTGCCTACCGCGGTTTGCGGCATCGTCGTGGCTTGCCTGTGCATGGTCAGCGTACGCGTACCAATGCGCGTACCCGCAAGGGTCCGCGCAAGCCGATTCGCAAATAAGATTTTTTACTGGGTAATAGAATGGCAAAAACAAAAGCAAAGTCTGGTTCGCGTTCACGCAAGCGCATCCAGAAAAATGTTGTTGACGGCGTGGCGCATGTGCATGCCTCGTTTAATAACACCATCATCACCATTACTGACCGTCAGGGAAATGCACTGTGCTGGGCGACAGCCGGCGGGTCGGGTTTCCGCGGCTCGCGCAAGAGTACACCGTTTGCTGCTCAGGTTGCGGCGGAACGTGCCGGAGTCCAGGCACAAGAGTACGGCATGAAGAATATCGAGGTTTTGGTGAAGGGCCCCGGCCCGGGGCGCGAATCTGCGGTGCGCGCGCTCAACAACGTTGGGCTCAAGGTTACCAACATTGAAGACGTGACCCCTATCCCTCATAACGGTTGCCGCCCACCCAAGCGGCGTCGTGTTTAGTCCTGGAGATATGTAATGGCAAGGTATATCGGACCCAAGTGTCGCCAATGCCGCCGGGAAGGTGGAAAGCTTTTTCTTAAAGGCGAGAAGTGTTTTTCCAGTAGCTGCCCGATCGAAGAGCGTAGTTTCCCCCCGGGTCAACACGGGCAGCGCCGTACCCGGTTAAGTGATTATGCTTTGCAGTTGCGAGAGAAGCAGAAGATTCGTCGTATTTACGGTGTTCTTGAGAAACAGTTTCGCATCTATTATAAACAGGCTGACCGACTGAAAGGCTCGACAGGTGATAATCTGCTGCAGTTGCTTGAGGCTCGCTTGGATAACGTTGTTTTTCGCATGGGCTTCGCTGCGTCGCGTTCGGAGGCCAGGCAGCTGGTGCGTCATAATGGTATTACCCTGAATGGGCGCAAAATGAATATTCCTTCCCATCTGGTTCGCCCGGGCGACGTCGTTGCGGTTTCCGAGCGGGCCAAGAACCAGTTGCGTGTGCAGGCAGCGCTTGATATGCAGGAGCAGCGCGGTTTTGACGAATGGCTTGAGGTTGATGCCAAGCGCAAGGAGGGCACCTTCAAAGCGCTTCCGGAGCGCAGCGAGTTGCCTGCGGATCTCAAGGAACACTTGGTTGTCGAGCTGTACTCGAAGTAATCTTCTGTCTGATTTTCTGGCAGTTCTAAACGGAACACGAGCGAATTTAAAGAGGTATTCATGCAGGGCTCAATCGGTGAATTTCTTAAACCGCGTCTAGTTGAAGTGCGGCAGCTCAACGAACAGCACGCGCAAATTACGTTGGAGCCGCTTGAGCGAGGCTTTGGCCATACGCTGGGTAATGCGTTGCGTCGTATTCTGCTCTCGTCAATGACGGGTGCGGCAATTGTTGAAGCCGAGATCGAAGGGGTTCTTCATGAATACACTACAGCAGAGGGTGTTCAGGAGGATGTAATCGATATTCTGCTGAACCTCAAGGGTATCGCGTTACGTATGAACAATCGTGACAGTGCTACCTTGACTATCAGCAAGAAGGGCCCTGGGGTGGTTACCGCAGCGGATATTCAGCTGGATCATGACGTTGAAGTTATCAATCCGGATCATGTTATCGCCAACCTCAGCAAGGCCGGTGAGTTGAATATCACCCTGTGGGTGGAAGCTGGACGCGGTTACCGACCGGCCAACCAGCGTCTGTTCGACCAGGACACCGACAGGCCTATTGGACGTTTGAAGCTGGATGCCAGCTTCAGTCCCGTCCGGCGGGTGTCATATACTGTCGATAGCGCCCGGGTTGAGCAACGTACTGATCTTGACAAGTTGATTATTAACCTTGAAACCAACGGGGCTATTGATCCGGAGGATGCCGTTCGTTGCGCTGCTACGATTTTGCAGGATCAGCTTTCTTCTTTTGTAGAGCTGCAACATCATGATCAGGCCGGTGAGGAGGAGCAGAAGGTGGAGTTTGACTCCATTTTATTGCGTCCGGTGGATGACCTAGAGCTCACCGTGCGTTCTGCTAACTGCCTGAAGGCCGAGCATATCTACTATATCGGTGATCTGATTCAGCGTACCGAGGTTGAGCTGATGAAGACGCCAAATCTTGGCAAAAAATCGCTTACCGAGATCAAGGATGTGTTGGCTTCACATGGTTTGTCTCTGGGTATGAAGCTGGAAAACTGGCCGCCTCCAAATCTCGGAGAGAAGGGTCAGGAGCAGTCTACTGCTTAAACGGTGTATGAATTTTTCTCTACAGAATTGTTAAGGTAATTAGCTATGCGTCATCGTAAAAGTGGACGGCAACTGAATCGCAACAGCAGTCATCGTCAAGCCATGTTCAAAAATATGGCCTCATCGTTGTTTCGTCATGAACTCATTCGCACAACAGTTCCCAAAGCCAAGGAGCTGCGCCGGATAGCTGAACCGCTGATTACGCTTGCCAAGGAAGATTCGGTAGCCAATCGTCGGCTGGCGTTTGCCCGCATCCGTGATAGGGAGATGGTTACCAAACTGTTCAATGAACTTGGTCCTCGCTATCAGTCTCGTCCCGGGGGGTATCTGCGTGTTCTCAAGTGCGGATTCCGCGCCGGAGATAATGCGCCGATGGCTTATGTTGAGTTAGTGGACCGTCCACTTCCCCCGGAGGTTGAAGAGGAAAATAGCGAAGTCGCCGAGGCATAAATACGGTCAGACCATAAGCATCAAATGCCGGGCATCGCCCGGCTTTTTTGTATCAGAAGAAGGGCGTTCCTTGCTCGGTATTCTGGAGTATCTGATGATAGTGTTATTCAATGACTTTGGTATTTCCGGGCCCTATGTAGGCCAGATGAAAGCGGTGCTGATTGGGCTTGCTCCTTCGGTACCCATAGTCGATCTGTTTGCCGACGCGCCACGCTGTAATCCTAGAGCAGCCGCCTATCTGCTTGCCTCCTATGTTGCGGAATTTCCGCTTGATACGGTTTTTCTTGCCGTTGTTGACCCGGGGGTGGGAGATGAGCACCGGCGGGCCAGCATCGTTCGGGCGGATGGGCGGTGGTATGTTGGACCGGATAATGGTTTGTTTAACGTGCTGGCAAGGCGGGCGCGCAGTTTAAAGTGGTGGGATTTAGTCTGGCGACCAACTGAGATCTCCAACAGCTTTCACGGCCGGGATCTGTTCGCTCCTGTTGCTGCAAAAATTGCCCGTGGCGAAGAACCTCCTGGTAATCCTGTCCCCAGCAGGGAGCGAATTATTTCCAGCTGGCCGGATGAACTTGGTGAAGTGGTCTATATTGATCATTTTGGGAATGCTATGTTGGGTTTGCGTGCTGTCTGCTTGTCTCCCCGCAACAGAGTGATAGTCAATAACAGAACTATTGGCTACGCACGTACCTTTTCAGCAGTATCTGAAGGCGAACCGTTCTGGTATGAGAATGCTAATGGCTTGGTGGAAATTGCCGTTAATAAACGGCATGCGGCCAATATGTTAGGACTGGATATTGGAACCCCGGTCAGGGTTTTATGAACGATAATGTTGTAACTGATTATCAGCAACGCTTTGGTGGCATCCAGCGTCTGTATGGCGAGGAGGCCTTTCCGCAGCTGAACATGATGCATGTTTGTGTCATCGGGTTAGGCGGGGTTGGCTCTTGGGCAGTAGAGGCGCTGGCTCGCAGTGGTGTTGGCCGGCTTACGCTGATTGATTTTGATGAAATTTGTTTGACCAATACAAATCGGCAGCTACATGCCTTGAGTGATACGGTTGGGCAAAAAAAACAGCGGGTGATGGCGCAACGTGTTGCGGCCATTAACCCGGGCTGCCATTGCCACACCATCGAGGATTTTGTTACCACCCGAACGCTGGCTGACTATCTCTCGCTGAGCCATGGATATGACTATGTCATTGATGCTATCGACAGCATTAAGTTCAAATCGGAAATCATCTATTTCTGCAAGCGCAACAAAATTCCCGTTATCACCACAGGTGGTGCAGGTGGCATCACTGACCCTTCAATGATTAAAGTCGCAGATTTGAGCAGAACCTACAATGATCCCCTAGCTGCGAAGGTACGCTCTCGTCTGCGCACCGAGTTCGGATATACGCGAAATGGTAAGCGCCGTTTCGGTGTGGAGTGTGTTTTTTCTTCTCAACAGAAACTCTATCCGAAGGCGGATGGCAGCGTCAGTCACGAAAAGCCAGGAGTACACGGGATCTCTCTTGACTGTCGTTATGGCTATGGATCCGCCTCTTTTGTTACGGCGGTCTTTGGTTTTATCGCTGTATCGCGTGTCATCAATAAAACGCTTCAGAGGAGGCGGGACGGTAAGGTATAGAAAACTATCGCTTTATCGGTCGTCCAGCACTGCTGGTTTGACTGTGGCGCATTTAACCGATAGAATCTATCGGTTTAGGATAACTGTATCTCCGCCGCCGTCCTACGGCGTTGCGGACAGGAATTTTTTGGAGACGATATATGTACGCGGTAATTCAGACCGGCGGCAAGCAGCACAAGGTCAGCGAGGGTTCAACCCTGAAGGTTGAAAAACTGGGCCTTGATGAGGGCGCCGACGTTGAGTTTGACAGGGTGCTGATGATCGCCGACGGTGATGATGTAAAGGTGGGTTCCCCCTATCTGGATGGTGGCAAGGTCACGGCTACGGTAATGGCTGTCGGGCGGCATAAAAAGATCAAGATTGTCAAATTCCGGCGGCGTAAACATCATCGTAAGCAGATGGGGCATCGCCAGCATTTTACGCAGGTGAAGATTACCGGCATCAGTGCCGGGTAATATCGCCGTGGACTGAAGAGGTTTTAGTAATATGGCACATAAAAAAGCGGCGGGCAGCTCCCGCAACGGTAGTGATTCAGAGTCCAAACGTCTCGGAGTGAAGCGATTTGGCGGTCAGCAGGTGCAGGCCGGGAATATTCTGGTGCGTCAGCGCGGCACCCATTTCCACGCCGGTCCGAATGTTGGGGTTGGCAAGGATCATACTCTGTTTGCTCTGGCGGAAGGCAAGGTGCAGTTTGATGTCAAGGGGCCAAAAAATCGCAAATTCGTGAGCGTGGTATCTGCATAACGATACGTAGTCACAATATTGCAGACAAAGCCCCGTTCGATACCGACGGGGCTTTTTTTGTTATATTTTGAGTGGTTACTTCGTACCCGGTGATCAAATTATGAAATTCGTTGATGAGGCGACAATTCGCGTCGAGGGGGGCAAGGGTGGTAACGGTTGCGTCAGCTTTCGACGGGAGAAGTTTATTCCCCGCGGTGGCCCGAACGGGGGGGATGGCGGTGACGGGGGTTCCGTCTGGCTGGTGGCGGACTCCGGATTGAATACATTGCTTGATTTCCGTTACACGCGGCATTACAGGGCCGAGAGCGGGCAGCAGGGCATGGGCAGCGATCGTACCGGTAAAGGTGGCAATGATCTTGAGATAAAGGTGCCGGTGGGTACGCTGGTGTTTGATGTTGATACTGGTGAACAGATGGGTGACCTGGTTGCAGCAGGACAGAGACTGCTGGTGGCAAAAGGCGGGTTTCACGGGCTGGGAAATAGCCGTTTCAAGAGCAGTACCAATCGCACGCCGCGCCAGTCTACGCCGGGTACGCCCGGTGAGGTTCGCGAGTTGCGCCTGGAGCTGAAGCTGCTTGCCGATGTGGGGCTGCTGGGGTTGCCCAATGCGGGAAAATCCACCTTTATCCGCGCCGTTTCTGCCACCACCCCCAAGGTGGCGGACTACCCTTTCACCACGCTGGTTCCCAATCTCGGGATGGTCAGCATCGAGGCCCATCGCAGTTTTGTGGTGGCGGATATTCCCGGGTTGATTGAGGGTGCCGCTGATGGGGCAGGTCTCGGGATCCGTTTTCTAAAGCATCTAGGCCGTACCCGCCTGTTACTGCATCTGGTGGATATGGCCTCGTTCGAGGAGGGAGCCGAACCGGCCCGGGATGTGCTAACCATCGAGAGGGAGCTGGAAAAATTCAGTCCTGAATTGATGAAGCGTGAGCGGTGGCTGGTGCTGAACAAGCTGGATCTGCTGCCGGAGGCAGAACGTGATGCCCGTTGCCAGGAGCTTGCTTCCACTCTTGGCTGGAAAGGGCCGGTTTTTTATATTTCCGCAATAAAGAAGAGAGGTACACGCGAGCTTTGCGGTCGTATTATGGAATATCTGGAACAACGGGAAGATGAATCAGCGGCATAAACTCGGCCAGTCCCGGCGCTGGGTAGTCAAGATTGGCAGCGCGCTGATCACCGATGAAGGCAATGGCCTGGATCGGGAGGCGCTCGCCTGCTGGGGGGCGCAGATGGCGGAGCTGGTGCGGCAGGGTGTCGAGCTTGTGCTGGTTTCATCCGGCGCGGTGGCTGAAGGGATGCAGCGTCTTGGCTGGGTACGCCGGCCACATGCGTTGCAGGAACTGCAGGCGGCTGCCGCGGTAGGTCAAATGGGGGTGATACAGGCCTGGGAGAGCTGCTTGCAGGTGCATGATATTCATACCGCCCAGATCCTGCTGACCCATGACGATCTGACCGACCGCAAGCGCTATCTCAATGCTCGCAGTTCCTTGCGCACCCTGCTGAGGCTGAAAGTGTTGCCGGTGGTTAACGAAAACGATACCGTGGTTACCGACGAGATTCGCTTTGGTGACAATGATACCCTGGCGGCGCTGGTAGCCAATCTGGTGGAGGCTGAACTGCTGGTAATTCTTACTGATCAGCAGGGGATGTATGACAGGGATCCGCGCATCAACAGCGATGCCCGCCTGTTGCAGGAGGTGGCGGCGGACGATCCCCGGCTGGAGAAGATGGCCGGTGGCAGCGGAACGCTGGGGCGGGGCGGGATGCGTACCAAGGTGCGCGCCGCACGGCTGGCGGGCCGCTCCGGTGCTGCGACGATTATTGCATCGGGGCGGGAGAAAAACGTGTTGCAACGTATCGCGGCAGGAGAGTCGTTAGGCTCACTGCTGTTGCCGGGCAGCGCTCCGCTGGCCGCGCGCAAGCAGTGGCTGGCCGGTCAGCTTCAGCTGTGCGGAAAACTCCATCTGGACGCGGGGGCGGTACGGGTGCTGCGCGAAGCCGGGCGCAGTTTGCTGTCAGTGGGGGTCACCAATGTTGAAGGGGGATTCAGGCGGGGCGATTTGGTAAGCTGCGTGGATCCTGCCGGTCAGGAGGTAGCCCGTGGCCTGGTGAACTACAGTGCCGGAGAAACCCGCGCCATCATGGGCCAGCCAAGTGATCGCATTGAGTCGCTGCTGGGTTATATGGGGGAGCCTGAACTGATTCATCGTGACAATCTTGTATTGGTGTAAAACCATCCGGGTCTGACAATGTGAACCAGAGTACAGCATCCCGTCAATTTTCTCTCTGGATCGCCTTTCTTGTTGCCATTGGTCTGCTTGCGAACAGCTACGCGTGGTTCAATATTGGCGCCCTGCCTGATGAGGCTTATTACTGGGTCTGGTCGCAACGTATGCAGTGGAGTTATTTTGATCATCCTCCGCTGATTGCCTGCTTGATCCGCCCCTTTACCGAACTGTTTGGTAACAATATTGCCGCTATTCGCATTCCGGCGGTGGTTACCTGGCTGGTCAGCTGCTGGCTGGCCTGGCTGTTTGCCTGGCGTATATACCGGCAACAGCGTGTTGCGGCGCTGGCGGTGCTGGTGTGGAGCAGTCTGCCTATCGTGCAGGCTGGATTCCATGTGGTTACGCCGGATATCCCCCTGATTCTGTTTGCCTGGTTGAGCTACTATTTTTGCTGGCGAGCCGTCACCAGCCGTTCAACAAGGTGCTGGCTGCTGGCCGGCATTTGTGCGGGTCTTGCCCTGTTGGGGAAATATCCCGCCATTCTGCTGTTGGGGACGGTGTTTATAGCCTTGCTGTTCAGTAGCGAGGGGCGCCGGGAACTGTTTTCCAGAGGGCCATGGCTTGCGGCAGCTGTCGCGGCGCTGTTGTTTTTCCCGGTAGTGCTGTGGAACTACCAGCACGACTGGATTTCGTTTGCATTTCAGTTTGGCCACGGAGTGCAGCAGCAGATCACCGCTCCTTGGCGTCTGTTCTCCCTGTTTCTGGGCGGTCAGCTTGGCGTCGTGCTGCCGTGGACCTTTGTTGCCATGGTATATGCCAGTTTGCGTACCAGTCGCTGGGGGTTGCCTGCCGGTTCATTTTCTGTTCACCTGCTGGTCACCGGCTTCTGGCTGCCGTTGCTGTTGTTTGGGGTGGCCGGTCTGTCTGCTGAGGCGGAAGCCAACTGGCCGCTTTTGGCCTATCTGCCGGGCAGTTTGCTGCTGGCGGGGGCGCTGAACCGATGGCTGTATCCCGATGGAAAACAGCGTAACGGTCTGGTTGCGATAGTGATTGCAGCTTATCTGGTATCACTTCTGCTGGTTAATACTATCCGTTTCCCCTGGTGGCTGGAATATGCCGGGGTACAGCTGCCACCGCAGCGCACCCAGATAAGCCAGACCTATGGCTGGCCAGAGGTGGGACAGGAGGTTGAACGGCTGCTGGCGGCCAATCCGCAAGGGCATCGTTGCAAGGTTGTGGGTGCGAGTCATCAGGAGGCTGCCATGCTGGCGCTGCTGCTCGGTAATGCTGGGCGGGCGGTTGCCTCTCCTCATGCCCGGATCAGTCAGTACACCTTGTGGCAGCAGGAGACCCCGCCTGATCCCGGCAGGCTTTGCCTTTATGTGGAGCAGTTTGACCGTCCCGGCAGGATCCGTGATGAGGTGGTTCTGGATGGGTGGGGAAAATGGCGCCGGGTTTCGTTGCTAAAGCTGGACAATCCTGATCTTACTACCCGTTGGTTCGGATTTTTCGTGCCCGAACCAGAAACTCCCGCCCCGTCATGATTAGTGCCGCAAGCAGCGACAGGCCACCCAGCACCGTTCCCCAGCCGCCGACCTCGGCCAAGGTTTCTCCCGCAGTCATGCCCGGCAGAGTCAGGGTAAGCATCCGTATACCCTGAATCATCATCCCCGTGCCGAACAGGCCCAACAGTGAGGCAACCATAATCCGGGTCGGTCTCAGACCATATTTTTGCAACCGCCAGCCCACCAGCAGCATCAGTCCGCCCCATAACCACCACATGACAACCCGCAGTGGAGACAGCTCCATTCCGTAGCGCAGCAGCGCGCTGATCGGAGCAAACAGGGTCTGCAGCAGGGATGGGGGGCCAAGATAACCGGCCACTACCGGCTGAATATCCTGGCTGCGGCGTTGCTGGAGAGCTGTTACAACCGCCTGGGCCTGTTCAGCACGGGTGAGTTGTGCGGCATCCGGCACTCTTACCGTGGTCCAGGTTCGCCAGAATCCCCCCCAGCCATGCCAGTCGGAGGAAGCAACCAGAACAAGGTTCCGTTTTTCCGCCTCGCTGAGAATGGCATTGCGCACTTTCAGGGGGATGTCGGGGTGTCCGGCATTGGCAATCTCGAAACCGGTTAAACCGTCAGCGGCCAGGCGGCGCACGTCGGTTACAGAGAGCTTCCAGGCCAGCGCAATAACCGGCTGTTTGTCGAGATTTTGTAACCACTGCTCTGTCCATTTATCCTGTTGGGGCAACCAGCCAATAGAAAGCACGAAAGCCTGGTCAGGATCACGAACCTCTGTTCCTGTGAGTGCATAGGGGAGCATTTCGTCATTGTGGGAACGGGAGGTGGAAATCTGTGTGCCAGCCGGGTTGTTGTGTTCGGTAAAAGCCACCACATCGAATCCCCGGGCCTTGTGCAGGGAAAGATTTTGCTTCGGTGTCACCAGTCCATCATGGGAATAGACGGTATGGGTCTGCAGATCGGCAATGATGAGATTCGGATCGGTCGTGTTCAGTTTCCAGCCGGGCAGCGGAACCAGCAGGGTAAAGCAGAGGTAACTGAGAAAGAAGCCCGTCGCAGCGGCAGCTGTAATCAGCGCCCGCCACAGACAGGCTGGTTTGGAATGGCGTTTTTGCCTGTAGAGGCTGAGCCCAGCTGTGATGACAATGATCCAGACAAGGGTGGAGACAGTTGCTATGCGTACATCCGGTTCTCCGGCAAGTGCTGTGCCGGGTGCCAGAAGCGGTTCGATAAGCGCGCCAGCTAGCGGAAACTCAAGCTCAACCCAGCTGGCCCGTTGGTAGTTACGAGCGTCAAAAGGCCCCTGAGGATCAAATGGCAGCAGTGCCAGCAGCGTTAACAGGAGCAACGACAGCAATACTATTCCTGTTTCTGCTGTTTTGTTGGATTGTTTCATTCCCGTCTTAACCTTGACTTATTACGTTTATAACTGCCGGATATTTGTCGTATACTGGATTATACATGACAGAAACAGGAGTTCTTGACTGAATTGGTTGGGATATATATATTGATTTTATAGCTTTGAATGTGGAGAACTGGTTATGAGCGAAAGTGCTGCTGTTGAAACAGAAAGCCCGGTGATTTTTACTGAAAATGCCGCATCCAAGGTGCGGGAACTTATCGCTGAAGAGGGTGATGAAAACCTCAAACTGCGTGTTTTTGTCTCCGGTGGCGGCTGTTCCGGGTTTCAATATGGATTTACCTTTGATGATACCGTCAACGAAGGGGACACCGAAGTGGAGAAAGACGGCGTGACCCTGCTGATTGATCCCATGAGCTTCCAGTATCTGGTGGGGGCGGAGATTGATTATACAGAGGGTCTGGAGGGTTCGCAGTTTGTGATCCGTAATCCGAATGCAACCACCACCTGTGGGTGTGGTTCCTCCTTTTCTGCCTGATTTTCTTTCTGCGGGGGACGGCAGACCGCCTCCCCTGCAAGATCTGCCGGAAAACCCGGCATTGCTATAGCTCCTCCGTTTCTCTCCCTCCGCTGTTTGCTGCTACCCGGCGCAACCTGTTCTTTGTTATCCTTACGGTTTGTTATTCTGCGGCTTGCCTCGGTAAGGCAGGCGTTGCGATGCGTATTAAATAACACCGATTCTGGAGTAAACAGCCAATGAGCGAGTATCTACCCGGCCTGGAAGGGGTCCCCGCCACCAAATCAAATATCTCCTACATTGATGGAGAGAAGGGGATTCTTGCCTATCGCGGTTATCCCATCGAACAGCTGGTTGAACAGAGCAATTTTGAAGAGACAACCCTGCTGCTGCTGGATGGACGGTTGCCAACAGCTGATGTACTGGCGTCATTTGATGAACAGATGCGGCGCAGTCGGCGGGTAAAATACAACATTCGCGAGATGATGAAGCACCTGCCAGCCACCGGGCACCCCATGGATATGTTGCAGACCGGCGTTGCCAGCCTGGGCATGTTCTATCCCGGTAGCGAGTGCCTTACCGGCAGTGGTGTCTGTACCGATCTGAATTATATTCACAATATGACGGTAAATATCATCGCCTGCATGCCGGTGATTGTGACTAACTGGGAGCATTTGCGTAACGGTTATGATCCTATTCCCCCCCGTACTGATCTGAATTTTGCGGAAAACTTCCTGTACATGTTTACCGGCGAGGAACCGGATCCCATTCTGGCCAGGATTCTGGATACCTGTCTGATCCTGCATGCGGAGCACACTATTAATGCTTCTACCTTTGCTGCACTGGTGGCCGGCTCCACTCTGGCCAGCCCCTACAGTGTAATCGCTGCCGCCATCGGTACACTTTCAGGGCCGCTCCATGGTGGTGCCAATGAGCGCGTGCTGGATATGCTGGAAGAGATAGGAACACCGGCCAATGCCAAAAGCTGGCTGGACAAAAAATTGGCGAAAACAGAGAAAATATGGGGCATGGGGCACCGTGAATACAAGGTAAAGGATCCCCGAGCTCCCATCCTGCAGAAGCTGATGGTCAAGTTGATGGAACACCGCGGCAGCGAAGCCAGTCCCAAGCTGGAGATCGCTTTGGCTCTGGAGGAGGCCGCACAAGAGCGGTTGGCCGTAAAGGGGGTCTATCCCAACGTCGATTACTACTCCGGGATTCTGTACGATGAAATGGGTATTCCATCGGATCAGTTCACCCCTATCTTCGCCGTATCCCGTGCCGCGGGCTGGCTGGCTCACTGGCGTGAACAGCTGGGTGATAATCGTATCTTCCGGCCTACTCAGGTTTATACTGGTGAACCGTTACGGGATTATGTGGCGATAGATCAGCGTTGAGACCTGTTTTTTGTGGCGCTTTTCAAGGTAATGAAGCTGTTTTTTCGCCATTAGTAGGGAGGGAGTCAGCTATCCAGAGTTCCAGTACGGTTTTGTCACTGATAACTGCGGACCAGTTTCCCCAGGACCAGAGTTCTCCATCGGCAAGAACTTCGATAGCAAATGGTTTTCCGCAGCACTGAATAAGCTCCTTGGTCGTCCGGTAAGGGTGATCCAGAGAGACGGCAACAGACAACCGAGAATCGATTGCCAGCCATGAGTTACCGTTGGAAGCGATGTAGAGGCTGGTCGCCAACGGGCCAATATTGCGGCGCTGAAGTCGCCAGTTTTGTAGTTGTTTCCTAACGGCGGGCGACTCGATACTAATCCCGGTTTCAAGTTTGAGCTGTAGTGGTGGCCGACTTTTGGGCTGGAGGATGAGGTTCTCCACAGTTTTTGGCTTGTGAACTGTTTTTGCATGCGATGTGGAGATAAGCTGCAGGTATCAGACCATCCCGGGAGAGCAACTGCAACCAGTAATGCCGTGCGCTTTTGTCCCGGCCCCGTTCCTCATGCAGCCGCGCCAGGTTGTATAGTGCGCTTGCGCTGCCGCTGGCAGCAATCTTCTCCAGAATGCCGATTGCTACCGGCCACATGTCAATCTCTTTTTCCTGCCCATGAAGTGGCTAGACTATCCCGGACACACAACCTCAAGTAATCTTGGTGTTCGGGTAGATACTCTCGGCAGCTTCCGGCGTTCTGAGTGTTAGCGGAGAAGTATCCTTGGAGTGGAGGCCTTTGAGTCCGCCCATGCAGGCGATGAAGATATCCTCGATTGTGCAAGTCAGTCAGCATACTGAGCCAGTGAAGGGCGTATTCCTGGTTGGAGAGGAGAGGCCCAGCAGCTTCTGTTTGCCCTCCCCAAAACGGTACAGGCTTCCTTGCTGATGTGGCGACCATTTTCTCCTTGACCTTGTAATGAACAATATCCAGTCAGGCGATGAGACTAACTTGAACCCATAACTACTCAGTTTACCCTGGAAATCCGC
>JAJRUX010000023.1 GCA_024277575.1 Gammaproteobacteria bacterium | reverse complement strand
TTCAGTTTTCCCAATCAGGAATCCCGCGGGGTTTTTCAGCGTATTGGTTACCAGAAGGTGGGCAACTCCTGGCGAGGTGCCCAGCTGCTCAGATCGTTTCCCAAACTGCGTCAGCAAAACTATCCGCTGCCCGTTGCCGCAGTTGCGGGGTTCGGGATGGATCTGGTTTTTCGTTCCAGGAATATGCTGTCGTTGTTTTCTGAACAAGATGGTCTGCGAGGGGTTCTGCTGGATGTGCCTGATCAGCGTTGGGGGGTGTTCTGGAACGCGCGGTTACCCGATCTGTGGTTTGGCGGAGTTCATGATCTGAGCTATGTGCACTGGCGCTACCAGCTTAGCCCCACGGAATCCAACCGCTATTTCTGTTTGCTTGATGAGATGGACAATCTGTTGGGTTATCTGGTTTTTTCCACACAGGGGGAGGTGCTGATGGTGGATGATATTCAGGTACTGAAAGAGCGGTTGTTGAAGCCACTGCTGGCCAGGTTCTGGAAACGGATGCGTGAAGCCGGGGAAACAGTAATTAATCTCAGTGTGGTGGGGTCGCCTGTGCTGCTTGATAGCCTGAATCAGGCCGGTTTTGTAACCCGTGATACTGATGGTTGGGCAGGAATGCTGGTGGGTCCCAGGCTGGATATTTGCTTGCCGCAGCTGCTGGAACAGCAGAACAAAAAATGGTATTTGGCCAGTGCCGAGCTTGATCTGTAGCAACTATTCAGCGAATTGTAGGTTTTTGTGGTAAGCCGAACAGTTTCGAGCTGTGGTCTTTTCTATTGTCATCCTTTCAGTCGCTTCCCCAGTTCAAACAGGTGAAATAGTTCCTGGCGACAGAGTAGCCAGGCCATTGCCAGAAAAACGGTTACCCCGAGCAGGATCTCCAGCGCCAGCAGCAATGCGAGCGGAACCGTTCCGCTGATGAGATAGCGTAACAGATGAATTGCCGCAAACATAACGGCTGCGGCAAGTAGTGGCCGCAATACAGCGCTGATGTACGGGCTGGCGGGAAGGCGAAGGTACCTGATTGCGCGCCAGGAAGTTATTATATAGGTAAGGGGGAGGCCGATAACCCATGCCCAGCACATTCCGGCTATTCCGCCATAAAGGGCGCCGATATAGAGCATTGGCGCCAGTACCGCAAAAACAATCAGCCAGTTTTTCAATGCATCCTGTGGCCGGCCGGATGCTTCAAAGGCAGGATCCATCAGCTCCTGAGATGCACGGAAAGGCAGTATCAGGGGAATCAAGCTGGCCGGCAAAACCACTGCCAGCCACTTTTCACCCAGCAGCAGCGGTACCAGGCTTGAGGCTGTTGCAGCAAATCCAAAGAATATCGGGAAAGCCATAATCAGGATCAGGCCGTTGGCTTTCATGATATAGGGAACTATATCGCTATCGGTCTGGTGAATTTTCGCGTAGGCAGGAAAGGCAACCTGTTTGACCAGTGGGACCAGTTTGTTCATGGGAATATAGGAGAGTTGCAGGGCAACAGCGTAGATCCCCAGCGTCTTCGTATCCCATAGGCGGCCACCGATTATGGTATCAATGCTGACAAGGGCAAACCAGGCCAGAAAGGTCAGGGTTTTTATTCCGCCGAATGTGATCAAATGAATGGATTTTCCAAACCGGAACTGCGGCAGAATCATGATCGGGTGAGCGGCAAATTTCAGTCCTGCGCGCATCACCAGTTCGCTGAGATGGCCAACTACCAGACTCCACACGCCGTATCCGGCCAGTGCCAGAAGCAGCGTTACCACAGCGGATATTGTTGCCGCTGCCAGCTCGATTAACGAGAGTGTTTTAAAACGCATCTCCCGTTCCAGCATGGCGGTCGGCAGGGTTTCGATGGTGACTGTCAGAAAGCCAATCAGGAGGGCATAGAGAACGGGTATTACGCGCTCCTCCTGATAAAAGTCGGCAATTCCGGGCGCAAGCAGGAACACAGCCAAGGTGAGTGCAACGTTGATTACAATCAGCAGCCCCAGAATCTGCCGCATCTGGATCTTGCTGAAGTTGCGAACCTGGATTAATGCGGATGCCAGTCCGGCGCCACTGAACAGGGCGAAAAAGTACATGACCACGTCTGCCATGGCATAGATGCCATAATCTTCCGGCATCAGCAGGCGGATGACGATAAAAGTGACAGCCCAGCGCAACAGTTGGGCCAGAAATTTTGTAAAAGTCAGCCACTTCAATGAGTGAATGACCCGGGCGGTAATACTCATTTATGTTTGTGCTGCCGTGCAGTTGGCGGGAGGGGGAAGAATAAAGTCGCGGTAATCGGCTGGATTGCCACTATTTCCTGCCTCGGCAGCCTTGATGATGTTATACATCTCTCGGGCACTGACATAGTGCAGCTGATAGTTGTCACCATCGTTGTAGCGCTGCTCCAGGTAGCTGAACATCCGGTCTACCGGTTCACCCAGCAGACAATCCATATCTCTCTCCTGGGTCCCGTGGGTATATATTTTTATAAACAACCACTCCGGTCGGCCTTGTACGTGGATGCCTGCTTCTACCCAAAGATCGATCCGCTCCGGCGTGGGTGGATTTACGCTGCGGATATCTCCGTTTTCGATCCGGGGCAGGATCCCCCACTTGCGGTTTTTCCAGTTCAGCATCAATGGTCCCTGAATGATCATTAGATCACCCCACGGTTTTCCGCCGACACGAACATCACGTCCATCGTCGTGGGATTTGGGGGCTGCGGGATCATCCTTGGCGTAATAGATAGCGTTTATCTTGCTGGTCTGTGCGCTGCTGGGAGCGGAGGGGAGGGTGAAGTCGGCATAGCATCCTTCCTCTTTCAGGATGATTAGCTCATTGTTGATACCACACCCGCTGCCGTCTGCGAGTGAGTTATCCAGGGCCCAGTTACCATGAATGAACCCCCAGGCTGGTTGGTCAGTGCCGGGAAAGGTGCTCATTGCCCCATGCTCTTTTTTAAGCAGCCGGGTAAACCTGCGCAGTTTTTCGCGCAGTCCCCCCTCGGTGTCGTTGTCGTGGTGGAGATGGATCTCCAGCTCACCAAACCCTTTACTGCACAGATCGGCAATCGTATCCAGATGCTCCTTGCGATACTCCTCTTCGGGATAGAAGAAGGTGTGTTTTGGATAACATCCATCTGCATCACGGTGGTTTTGAACCAGTTGCGGATACTCCTGTGACCAGCGGTTGACCCGCTCAACTTCCTGCTCGTAGCTGACGTTCAGCCACATCGGTTCGTAGTGATCCACGAAACAGAACATGACATGGGTCGGTCCGTTGTTTTCCGGTCGTTGTTTTCGTTTCAGATAGGATCCCAGCCACAAATGCATCTGTTTATTACGCATTTCTCGCCAGAGAATAGCGAGAGCTACAAGCAGAATCAGAAAAATAGCGGCGGCAAAGCTGACGTAGTTCAACATCTGATCAATATCCTTTTGCGGTGTAAATTCGTTATTCCGTTATGCGCTCAACATCAATACTTTCGTAATGATGTAGAGCATTATGATCGAAATCAGAGACAGGGTGACCCAAAGACCCAGCCGGCTGAAAAAGCCGTACGCCGGCAGTTCGGGAGTGCGCATGCGGACACCCAGGTAATGGCTCGCGGCCATGGCGCACAGAATAAACAGTACAACCTCATAAGTGCGGCTGAGAAAAAAAGCAGTGGTGGAAAATCCGATGAATGAAAAGAACAACACGTCGGCGATGGTGTTGTCTTCCTGACTGATTTTCCACATTGATGCTTTTTCTGTCTCGCTGCTCCCTTCGCTATCTGGAGGCGGAACGGCATCATCTGCAGCATCATAACTGTACTCTGCCACCAGTTCTTCCCAGTCCTCCCTTTTGGGTTGACGGGAGGAGGTGTGCTGTTTATGCAGATATAGCATCATCGCTGCAGATGACAGCAAGAAAGAGAACCAAAGGGTATAGCCGAGCACCCCCAACTCAGCAAGCGCCAATACAAAGGAGTTGTGTGCTGTGAGAGCGTTATATTCGGTGAAGCGATCAAATCCCACGCCAAAAAGCGGGCTTGATTTCAACATCTGGAATCCTTCGTACCACGCTTCAATACGCCCATGTGCCGATTCTTCGCTGGCACTGATGGTGTCGATGCGGGTGGACATCATTAGTATAACCGGTATAACTGCAGCCCCGAATATGACTGTTTTGATGACGCCCTGATGGCGCCAGAGATAGAGTCCTGCCAACAGGGCTGTTGCCAGCGTGGTGCCGCGGGAGTTTGTCAACACCACTCCGTACAGAATGGTCCCGATAACAATAGCGAAAAAAAGCCTGGCTGGCCCGCTGCGATAACAGGAAAATAGATAAAATGCCATCGGCAAGGCGCAGACGAGTACCAGACCGACGTCATTGGGATCGTTAAAAATACCGATATAGCGGATACGTCCCATCAGGGGGACTTCACCCGTCCATCCCACTCCGGTAAATCTCTGTTGTACTCCATGCGCAGCCATCATTACCGCCCCGCCTACAAACACCCACATGAGAAGTCGCTGGCGTTCGGCGGTGGTTGCTGTGCTTGCGATCAGGATGAACAGTATGTAAGTAGGAATCAGCTTTCCGGCTGCGGGCGCCATACCGCCAATCCATCCAGACAAGGCAACCGATAGAACGGCAAAGACAAACAGAAGGGTAACGGCATAAAATTGCTGAATTTCAATAGTTTTGTTTTTTGAAAGCAGCCAGGAAAACAGCGTAATTGCCATCATTGCCGGGAGGACAGGGATTCCTTCCAGCGCCGGTAAGAACTCCTGCGGTCGGATAAACACCAATGCCAGATAGACCAAGGTGAGTGAGAAAGCGGTTCTGGCTGGTGTTGTTTGCATTACTTCCGGTTTGTATTTATTGTCAACGGCCTTTCCTTGCGGTCAGACAGATATTCCATTTAATTTAACAGTAATATTTTTGGCCAGAGTAATACTATATATATATATCGATATACAGATATTTACCTAGCCGTTGAGAACGGTGCAATTGCCAATTATAACCTTGCTGGAGCACAAGGTATAAACTTTGTTTTTGTCATGCCAATTGCCATGGTAAAGCGTGTATTATACAATACCAATAGATAACGGGACGGCCGATACACTAACGGCTGCATGCTACGGAAGCCTGATTACTGCCAGGGTCATAGGGATGTTAAAAACGCGACGGGTTATCTCCACGAAGGTTGTTCTGCTTGCTTTGCTTCCACTGTTTTTCTTCGGTTGCGCCACTACCCCACCGGTAGCTACTGCTCCGGAAAGTAGTGTACCTGCGGCTACCGAGTATCATATCGGCATTGACGATGTTATCGCTGTGTCGGTGTGGCGTAATGCAGAACTTTCAGTGACCGGTCCGGTGCGTCCGGACGGGAAAATTACCATGCCGATCATCGGTGACGTTCAGGCTGGTGGCAAGACCCCGGAGCAGGTCGCCGCAACCATACGAGAGCGGTTGGGCGAGTACATTCGTGACCCACAGGTCGCGGTCAGTGTGGTTCAGCTTGTCAGTCATACCTACCTGACCAGGATACGGGTTACCGGCGCTGTTACTCAGCCGATATCCATTCCTCACCGCCCGGGGATGACGGTGCTTGACGCTGTGCTCGCAGCAGGCGGAATAACTGAATTTGCGGCCCCCAATCGGACTACCCTATACAGAAAGCAGGCCGGGAAATCCCAGGCTTTTCCCGTTTATCTCAAGAAGATTCTCTATCAGGGCGAACTGGAAACGAACTATGAACTGATGCCGGGGGACATTATTTCAGTTCCGGAGCGGCGTTTCTGATGATGAACAGGTTTGCAGATGAATATTGAACAGTGGGTCTATCTTGCGCGGAGCGAAATCAGGGCCAACAAGGGCAAAATGGTGCTGATTTTTGCCGTTGTGTCACTGCTGTTTTTGATTGCCGGGCTTTATTGGCCACAAAAATATGAATCATCCACTACTATTCTGGCGAGCGAAAAAAATATTATCACGCCACTGATGGAAGGCACGGCAGTGGCCACCGGTGTTCAGTCCCTGGCTGGAAATGCGCGAGAGATTATTTTAAGCCGCCGTGTGCTGGAACAGGTGATGGACTATGCGGGCTGGCCTCTCTCCAAGATGACCCCACTTCAGATTGAAACGGCCACCGAGGAGATCTCGAAACGCACCCGTGTTGATAGTGTCGGCGTTGGATTATTGCGGATTTCCTATACGGATCGTGATCCCAAGCGGGCGTTTAAAACCACGGAGCGTTTTGCTGCGCTGTTTATAGAGGAAAGTCTGCGGGCGAAAAGAGATGAGAGCCGTACGGCATTTGAATTTGTTGACAGCCAGGTCAAGCTGTACCACAAAAAACTGCTGGATGCCGAAATCCGCCTGAAAAATTTTCGTGGTAGTAACGCTGATGCCCGGCCTGGATCACAGACAGATGTTGATGCACGTATTACTCAATTGCGACAGCAGCTCGAACAGACGCGTTTGCAACTTAGTGAAGCGCGCGAGCGGGCAAAGGCACTGAACAGCCAATTGTCCGGAGAGGCTGCCTTTTCTGAGCAGTTGACCAAGGAGCAGCAGTTTCGTGAACGCATTGCCGAGCTGCAGCAGCAGCGCGACAATTTGCTGTTGAGCTATAAAGAGAGTCATCCTGATATCATTCGCCTGAATCATCAGATTCAGGAGATGGAGGAGCTGGTGGTCGCTGAGGCGGCGCGACGCAAAGAGATTATTGCTGCACTGCAGAGCGGTGAAAATGACTCCCGAACAGCAGCTATTCAGCGCAATCCCCTCTATCAACAGTTACGGAGGCAGCTCTCCGAGGCGAGAACCGAAATAGCTACGCTGGAAACCCGGGCGAAGATTACAGAAGGTTTTCTGTCGGAGGCGCTGGAGCGCAGTGTCCGTATCACAGACTCTGAAGCGGAACTGGCGGAGTTGATGCGGGACTATGAGGTAAATCGTACCCTGTATAGTGATCTGTTGCGGCGCCGTGAAAATGCACGTGTATCGATGAGCCTTGATCAGGAGGGACAGGGGCTATCGTTCAAGATTCAGGAACCTGCCGTTTTACCTCTTAAACCAACCGGTTTGCGACTGCTCCATTTCATGATAGCTGGTTTGCTGTTTGGCAGTGGGATTCCGCTGGCTATGATAGCATCGGTTATTCAAATTGATCCAAGGGTTCGGCAATACGCCGTACTGCAACAGGATTTAAAATTACGACTTCTGGCGGTGATTCCAACGCTGCAAACGCCGCGAGGCCGGACGACAGCACGGTTGGTCAATATCGCTTTGGTGCTGGTGGTAATTGCAGTGATTTCCGGGTACGGTTACGTTGGTTATATGCGGTACACTCATGTAATATAATTATTCAATAATAACAACGGATTGGTGCGCTAAATTAAATAATAAACTATGGATGATCAAGTGCAAAAAGAGATTCTGGCTCGGGGGACCGGGAGTAATATAGAGCAACGACTGGAGTCGGCGCGTGAAATCAGTCGTATGCATGAAGGGGAGATTAAGACGGCGGAACAGCTGAGTTCCCGAAAAATCATTCATCCCGGTATGGCTGATCGTGAAGCACTGAATGCATTTCGTGGGCTTCGAGCCAAGCTGTTCAGCATGAACCAGGGAGAGGGATTTGTGATAATGATTTCCCCGGTTGCACCAGATAGTGGAGGTAGTTTTATCGCGTCAAACCTGGCTGCAGCAATAGCGCTTGATGATACCAAAACAGCGTTACTGGTGGATTGTAATATCCGTAATCCCTGCCAGCATGATCTGCTGGATGTCAGCTGTGAGTATGGCCTGACAGACTATATTGAGCGTTCACAGGATATGTCGGTTGAACGATTGATCTACCCTACCGGTATCCCCCGTTTAAGGTTGGTGCCGGCTGGCCAGCAGCATGAGTCGGTTTCTGATTACTTCACCTCGGTTCATATGGAAGCGTTTCTTGAGGAGGTGCGTTCGCGATATCGGGAGCGGTTTGTACTAATTGATGCGCCATCGGTAGCAGAGTCTCCGGATGCCAAGGTTCTGGCAGATTTGAGTGACACTGTTATCTTGTGTGTTGGTTATGCAAAATCAACCCGCAGACAGATCGCTGAAGTGGCTGCGGAGATTGGCAGGGACAAACTGGCAGGTGTGGTGTTTTCCGAGGGACAGTGAACGTTACAGAATCAAGGATGATTTCCCGCGCCGCTGGTTTACTGCTGGTTCTATCGTTTTCTGTACCGAGTCTTTGTGCCGGCGAGTGGCGCTATTCCGTAGGAGATGAGCTGGGTTATTCGACCAATATAGCCCGTACTGCTGAAAATGAGATAGATGAGTTCACAAATGCACTGCGGGTTGGGTTTCGTTATGAAGAGAATACTATCGATCTCGAAGGTAGTGTCGGTGTCAATCTTGAGCATCTTTCCTATTTGAGTGGTGTGTTTGAAGATGAGACTCGCAGCTACCTGAACGCCGACCTTAAATGGTCATTGTTACAGGGCAGGTTATTCTGGATAGTTGAGGATACCTTATCAATAGAACCTGTTTTGACCCGCCAGGCCTGGACACCAGGAAATGTTCAGCAGACCAATGTGCTTTCTACCGGACCCACTCTTAGCTACCGCTTCGACAGCACAACCCGTGTAACCGTTGATATGCGCTATATGAACTCCTATGCCGAGGAAACCACTGAGTTTAATAGCAACCGCTGGTATTTGGGTACCAGCCTGATTCAGGAGAGCTCCCTTCTGACGGATGTGTCTGCAAACATGACATGGAGTAGTGTTGATTTCAATAACGCGGAAGCCGACGATTATCAGCAGATAGGTCTGTTTGCTGCCTGGGACAAGCAGTATGGCAGGTCGGGTCTGCGAATGGAGTTGGGGGGGCTTGGGATCAACTTTGCCAGTGGTGGGGATGAGTATGGCCCCTATGCGCGTTTGGTGTGGAATCGTTTAATCTCATCGGCAAGCCGCTTTACGATGGGGTTTAATCATGGTTTTGCGGATGCCGCCCAGCAGGTATCAGGTAGGAGCAGGGCAACGCCAGTGACCAGCAACATAATTTCCTCACAGGTATATACAAACAGTGAGCTGGAGCTTCTCTATCGTACCGAGTGGGCCCGATCTGTTCTGGAAACAGGAGTGAATTATCAGAAACAGGAGTTCTTAAGCAGTTCTGATCTGGATCAGCATCTGATCAACATCAGGATCGTCTGGAGCAAGGGATTTGGCGGAAGTATGAGCACCGATCTGGGTATCTCCTATGCCCGCACTGTTTATGAACTGGATAATCGGAATGACGATACAGTATCACCGTTTTGGGGCATATTCTTTCAGCGTAGTGCTCGTCTTTCCTATAGTTTCCGTACGGAGTGGGAAAGCAGGGATAGTAGTGTGGACAGCTCCGACTATAGTGACCTGATGGTTTTCGCTGCGGTTAGCTATCGGCGCTGATGTGTGGCAGATGATGATGAGATATGCAGGGTAACCGCCGACCGGACTATATTCGCTGTTACCGAGTATTGGGTCTGAGAACGGGATGCAATTGGGAACAGGCGCGCCGGCACTACAAAATGCTATCGCAAAGATGGCATCCCGATCGACATCCGGATGATCGTGATGCAAGGGTTATCGCCGAGAAAAAACAGCGCGCGATCAATCTGGCCATGCATACGATTTCTGAATACTACAAGCAGCATGGTTGCATGCCACTGCGTGCGCGTCCCAAGCTGCATCAGCCTGATACTCCTGTCAGTGCTGCAGAAGATCTCAATGAAAATGAGACTGTTTTTCAAAAAGGAGAGCGGCAACGTTTTGGTGGCTGGCCATTGTTTATTGTGGCACCGCTTGTGGTTTTCACCATATGGCTCTCATGGCCAGCCTCAAAAGAAGAGCTCCCCATGGTTAGTGAGGTTCAGGTTGATAGTGTCCGGGCCAACCTTGATATTGGGTTGGGGAAGAATGCTTCACAAGCAGAATTGTTTGGGTTTGGTGATGCTCCGGAGGTGGTTCGTTTTATACAAGGAGAGCCTACTTCCGTTAAAGATAATTCATGGTTTTTTGGCAAGTCGGTTGTTTATTTTAAAAATGGGCGTGTTTCAGGGTGGCTCAATGATATTGAAACACCCCTACGAACAACATCCATGCCAGATACCATCAGTAAAAGAACCATCCGTCTCGGATCAAGCTCTCAAGAGGTTGCTCATATCCAAGGTGAGCCCCTGTTCAAGAGTGCAACCCGCTGGGACTATGGTCCGTCCTACATCGAGTTTCGCCAGAATAGGGTATCTGGCTGGCATAACTCACCCATGCGTCCCTTGCGCGTGGAGGAGTAATGGATAGTGTACCTACCAGGCTCACCCCGGAAATCCGCCATTTCTGCGTTGGAAAATGGTCACTTGTCCATGCAGACTCACATTTTCCGCCTTTGAACTGACGGATTTCCGGGGCAATCTGAACAGTTACCGGAATAATTTACCATTTGCTGAATGGTTATATCAGGAACTGTTTGACGCTCCAGTTCTTTTTTTATACAGTCTAACCGGACTCGTTATTTGAGAGTCTGCCAAGGAGGGTTGTGATGTCTCAAGGAAAAATAGATTACAGGATGACGGATTCGCTCCCTCTGATTCTGCAACTAGCCCATTTTTTGCAGCAAAAGGGAATCAAGGGGGGATACCATCTGGAGGATATGGCCCGGACAAAGGGCTGGCTGGATGTTATGGTGCGATTTGAGCTGGGCCGTGATGTTAAAATAGATATTCCTGCCTATGTAGAGTCGTACGATTTAAGTAGTATTCACGGCTATGAACGTGAGTTGATCGGTCTGATTCACTCCCATATCTCAAGATCTGAAAAACCGGTTCTTCTGCTGGATTGTGGTGCTGATATCGGTTTGCTTAGTGCACTGTTGGTTTCGTCCTGTAACTGCATTGACCGGGTTATTGCTTTTGAGCCAAACGCTCGTTCTTTTCGTCGACTGGAGAGCAATCTGAAACTGCTTCCCGTTGATGCCGAAGCAAAAAATGTAGCGGTAGCCAATTTTTGTGGTAAAGGAGAACTGAAGTATCCGGAACATGATTCTGATGACCACGCGGCCTTTATTGTTCCCTCTGATCAGGGTGATATTCCCGTCATTAAAATAGATGAACTCGATCTTCCCGCTGATCATAGAATCCTCTGCAAGATTGATGTTGAGGGTGGGGAGCTTGCTGTAATAGAGGGGGCATTGAAAACCCTTTCTTCCAGTGATGAGTTTGCTGTGGTTTTTGAAGCCCACAGGGAACAGGTTAAACGAGCAGGAATTGATCCATTGGAGGTTGTGTCTTATCTAAACGATATCAAAACATGCAAGGTGGTTGTTGCTGAAGAGCCAGACGCAACAATTGATTTCGATCGGCCGTTTTTTGAACAGTTTACGAGCCGAATCTATAATATTTGCGTGTTTTCTGAGTAGGTACTTTTTGTTTGGCATGATTATTTTTTCGTGATCAAGATTCTCCTGTCCTCAGTTCTTTTCCCCAATCGGTTTGAGATCAACCGCGGTGTTTGTATCAAAAAACAGGCTGTCGAGCTCGCTCGCCGTGACAAGGTGACAATTCTTGCCCCAGTCCCTTATCTACCGTCATTTTTGTCAAACAGTACGCGGGGTTTTTATGCAAAAATCCCTCAGGAAGATCAGATTGATGGACTTCCGGTAAGGTATCCACGATTTTTTATTATTCCAAAGATACTTCGTTTTCTTCACGGTCCTTTTCTGTTTTTATCCGTATTTCGCTATTACCATAGAGTGGTAAAGAGTGAGGAGCCGGAAATACTACTGGGTTTTTGGGCCTTTCCTGATGGTTTTGCCAATGTCTTGATGGCGAAATTTTTCAAGTTGCCAGTAGTGATTGGATGCCGTGGTTGCGATATCAACAAGTTCACCAAGCCTTATATTCAGAGAAAGCTGATTGGTTGGGCGCTTCGTAATTGTGATCAGGTTCTTTCGGTCAGCGAGGCGCTGAAAACAGAGATCGTAAACAGGCTTGATGTTCCACCTCATCAGGTAACAGTAATCCCCAATGGTATCGAGGAACAACGGTTTTATCCGCAGGATCGGGATGAAATGCGCGAAATATTGGGGCTTGCAAAGGGGAAAAAAATTGCCGTGTGTGTGGCTAGGCTTGATCCAATCAAGGGAGTTGATGTTTTGCTGCGTGCGTTTGCGCAGGTTGATAGTAGCGAAACTCAGTTGGTTGTTGTTGGTGATGGAGACGAAAAACAGCATCTTGAAAATCTCATTGAACGGCTTGGTTTGTCGAACCGTGCTCTGCTGGTTGGCTCAAAGCCGTATGATGAAATTCCACAGTGGATTAATGCAGCCGATCTGCTGGTATTGCCGAGCATTACAGAAGGTTGGCCCAATACCCTGATGGAGGCGTTCTCCTGTGGCAAGCCGGTAGTTGCGTCCCGGGTTGGAGGGGTACCAGAAATAGTTAATAGCCCTGTGCTGGGAATCATGGTTAGCCCCGGAAACGAGGATGAACTTGCCAGGGGAATTGAGGAGGGGCTGACGCGCAGTTGGGATAGCGATGCTATTCGGGCACGCGTACAAGGCCGAAGCTGGGCGGTTGTTGCCGATGAGCTGCGTAGTGAGTTAAACCGTGTTCTGCAACGGCACAGAGCCGGTCAAAACTGAGTTTTTGGGCTCGGGAGGCTGGTTATCCAGTGATGAGGCATGCGGATTAACATACTGTTATCCACGATAATTTTCCCTAATCGGTTTGAGATTAACCGAGGGGTATATATCAAAAAACAGGCGTTGGAACTGGCGGAAAGCGACAAATTGACAATTCTGGTTCCCGTTCCCTATTTCCCCTCATTTCTAAAATACAGAGCCCTGGATTTTTACGCAAAAATCTCCAGAGAGGAGACTGTAGATGGGCTTAAGGTGCAATATCCGCGTTTTTTTGTTATTCCAAAAATATTGAGATTTCTGCATGGTCCATTCCTGTTTGTTTCGTTATATCGGTTTTATCAGCGGGTGATACATCAGGAAAAGCCTGAAGTTCTTCTGGGTTTTTGGGCTTTTCCCGATGGTTTTGCCAACGTTCTGATAGCAAAAATTTTTAAACTTCCCATTGTAATCGGTTGCTTGGGTAGTGATATTAATCAGTGTGCCAAGCCCTTTATCAGAAGAAAAATGATCGGGTGGACGCTTCGTAATTGTGACCAGGTGCTCTCTGTCAGCGAGGCATTGAAAACGGAGATAGTAAACCGGCTGAATGTCCCTCCCGAACGTGTAACGGTCATTCCTAACGGGATTGAGGAGGAAAAATTTTATCCACAGAGCCAGGATGAGATGCGGCGGATATTGGGGCTGAATATCGAGGATGAAATTGCGGTGTGCGTGGCGCGCCTGGAGCCTGTCAAGGGGGTAGATGTTCTGATACCAGCTTTTGCAAAAATTCAGGGGGAGGGGCGGCTGCTTGTCATTATTGGTGATGGTGAAGAGATGCCTCGGATAAAGCGAATGATTAAGAAGTTGGGAATATCCGGTCGTGTTCTACTGCTTGGCTCAAGACCTCACGATGAAGTTCCCGGCTGGATTAATGCTGCTGATCTACTGATACTGCCAAGTCGAACTGAAGGTTGGCCCAATACGCTGATGGAAGCGTTTTCCTGTGGAAAACCCGTCGTGGCATCACGAACCGGCGGGGTTCCAGAGATTGTTAATAGCCCCTTGTTGGGTATTATGACCAACCCCGATGATGTGGACGATCTTGCCAGAGGTATCGAGGAAGGGTTGGCGCGCAATTGGGATGCGGATATTATTCGTGCGCGTGTGCAGGGGAGAAGCTGGGCCGTTGTTGCGGACGAGCTGCGTGCTGTGCTGAAGCAGGTTCTGCAGCGGCGCAGGTCTTTTAGCTAATGGGGAGATAATTTATATGCTATTTGGCACATCATGTGCCGGGTTACTCATGGGCAATGCGTGTCCAGTAGCTGTCAAAATGAAATTCTGGGCTATGGGGTTGGGTATGGCACTGGGTGCAGATTTTCTCTTTCTGCCACGCCGCATTTGGAGTAGATTCTTTCCCTTGTGAATCCACATGTGCCTTGCCAGCTCCGTGACAGGATTCGCACTGGACGTTGAGTAGATGCATGGTCAGTCGGGCATCGATGTAGCCACCTGGTTGTTCAAAGCCCACTGTGTGGCAGACGATACAATCTGGATCGAAGGATTTTCCAACCTCTTCCAGTCGTTCAAATGCGCGGGCATGCAAACTTTTGCTCCATATTTCATAAGCTTTTTCATGACAGCTCTGGCAGGCCTCACTGCCTGTGTAGGGGCTCTGTCCGGATTGCTGCAGCTTTCTCTGTTCGACGCTGGCCAGGTAGGCGGCTTTTACCTTGGCATTGTATTCGTCGTACCAGGCTTTCAGAAATGGTGCATCAGGAATGTTTTCCGGTAACGGAATAATGTCATGTTGCCATGAGACAATATTCCCCTTTTCATCGACTTTGAGGTCAACTCGCCCCAGCCGCATTCCCCGTGAGCCGGGTTGCAGTATCAGGGTTTTTCCTTGCTGAACGGGTTTACCATACTCTTCATAGGCGGATTTGATTACAAGAATATCAACAGGGTTGAGTGCAACCAGCTTGGTTGCCTGATCAAGAGTCAGCGAGGTGGTCAGTACGGTAACTGCTCTGTTCTGTTTTGCTTGTTGCAGTGCTTTTTGCAGCTGATCCGTATTGCCTTGCACCGGACTGTGATCTCCTTTCATTTGGCGGAAAGGGGAGTTTTCCGGTTCCAGCCAGGTGAAAAAGGCCAGTTCAACATCTCCGTGCCTGATATTACGCTGGGGTGGAAATATATTGTTTTTCTTCCAGTTGAAAACGGTCCAGGGTAGTGGGGTTATGTTAATAAAATCAACGCCATAGGACAGGTCCCTCCATTGAAGGCCGATAGCATCATAATTCATCGCAGCTATTCCCTTGAGGATATACTCGCTTTTCAGCCGATCCCTCGGAGATGCATTGGCAAGTAGACTGCCGGAAGAGATTAAAAACAGTTCGGGTTGCTGTTTGCGCAGTTCCACTAGTTTACTGGCACGTCGCAGGATGCCGCCCAGATCCCCGGCTTCGGAACAGCCGCAAGGCTCCAGTTCGCCGTCAAGATTGCCTGAATAGACAATAGTGACGGCGGTCGGGGTAGCTTGTGCCTTGTCACTGCATGAGGTCAATGCCACTAACAGAAAGATTACGATGACCAGTAGAATGGTTTTGTTCATAAACTATAATTATCCGTACACTACACTGTGCTTGAGCAGGAAGGATACCAGCCTTGTCCCGTTCATCACAGACAAGCGGGTATGGTGAAGGTTCCTTTGCCCGTGCGCTTGGTTATATCCTTTACAGCCAATCCGATTAATTTTACAATGTTCGGCTTATGTTGTCTGGCTTGCCGAAAACTGTGGATCTGTATCGTCTGGCCATGGCGGGAGAAACCCATGTGGGGCGGGTAAAACAGTCCGTTTTCAAGCGGTTGGTTTCTGCTGCTCACGGCGCGGAACGATGGGTTGATGTGTCTCTTCAGTTCGGAATGGAACAGGGAGTGCATTATCTGCGCGGCGGCCTGACGAGTGAATTTACCGTGATATGTCAGCGTTGCATGAACCCAATGGAGGTGCTTGTAGATACTCGCTTTTTGTTTGGGTTTGTGCGTAACAAGGAAGAGGAATCTCGCCTCCCGGAGCAGTTTGAACCGTTGTGGGTGGAGCAGATGGAGACAGACTTGCTGTCTGTCATCGAGGATGAACTGCTGCTGGCCATGCCGATGGTAGCATTGCATCCATCAGCAGAGTGTCCGGCCTGGAAAGATTCCACGGTGGTGAATGAACAGGCGGAAAGCGACAGAGCAACCCCTTTTTCTGTGTTGGCTGCCTTGACGCGTGATAAACATTAAATTGAGGAGTAACAGGTCATGGCTGTACAGAAAAGCAAGAAAACCCCTTCGCGGCGCGGTATGCGTCGTGCGCATGATGCGCTGAGAAACCCGACACTTTCCACTGATCCTGTGAGTGGTGAGACTCACCTGCGCCATCATGTCACTGCTGATGGATATTATCGCGGGCGTAAAGTCATTGGTGGCAGTGAGGAATAGTTTCAGCCTGATAGATGCTCCGCAAAGTGGTTATTTCGGAGTATCGGCAGATTAGCAGATACGCCCCTGTCATGGGGCGTATCTGTTTCAGGTAGCGGGGGTTATGAGTAACTACGGACGACAACAAGCCTGATGGGACAAAACTGCACAGTTGCCATCGATGCGATGGGGGGGGATTATGGTCCGGCTGTAACCGTGCCGGCATCTCTCGAACTTCTCAAGGAGATGAAACATCTCTCCATTCATCTGGTTGGAGATCAACAGATTCTGACCGAGGTACTTGCCCAGCACAAAGAAAACCCCAGTGAACGGTTGCAGATTACCCATGCCTCGCAGCAGGTCGAAATGACCGATCTCCCTTCTTATGCCCTGCGTAACAAAAAAGATTCATCGATGCGTGTTGCCATCAATCTGGTGAAGGAGGGGAAAGCGCAGGCCTGTGTCAGCGCAGGAAACACCGGTGCCTTGATGGCTACCGCACGTTTTGTTCTGAAAACCCTGCCTGGCGTTGATCGGCCCGCGATCTGTACCGCCCTGCCAACCATAAAAGGTCATGTGCATGTGCTTGATCTGGGGGCCAACGTTGACTTGAGTCCTGCCCACTTGTTTCAGTTTGCGGTGATGGGTTCCGAGTTGACCAGCGCCGTGGATGGTGTTCCGGAACCAACAGTTGGTCTGCTCAATATAGGGGAAGAGGAGATCAAGGGTAACGAGGCGGTCAAGGAGGCGGGGCACTTGCTTGCCGACAGCGGTCTGAACTATATCGGTTTCGTTGAAGGTGATGATATTTTCAAAGGTATCGCCGATGTGGTGGTCTGTGACGGTTTCGTCGGGAATGTCATGCTCAAGACGACCGAAGGTGTGGGTAAGTTGATTGCACATTTCATGCGCCAGGAGTTTCAGCGCAACCTGTTTACCAGATTGTCGGCGCTAATTGCCATGCCGGTGATGAAGCGGTTGCGCGCCAGGATCGACCACCGGGCCTATAATGGCGCCAGTCTGCTGGGATTGCGGCACATTGTCATCAAGAGCCACGGCAGTGCGGACTGCTTCTCCTTCGGCAATGCGATCCGTGAAGCGGTTAGGGAGGTGGAGAAAGGTGTGCCGCAGAAAATAGCCGCCCGCCTGGAGACCTTGCTGGTGGAGCCTCAAGCGGGGTAATAAGGACGACTATATTGAACTATTCACATATCATCGGTACTGGAAGTTATCTGCCGGAAAAAATCCTCACCAACCGCGATCTGGAAAAGATGGTTGATACCACGGACGAATGGATTACCGACCGTACCGGAATCAAAGAGCGCCGCGTTGCTGCGGATGGAGAGACAACCTGCGATCTTGCCGAGCATGCCGCCAGAGAGGCGATTGCCGCAGCGGGCATCGACAAGGATCAGATAGAACTGATTATTGTGGCAACCACTACTCCTGATCGGATTTTCCCCAGCACGGCCTGCCTGCTTCAGAATCGTCTCAATATTCACGGCTGCCCTGCCTTTGATATTCAGGCGGTCTGCACCGGATTTGTCTATGCGCTTGGTGTTGCCGACAAATTTCTGCGCAGCGGCACAACCCGCTATGCACTGGTTATCGGCGCCGAAACACTGTCCCGCATTACCGACTGGAGTGATCGCGCTACCTGCGTACTGTTCGGTGATGGGGCGGGGGCAGTGGTTTTGGGGGTCAGTGAGACCCCCGGTATTTTATCCACCCATCTGCACGCTGATGGATTTTACAAGGATCTGCTCACCGTACCGACCGGGATCTCCCAGGGATGTGCCGATCTTGATGATGGTCGTGGTTACATCAAAATGCGTGGTAACGAAGTATTCAAGATGGCCGTCAATACGTTGGGGCGCATTGTTGATGAAACTCTGGCTGCAAACGGGATGGAAAAGAGCGATATTAACTGGCTGGTCCCCCATCAGGCCAATATCCGGATTATCTCCGCTACTGCCAAAAAGCTGAAAATGCCGATGGATCGTGTGGTGGTAACCGTGGATAAACATGGCAATACCTCTGCTGCATCCATTCCCCTTGCTTTCGACGAGGCGGTGCGCGACGGGCGTATACAGCGGGGTGATACAGTGATGCTGGAGGCCTTCGGTGGAGGGTTTACCTGGGGGTCGGCTCTTTTAAAGTACTAAATTATACCGAAATGGGTAGTGATTTGATGTCAAAGGCTTTTCTGTTTCCTGGCCAGGGTTCTCAATCAGTGAGCATGCTTGCCGAACTGGGCCGGAACCACTCGCAGGTGGTTGATGCTTTTGCCGAAGCTTCCGGGATGCTGGGGTTTGACTTGTGGCAGCTGGTTCAGCAGGGGCCGGAGGCGGAACTCAACATAACCTGCAACACCCAGCCCGCGATGCTGGCTGCGGGTGTGGCGGTATGGCGGATCTGGCAGCAAAAGGGCGGTGAATTGCCCGCAATCATGGCGGGACACAGTCTGGGCGAATATACTGCGCTGGTTTGCTCCGGTGCACTTGACTATCGGGATGCCATCACCCTGGTAGCGGATCGTGGCCGCTACATGCAGGAGGCTGTTGCGCCGGGGGAGGGCGCCATGGCGGCCATTCTGGGGCTGGATGATTCGCAGGTCATTGCCATATGCGAGCGGGCAGCGCAGGGCGAGGAGGTAGCTGCGGTGAACTTCAACTCGCCGGGCCAGGTGGTTATTGCCGGAACCGCTGCCGCGGTGCAGCGGGCGGTTGAGATTGCGAAGACAGAGGGCGCCAGACGGGCCATTCTGCTACCGGTCAGCGTTCCCTCCCATTGTTCGCTGATGCGGGATGCCGCCAGACAACTGGAGCAGCGTCTGTCCACGGTTACCATTTCCGCCCCGGAAATACCCGTTGTCAACAATGTGGATGTCAGGATTGAAACAGATCCCGGCGCAATCCGGGACGCCCTGGTGCGTCAGTTGTACAGCCCGGTGCGCTGGGTGGAGACGATAGCGTTTATCTCCGCGCAGGGTGTTGACACCGCGGTGGAGTGCGGGCCGGGCAAGGTGCTGGCCGGCCTGAACAGGCGTATTGACCGGAACATGACCGTTTTTCCTGTTTTTGATGAGGATAGTCTGCAAAATGCCATTGGAAAATGAAATTGCGCTGGTAACAGGCGCTACACGAGGGATCGGCAAGGCGATTGCCGAGGCGCTGGGAAAGGCTGGCGCTACCGTCATTGGAACAGCAACCAGCGAGGCGGGTGCCGATCAGATAAACCGGAACCTGGCGGCCTGCGGCATTGAGGGCCGGGGGTTGGTGATGAACGTGACTGATCAGGACTCCATCGATGCCGTGCTGTCTGAAATGAAACAGGCATTCGACATGCCGACAGTGCTGGTCAACAATGCCGGAATCACACGTGACAATCTGTTGATGCGGATGAAAGACGAGGAGTGGCAGGATATTATCGACACCAATCTCGGTTCCGTTTTTCGTCTTTCCCGGGCCTGCCTGCGCAGCATGAGCCGGGCGCGCAAGGGGCGTATTATCAATATTGCCTCGGTTGTCGGCGCCATGGGTAACGCCGGGCAGACCAACTATGCGGCAGCAAAAGCGGGAGTGATGGGGTTCACCAGGGCGCTGGCCAGGGAAACCGGCGCCCGTGGCATTACAGTGAACACGGTTGCGCCGGGTTTCATCGATACAGACATGACTCGTGGTCTGCCTGACGAGCATAAGCAGGCGTTGCTGAAGCAGATTCCGCTGAACAGGTTGGGCCAGGTAGATGAAATTGCTGCCGCGGTTGTTTTTCTCGCGTCACCGGGAGCCGCCTATATCACCGGCGAAACCCTGCATATCAATGGTGGCATGTATATGGCATAGCCTTGATTTATCGCCTTGATAGTCTACATATGTCAAGGAGTTCGGCCTGTCTGGCTGGTATCTGATAAAACTTTGCAATACAATACCCGGCGCAGCGCAAACCAAGCTGCCTGGAAACATATCAAGAGGATAAATTCGTATGAGTACTATCGAAGATCGCGTCAAGAAGATCGTCGCAGAACAACTTGGGGTTAAAGAAGAGGAAGTGACAGAAAACGCCTCTTTCGTTGACGACCTGGGCGCAGACTCACTCGATACAGTTGAGCTGGTGATGGCGCTGGAAGAGGAGTTCGATACTGAAATTCCAGATGAGGAAGCGGAGAATATCACCACTGTCCAGCAGGCCGTTGATTACGTCAAAGCACACCAAGCCTGATTGCCACAGGATCGCCGGGCCGTAATTGCCGCTGTGTGGCAATTACGGCCTTTTTTGCGTTACGGTACTGGGGTGAGAAATAAATTTAGGCTAGGAGGATTACTAATTTGTCTAAACGGCGTGTCGTGGTTACCGGGCTTGGCATGGTGTCCCCCGTGGGGCTGGATGTTGTCGCGTCCTGGGAAAATATTCTGGCGGGTAACAGCGGTGTCGAAACAATTACCCATTTTGACACCACTGTGTTTTCCACCCGCTTTGGTGGCTCGGTAAAAAATTTTGATGTTACCCGCTATATGCCGGCCAAGGAGGCGCGCAAAATGGATACCTTTATCCATTATGGCGTTGCGGCAGCCGACGAGGCGATCAAGGATGCCGGGCTTGAAGTCACCGAGGAAAATGCGGAGCGTATCGGGGTAGCCATCGGTTCCGGCATCGGCGGTCTGCCAGGGATTGAAAAAGGTCATGCGGCCTATATGAAAGGCGGTCCACGGAAGATATCGCCCTTTTTTGTTCCGGCCAATATTATCAATATGATCTCTGGCCATGTTTCCATCAACTATGGTCTCAAGGGACCAAATATCGCGCTGGTGACCGCCTGCGCAACAGGAACCCACTCTGTGGGTGACGCAGCCCGGATTATTGAATACGGGGATGCCGATGTCATGCTGGCGGGAGGGGCGGAGATGGCGACCTCCCCCTGTGGTCTGGGTGGCTTCGGCGCGGCGCGTGCGCTCTCCACGCGCAATGAAGACCCGGCTGCGGCAAGCCGCCCCTGGGATCGGGATCGGGATGGCTTCGTGCTCAGTGATGGCGCCGGCGTCATGGTACTGGAGGAGTATGAATATGCCCGCGAGCGGGGAGCCCGTATCTACGCGGAAGTGACCGGCTACGGGATGAGCGGCGATGCCTGGCACATGACCGCTCCCTCTGAAGGCGGTGAAGGCGCGAAGCGCTGCATGCAGAGTGCAATGCGTAATGCCGGTATCAATCCCGAACAGGTTGATTACATCAATGCGCACGGTACCTCGACGCCTGCCGGGGATGTTGCTGAAACCATGGCGGCCAAATCGGCTTTTGGCGAGCATGCCTACAAGCTGGCGATGAGTTCCACCAAATCCATGACCGGTCATCTGCTGGGTGCGGCTGGCGGTATTGAGGCGATATTTGCTGTTTTGTCCATTCGTGATCAGGTTGCCCCACCGACCATCAATCTGGACACTCCCGATCCGGAGTGTGATCTGAACTATGTGCCACATACGGCGCAGGAGATGAAAATTGATGTTGCCATATCCAATTCGTTCGGTTTTGGCGGTACCAATGGAACCCTGATTTTCAGCCGGATCTGAACCCGGGAGCCTGACGGTCAAAGCCGTCTTTATTTACTGCGGAATGCCGGTCTGATGGCATATCACTCACAAGCCTCCTCTACCGTCCGGAGCCTGGAATGGTACGGAGATCTGCTGCCCCTGCATGAGGCTAGTCCGGAACGCTACCCCTATCTGCTGGAGAGCGTCGCCCAGGGTAGCGATCATGCCCGCTACGATATCCTGTTTGCCTTTCCCGGTCAGCACCTGATTCTGGATGGCGCCGGCCGGCTTGACGGGCCGGTGCACGGTTCGGGTTTCCTGCCGGCACTGGATGAGTGGTGGCGGCAGGAGGCTGTTCAACCCACGGGAAACCATCCACTTCCGTTTGCGGGAGGCTGGTTTCTCTTCCTCGGCTACGAACTGGCCGGAGAGATAGAACCTCATCTT